>CAVEFO010000044.1:0-14801 GCA_963615055.1 Lachnospiraceae bacterium
AATTTGTCCGGCTTTTGTCATTCGTGGGAAATGACGGACGGTAAACGGTAAACGGTAAACGGTAAACGGTCGACGGACAATGGTCAAAAGGGCTTGAAAGGGCTTGAACGGGTTTGGATGTGGCGGGCATTTGCGTCTTTTTCCGTTCTTGACGGAAGGCTTGGTAAGGGTGGTCTGAGGTGGAAACCTTTTTCTTTCACAGGGGTATTAAAGTTAGCAGTTAGCAATTAGTAGTGAGCAGTTGCAGGTATCGCTTTTGGCGATGATTTTTATAACGCCTTCGGCGCCTTATCACCCGCCCCTGCGGGGCACCGGCAGCCGTCCGCCGGAAGGTTGCCTTCAAAAGAGGGCTGACCGGCGCATTTTTAATGGCGCGAAGCGCGTTCTGCTTTTGTCTAACAGCTAACAGCTGACAACTAATTATTATTTTGAGCCTGACGAAAAAAGCCAAGCAAGTCTCTGATATCTGACGTCTCAATCTCCATGAGAGTCAAAAAAACTAATAGCTGGCAGCTAATAACTAACAACTATCTTGCGTCTGACGAAAAAATGCCAAGTACACATAAAGAAACGGTCCTTGTCTTCCTTGCCAGCTTGGCAGCTTTGGCGGGGCCGCGCTCCCGATCTGTCGCACTCCCGACTTCCGAATCTCCGTCCGCTTACGAAAATATTTTAATCAGCGGTTCCTTTAATGTAAAAAAATTGTCAGGAGGGAAGAAGGCAGGAGTTTCCAAGGGGGTCAAATTTGCGTACGTTTCTTCTTGCATGTTTCCTATTATCTAGAGTACAATACAGCCATTGATACAAGAAATTTCCGTTTCGCAAGGAGGTCATGATGACATTTCAGCAAATCATTCTTTCATTGCAAAAATTTTGGTCGGCGCGCGGCTGTGTTTTGGAACAGCCGTATGACACCGAAAAGGGTGCGGGGACGATGAATCCCGCCACTTTTTTGCGCACATTGGGACCGGAGCCTTGGAATGTGGCGTATGTGGAGCCGTCGCGGCGTCCGGATGACGGACGGTACGGGGACAATCCGAATCGTCTGTATCAGCATCATCAATTTCAAGTCATTATGAAACCGTCTCCCGATACAATCCAGGAAATGTATCTGGACAGCCTGAAGGAGCTGGGAATCGATCCGGCGGAGCATGATATTCGTTTCGTCGAGGACAACTGGGAATCGCCCACGCTCGGCGCTTGGGGGATTGGTTGGGAAGTGTGGCTCGACGGAATGGAAATCACGCAGTTTACATATTTCCAGCAAGTCGGCGGCATCGAGGAGCATCCCGTTTCCGTCGAAATCACGTACGGCTTGGAACGCATCGCGATGTATATCCAGGAGAAGGACAATGTGTATGATCTCATCTGGACGGATGGCGTGACGTACGGCGATATTTGGCACCAGAATGAATATGAGCAGTCGTGCTACAGCTACGATTTGTCCGATCACGAGATGCTCTTTAAGCTGTTTGATATGTATGAAAAAGAGGCGAAACGCGTAATCGGGCTGGGCTATGTGTTGCCGGCGTACGATTATGTGCTGAAGTGTTCGCATACGTTTAATTTGCTGGATGCGGCGGGCGCGATTTCTTTGGCCGAACGAACGGAATATATCGGGCGTGTGCGGAGTCTGGCGCGTCTTTGCGCGAAAGCGTATTTGGAGAAACGGGAGGAGCTGGGCTTCCCCATGTTGAAGGAGGCTGCGAAATGAGTCGGGATCTGCTTTTGGAAATCGGGACGGAGGAAATGCCGGCCAATGTCATGCCGGCGGCGGTTTCGCAGTTGGAGGAGCTCGCCAAAGAGAAGCTCTCGGCGGCGCGTCTTTCTTTCGAGAGTGTGAAGGTGTACGGGACGCCGCGGCGGCTGGCCGTCTTGGTTACGGGTGCGGCGGAGCGGCAGGCGGATGAATCGCTCAAAAAACGCGGGCCGTCCGTTTCGGTTGCTTTTGATGCGGACGGGAAACCGACACGCGCCGCAGAAGGTTTTGCGCGCGGGCTCGGCATTTCGGCCGACGCGCTTGTCCGCGACGGCGAGTATGTCTGGGCGGATGTCGTGAATGTCGGGAAACCGGCGGAAGAAATTTTGCCGACCGTTTTCACGGAGCTCGTGACGGGGCTGTCCTTTGGGCGCAGTATGCACTGGGGGAGTGAAGAATTTCGTTTCATCCGTCCGATTCGCTGGCTTGTCGCGCTCTGCGGAGAGAATGTCGTGCCGATGGAGATCGCGCATGTCAAAAGCGGTCGTATTTCCCGCGGGCACCGCGTCCTGTCGAAGGGCGACGTAGAAATCAAGGAACCGGCGGCGTATGTCGAAGCTATGCGGGCGGCGTACGTCATCGTCGATCAGGACGAGCGGCGCGAGATGATTCGCAAGGGGCTTTTGGAAAAAGCGGCCGAACTCTCCGGCGTCGTGCGGCACAATGCGGAACTTTTGGAAGAAATCAATTACATCGTGGAATATCCGACGGCGCTCTACGGGCGGATTGACGCGGAATTTTTACAGCTACCCGTCCCGGCGGTCGTCACGCCGATGCGCGATCACCAGCGCTATTATCCCGTGGAGAAGGAAGATGGGAGTCTGCTTCCGTATTTCCTGACGGTCCGGAACGGCGGCACGCACGCGATCGAAAATGTGCAGGTCGGAAACGAACGCGTGCTGCGGGCGCGCCTCGACGACGCGAAATTTTTCTTTGACAACGACAGAAAGAAATCGCTGGAAGGGCATCGCGAAGATTCCGTGCGGATCAATTACCAAGAGGGCATGGGCACCATGGTGGACAAAGCGGATCGCATTGGGACGCTCGCGGCGCTCATTGCCTCCGATTTGGCTTTCACGGATGAGGAAACGAAGGACGCCCTCCGCGCGGCGTATCTGTCCAAAGCGGATTTGGCGACCGGCATGGTGACGGAATTCACGGAGCTTCAAGGCGAAATGGGGAAGGAATACGCGCTCTTGGACGGGGAGAAACCGACTGTCGCGCAGGCGATTTTCGAGCAGTACATGCCGCGCTTTGCGGGAGATATTTTGCCGCAATCGCAGGCCGGGCGCGCCGTTTCCTTGGCGGATAAATTGGACAATTTGGCGGCGACGTTCCTGCGCGGCCTCATTCCGACCGGCTCGCAAGATCCCTTTGCTTTGCGCCGTCAGACGATTGGCGCCGTGCATATTTTGGCGGACGGGAAACTTCATTGGGATGTGCGCCGCGGGATCGAAAAAGCGCTGGCCCTTTTGCCGGGCGAGACGGCGGCCAAAGAAAAAGCGGCTGCGCAGATTGAGGACTTTTTCCGCCAGCGCATACGCGGGATTTTGCTGGAAACGGGGATTGATTACGATATCGTAGATGCGGTTCTCGTCGATCCCATCGATGATATTTACGCCATTTTCCTCCGCGCGGAAAGCTTGAAGGAAAGCGGTATCAAAGACAATGCGGATCTTCGCGCCGCCGTGACGCGCTTGGCGAATATCACGAAAGGAAAAGAAGAAACGGCGGTCAATCCGGCTCTCTTTGCCGAGGATGCCGAGCGCGAATTGTGGCAAGCCGCCGAAACGGAGAAAGGACCGATTGAGGCAGCGTATGCCGCCTACGATTACGCAGCTGCCGTCCCCGCGCTCCAAAATCTCGTCGCACCGATCAATGCGTATTTGGATGCCGTCATGGTCATGACAGAGGATCCGGTCGTGCAAAAGAATCGCATCGCGACGCTGTGCGCCGTTCTCTCGCTCTTCCGCCGGTGGGCCGATTTCGGGAAACTGGTGTAAGTTTGATATAAGCAATCAAAAAACTTTGCAAAGAAGGATTTTCAAAGGAAGTTTTGCTTTTTGAGCGAGTCGACATTGACTTTGGGAATTGACGGGAAAATTTGTGTTTCGAGAAATTTCATATTTCCCGTTGACAGATACGCCTGAATCCTTTATAATTTATCAGTGTGCATAGCACCCTAGAGTCGATTGGGAGGGAGGGATAAAGATGTCTGAGATCAAAGTCAAGAAGGGCGAATCCTTGGATAGTGCTCTTCGCAGATTTAAACGTTCCTGCCAAAAAGCCGGGGTTCTTTCTGAAGTCAGAAAACGCGAGCATTACGAAAAGCCCAGCGTAAGACGTAAGCTGAAATCCGAAGCAGCCAGAAAACGCAAGTTCAAGTAAGGTGAAAGAAATTGACGTTAAAAGAGACGCTGATGGCCGATATGAAAGAGGCCATGAAAGCAAAAGAAGAGGGGAAGGTCGCACTCGCCGTCATTCGGATGGCGCGCGCCCGGATCCGGCAGGCTGAAATCGATGCGGGTCACGCAGACTTTGGAGATGACGAAGTGGTCGCCATTCTCCGCAAAGAGATGAAGCAGCGCAAAGAGACGCTGGCGGAAATCGAAGGCAGCGGTCGCGAAGATCTCATCAGCGAGACAAAGGCCGAAATGGCCATATTGCAGAAGTACCTACCGGCGGAACTTTCCGAAGAAGACATCCGGAAAGTCGTGCAGGACATTGTCGAAGCAATGGCGCCCGAAGAGCGGAATCTCGGTTCCGTGATGAAGGCGGTCATGGTCAAGCTCAAGGGAAAAGCAGACGGAAAGGTGATCAACAGCCTCGTCCGCGAAGCACTTTCCTGATCGGGCTTGCCCGCTTGACAAAAACAAGGGTATGGAGTATCCTTGTGACGTAACAGAATAATTGTTGTCGATGACGGCTCATTTCCATACGGGGATGAGCCGCTTTTATTTTTCCAATTTCCATTCGGTTGAAAACAGGAGGCGTTTTTCATCATGATGAGTAGTGAATTGCTGTATGTCATTCCCGCCGGTCAATACGGAAAAGAAGGGATTCTGTCCCTCTTGGCGCAGCATCCGGAAGTCCGCTTTGTTTCCTTGGTCGGTATCGATCTGGCCGGAAACGATACGGACGAAAAGATTCCGATTGAAATTTTCCTGAAAGATTACGATGATTTCTTCGCCGGGACCGCGGTACAGACGGACGGCTCTTCCGTCGTGCTCATGAATATCGCCACGCTCAATGATGCCCGCGTCGATATGATTGCGGACAACACGGTGAATTGGTATGTCGATTACAATTACGACAATATCGACGAAGAAGGCCGCCCGATCGGGACGCTCCGTATTCCCAGTTTCTTCATTCACAACGGGAAACGGATTGATTCCCGCTCCATTTTGAAAGATTCTTGCGATTACGTCAGCGCGGAACTCAAGAAACTTTTCGCATCGCATCCGGTGAAGGGCATGGAATATCTCCCCTTCGAGGACATCCAGGACATTGTCTTTACGACGGCGACCGAGCTGGAATTCTGGGTGAGAACGCCGAGCGAAAAGGAAACAGTGCAGGATTTGTCCGTTTCCCAGCGTTTGCAGGAACAATATTGGCAGAGAATGCGCGGCAATGTCCGCACGGCGATGGAGCAGGCCATCGAAGAGCTCAATGCACGCGGCTTTGAAGTGGAAATGGGCCACAAGGAAGTCGGCGGCGTGAAGCCGAAAGTCGATGACGAAGGCCATATCACCGGCGTCGTCGAGCAGCTGGAAATGGATTGGAAATTCAGCACGAATCCGCTGCAGACTTGTGACAATGAATTGCAGGCTCGCATTCTGATCCGCGAAGTATTCCGTGAAAATGGGCTGGATGTTTCCTTCCAGGCCAAACCGATCATCGGCGTCGCGGGATCCGGCGAACATACGCATATCGGGATTGCGGCGCGTCTCAAAAACGGCAAGACCGTGAATCTCCTCGCGCCCGGCAATATGAAAGATGATTTCCTTTCGACCGTCGGCTACGGCTTCATCATGGGCATTCTCAAAAATTACGAAGCGACGAATCCTTTCGTTTCCTCGACGACGGACGCATTCAATCGTCTGAAACCGGGCTTCGAAGCGCCGGTCTGCATTGTGACATCGCTCGGCCATACGCCGGATGTCCCGTCCCGGAACCGCACGATTTTGATCGGGCTCGTCCGCGATATCGACAATCCGCACGCCACCCGTTTCGAACTCCGCGCGCCGAACCCGTTCACAAATACGTATTGCACGGCTGCGGCCCTCTTCCTGACCGCGCTCGATGGGATCAAATACGCTGTGGAATCCGGCAAGACACCGGAAGAACTCTGCGCCGAACTCTCCAAGAAAGCGGGCGAAGAGGCGGATTATCTCGAAAAGGATCGCGAATATCGTTGCGAAGAAGATGTTTTCGAAGATTTCACGCAGGAAGAACGTGACGCCATTTTCGGGAAACCGCCGGCGACCGTCTGGGAAAATGTCAAGATCATGCGCAGCCATCCGGAGAAACTCGCCGTCATCACGCGCGGCGGCACACTGAACGACACGCTCGTCGATTCCTTTATGGCCAGCATTCTGTATCGCTGGGAAAATGAGATCGTCGATCGCCTCATCCCGAAGACGGAAACACTCGTGAAACGCATGAAGAAACTCGATAACGAAGACAAACTCGACGAAAAACGCTGGAAGAGCATCAAAGCAAAGCGCGTGGAGCTTGCGAAAGACACCGAGGAAGGCGAATGCATTTGCACGCGCCTCAAGAAAGCGCTCGAAGCGAAGAATTACGACAAAGCGTCCGATCTCCAGATCGAAATGATGAAGAAGACGGAAGCGCTGGAAAAAGAATACGCCGTCTACGCCCTGAATGTTTTGGACGATTAAGACCGGAAAGTTTCTGTTATCCCCTATTTCTTTTCATACAACTCATACAACGGAGAGAGCCCCACAGAAATGTGAGGCTTTTTTCGTGGGGAAATGAGGAGACGCACAGACGTTTCGTAAAATATAGTATAATGAAAAAGAAACGGTTTCAGAAAGGAGGACGGAAGATGACGGAGATTGAAAAGTTGGCGGAGATGATTTCGTCGCATCGGCGGATTGTATTTTTCGGTGGGGCCGGTGTTTCCACGGAATCGGATATTCCGGATTTTCGCGGGAAAGACGGGCTATATCGGCAGAAGAATGAGTATCCGTGGTCGGCGGAGGAAATGCTGTCGCATCATTTTTATGTCGAGCATCCGGTGGAATTTTATACGATTTACAAAGAGCGTGAAGGGATGATGCTGCGCGCGAAGCCGAATCGGGCGCATTATGCGCTGGCCGAGCTGGAGCGGCGCGGGGAATTGTTGGCTGTCGTGACGCAAAATATCGACGGATTGCATCAGAAAGCGGGGAGCCGCGTCGTGTGGGAATTGCACGGCTCCGTCCTTCGCAATATTTGCCAGACTTGCGGCAAGACGGTCGGCATGGAAGAATTTTTGGCGCTCTGCGATCCCATCCCGCGCTGCCCCGAGTGCGGCGGTGTCTTGAAACCGGATGTGGTGCTCTACGAAGAAGGGCTGGACGGGCATGTCATCGACGGTGCCGTCGCGGCGATTCGGCAGGCGGATATGCTCATTATCGGCGGGACGAGTCTCGTCGTCTATCCGGCGGCGAGTTTCATCGATGATTTCCGCGGCGATGCGCTTGTCCTCATCAATCGGGATCCGACGCCGCGGGACGGTGCGTGCTCGCTTGTTTTCCGCGAGAGCGTGGGAGAAGTCCTCGAAAAAGCCGTAGCCCTTTCGGGAGGCGCGTCTTGAAGAAATATTGGTTCTTGGCGCTGCTGTTTTTGTTTTCGTTCGGCGCGGCGGAGGCGAAGCTTGCTGACGAGCGGATGGCGATTGGCGGCATGGCGCCGGGGAGTCCCGAAGACTACATCACCGCCACCTACGGGCCGCCGACACGAAAGGAAAAAAGTTTTTACGCGCCGCGCGGGGAATGGATTACCGAATACGTCTACGGGGATTCCTTTTTCATTTCTGTGCTGGAGAAAGAGAAGATGGTCTTTCGCGTCATGTCGCTCGGGCAGAAAAACGGGCTCGCGACGCCGGATGGAATCGCGGTCGGGGCACGCTTCACCGATGTGATCGCGAAGTACGGCGAGCCGGATTTGCGCCAGATCGACGGGGACACGGATTATTTTTGGTATTTCGGCGACAGTCAAAAAGGAAATCTGGTCTTTCATATCAGTTTCGGCTATGTGACGGGCATCGTCTGCGGGACGAAATGAGAAAGGGCAGAATTGAGGATTGAGGGGCATAGCTGATTCCTTTTTTTTCCTCGGAGGCTTTTGAGGCGAGAAGTTTCTGCGATAGGGATGAGGAAAGACAAAAGAGCTGTACAATGATTTTGCATTTTTTGACAGCTCTTTTTTTGATTGGCTTGATGACTTGTTTTGTATTGACGGCTCATGGAGATCGAGATAGCAGGCGCTCAGATGTCAGATTGGCAGGCGGTTCTTTTCTTTATCAATTTCGGGATGCTTCTTGTTTTTGCCGGCGTCGCTATATGCTATAATGTTTTCGTTATTTCCTTCGGACTTTCAATCCGTTGTGTGATGATGGTCGGCCGCCGGGCCGGGAAGGAGTCGAGATGAAAAAGAAAGTCGTCGTCGCGATGTCGGGGGGCGTGGATTCCACGCTGGTGGCCCGGCTTTTGCAGGAGGCGGGGTATGAGGTGTGCGGCGCCACGATGCGCGTGTTTCCGGAGCAGGACACGTCGGACGCCGAAGCGATGGCCGCCTTTTTGGACATTCCCCACAAAGTGCTCGATGTCATGGAGCCGTTTCAAGAGATTGTGTTGCGGAATTTCATTCATTCGTATGCGGCGGGGGTGACGCCGAACCCTTGCATGATTTGCGATTTGCACATTAAATTCGGACTTTTTTATGAAACGATGCGCCGCGAGTTTTCGGCAGAGTATTTTGCGACGGGGCATTATGCGCGGATTGTGTACGATGAAGCGCGGGGACACTATGAAGTACGAAAAGGATGGGATCTTAAAAAAGATCAGTCGTACATGATGTACCATTTGACGCAGGAGCAGCTGGCGCACATTCTGTTTCCGCTGGGGAGGACGGAGAAGACGGAGACGCGGGCGCTGGCCGAGGCAAAGGGGCTTCCCGTCGCGCATAAAGCGGAGAGCCAGGACATTTGTTTCTTGGCGGGCGAGCGGTCGTATGTGGCGTATTTGAAGAAACGGGCGCCGGAAATTTTTAAGCCGGGGGATATCACGGATCGAAACGGGAAGGTGCTCGGTCGGCATCGTGGGCTGGTGCGCTATACGATTGGGCAGCGGAAAGGGCTCGGAATCGTGTCATCGGTGCCGCTCTATGTGACGGCGCTCGATGCGAAGACAAATCGCGTCATCGTGGGCGAAAACGAAGATCTTTTTCGGACGGAACTGTGGGCGGATCGCTTGGATTTTCCGGACGGGGAAGCGCCGGGAGCGGAATTTTCCTGCACGGCGAAAATTCGTTACGGGGCGCATACGGAAACGTGCCGGGTGAAGCTTTCGGAAAACGGCTGCGCCCAAGTCGTTTTCGCTACGCCGCAACGCGCGATTACACCGGGGCAATCGGTCGTTTTTTATGACGAAGATCGCTTGATTGGCGGCGGTACGATTATTCATCATCCGTTGTGAACGTTTGTCCTGTGTGAGCGGAAATGGGCTTTGCAAAAGGCTTGAGGGGCTTGAAGTCTCGGCGAGGCATTTTTGCGTCTTTTCTTTGATTGTTTTTCGACGATGGGCTTGATAAGGCTTGATTTTTCACGACATATGCTTTGTCACTGTTTATTGTCCGTGATCCCGGCATGAAAACTTTGCTATTATACAGTTTGAGAGACGGTTCACGGACAACGGACGACGGATAACGGAGAGCGGAGAGCGGAGATCGGGCAACGGCAAAAGGGGAGGCAATATGGGCGGAGTGTGGTATCGGGTGGCACGGGCGGAGGACGCGGCGGATTTGCTTTCCGTGTATGCGCCGTATGTCGAGAAAACGGCGATTACCTTTGAGTATGATGCGCCGACGGTTTCGGAATTTTCCGAGCGCGTTCGGGGCACTTTGCCACGGTTTCCGTATTTTGTCGCGGAAAAAGACGGAAAGATTGTCGGCTATGCGTATGCCGGCGCGTTTCATCCGCGGCGGGCGTATGCGTGGTGCGCGGAACTTTCCGTGTACTTGTCGCGGGAGGCACACGGCTGCGGAATCGGGAAATCGCTTGTCTCGCAGCTGGAATTTCTTCTGCGGCGGCAGGGATTTTGCAATGCGTATGCCTGTGTCGCCGTGCCGCGCGGGGACGATGAATTTTTGGATACGAACAGTTTGGATTTCCACACGCACATCGGCTATGAGACGATTGGTCGTTTTCATCGCTGTGGCTGTAAATTCGGGCATTGGTACGACATGGTGTGGATGGAAAAAGTTTTGCAAGAAGAGTCGCCGGCGGAGCCCGTCCTCTTTTCGGCGCCGGAGTTTGCGGGGCGATTGGGCGGCGTTTCTTGGAAGGATCCGGCGGCGCTTGCCCGTTTCCTTTCCTGAAAGGCACCCCTTTATTTCTTTTTTTACTTTTGCTATAATACAAATTACGTCATATCGGAATTGTTCAGTAGGAGATCAGCATGAAGAGAGAAGACATTCGGAATATCGCTATCATTGCGCACGTCGATCACGGAAAGACGACGCTTGTCGATGCGATGCTTAAGCAGAGTCACATTTTCCGCGAAAACCAGAAGGTGGAAGAGCGCGTGATGGATTCCAATCCGCTGGAGCGCGAACGCGGGATTACGATTCTGTCGAAAAATACGTCCGTCATGCACGACGGCGTGAAGCTCAATATCGTCGACACCCCCGGGCACGCGGATTTCGGCGGCGAAGTCGAGCGTATTTTGAATATGGTGGACGGCGTGCTATTGGTCGTCGATTCCCATGAGGGGCCGATGCCGCAGACGAAGTACGTCCTCCGTAAAGCGTTGGAACACAAGTTGAAACCGATTGTCGTCATCAATAAAATCGATCGCCCCGACGAACGCATTTCCGATGTCGAAGGGGAAATTTTGGAGCTTTTCATGGAGCTGGATGCCGATGAGGATCAGCTGGATTTCCCGCTGGTGTACGCGTCGGCGCGCGCCGGGATTGCCAAGCTTCATATGAATGACGAGGCGAAAGATTTGGGGCCGCTTTTTGAAACCATCTTGAAGTACATTCCCGCGCCGGAAGGCGACGTGGACGGCGGACTCCAGATCATGACGACGACGCTTGATGCGGATGAATATCTCGGAAAAGTCGCGATCGGTCGTGTCACGCGCGGCAAGGTCCGTGTCGGCCAGCAAGTCGCGATCACGGACGGTGAAAAGACGAAAAATGATCGTATCGGTCAGCTTTTCGTCTGGCAGGGAATGAAACGCACGCCGGTCGAAGAAGCGCAAATGGGCGATATCGTCGCGATGGCCGGTTTCAAAGACATCAATATCGGGGAAACGGTCGCCGATGCGACGAATCCGGAAGCGCTGCCCTCCATTCATATCGATGAGCCGACGCTGTCCATGGTCTTCCATGTCAATAAGAGCCCGTTTGCGGGACGCGAAGGCGATTTCGTGACGAGCCGCCACATCCGCGCCCGTCTCGAAAAAGAAATTGAAACGAATGTCGCGCTGCGCGTGGAAGATACGGACAGCTCGGATGCATTCACCGTATCGGGGCGCGGCGAGCTGCATATTTCCGTCTTGATTGAAATGATGCGCCGCGAAGGCTTTGAGCTCGAAATTTCCAAGCCGCAGGTCATTTACAAAACGATTGACGGCCAAAAATGCGAACCGATGGAACGCTTGACGGTCGAAGTGCCGCAGGAATTCATGGGCGCCGTCATGGAAGGGCTGGGACCGCGTCGTGCGGAAATGATTTCCATGGAAGAGCTCGCCGGGTACATGAAGATGGATTTCTCCATTCCGGCGCGCGGTCTCATCGGGTTCCGCAATGAAATGCTGACAATGACGCGCGGCACGGGCATCATGTATCACGTCTTCCAAGGCTACACGCCGTACAAGGGCGACATTCCCGAACGCACGCGCGGCTCGCTCGTCGCGTTTGAAGCGGGTACGACGACGGCGTATGGCTTAAATTCCGTGTTGGACCGCGGCGAACTTTTCATCGGTCCGGGCGTCGAAGTCTACGAAGGTATGATCATCGGCGAAAATGCGCGTGACAATGATATGGACGTGAATCCGTGCAAGAAGAAACATCTGACCAATACGCGCGCCGCGGCTTCCGATGACGCCATCCGCCTCCCGCCGCCCCGCCAGTTCACGCTGGAATCGGCGCTGGAATGGATTCGCGACGATGAACTCGTGGAGGTCACGCCGACATCCGTCCGCATGAGAAAGAACATTCTCTCCCGCCAGATTCGCTATAAGAATGCGAATATGAAGAATAAACAGTGAGACGTCGGCTGTTGGCCGTTATCCGTTGACCGTTGGCCGTTATCCGTTGACCGATTCTCACATAGGGGTGGAAGCTTGAAAAGGCTTGATGACGGTGACGCTTCCCCTTTTTACCCTTTACGGTGTTCGTCTTTGGGCGGATGGCTTGAAAAGGCTTGAAAAGGCTTGATGACGGTAACGCTTCCCCTTTTTATCCTTTATGGTGTTCGGCTTTGAGTGGATAGCTTGAAAAGGCTTGAAATGGCTTGAAATGGCTTGAAATGGCTTGATGGTAGCGTCACAAGGGAAATAAAACGTAAACTGCGAATGAAATGAAAAACATTTTGTTCGCAGTTTTTTTTGTTGGCATTTTCTTGAAAAAGATTTCAGCAAACCGAGCGGGGAGGGACAAGCCCTTTGAAGCTCGTGCCAAAAGAAAAGAAGCAGAAAGGGAAAGAAAGCATCGCGTCGGACCATCAAGCCTTTTAATCCATCATCGCAAACGATCACCAAAGCGCTCACGTACGGATAACGGATAACGGTCCACGGCCAACGGCCAACGGATAATGGACAACGGACAAGGTTTCGATTTTTCTTTTTGATTTATCTTGACATTTTGGAAAGAGAATGGTATTCTATGAACATACGTTAGCACTCAAAGCGAGTGAGTGCTAATAGCAAGAGTAAAAAACGGAGGTTTCCTATCATGGATGCGCGAAAGAAGAGGATTCTTTGGGCGATTGTGCAGGCGTATGTGTCGTCGGCCGAGCCCGTGAGCTCTCGGACGATTGCGCGCGGTTTTGATTTGGGCGTCTCCAGCGCGACAATCCGAAATGAAATGCTCGATCTGGAAGATGAAGGGTATCTCGTGCAGCCGCATACGTCGGCCGGGCGGATTCCGTCCATCAAGGGGTACCGTTTCTACGTGGATTCGCTCATGGAGCCGGCGCAAATGTCGCCCGATGAGGAGACGCGCCTTCTGGAAATGGTGGGAGCGTCCCGCGTGGACGAAGTGTTTCGCAATATGGCGCGCACCGTGGCGCAGCTCACGCAGACATTGTCAGTGGCCGTGCGCGGCGGGGAGAGGGCTTCGACATTTCAATATGCGAAATTTTTGCCGCTGGATGAGCGGCGTGCGATTCTGCTCGTCGTCACCGGCGAAGGGCAAGTATCCAATCAGGTCGTGCCGATTCCCGAAGGTTCATCACTGGAAGAATTGAAATTTTTGGCCGACAGGCTGAACGGTTTCCTCCACGGTCGCGATGTGTCGTCGCTGTCCGAAAAATTGATTCTGTCGTTTCAAAAGGAAGCGGAGCGGGATTTGTCCCGTTTCAACGGCGTCTTTGCCGCATTGGACTGCGCGCTTTCGCCGTCGCGGAAAGTATTCACGGGCGGCACGGCAGGGCTCATGCGGCAGCCGGAATTCCGCAATGTGGACAGGATGCAGGACATTCTGCAACTTTTGGAAGAGCGCGAGACGCTCAATCATATGCTCGATGCGAAGCCGGAAGCGCCGATCACGGTCAAAATCGGATCGGAAAACGCCGAAAAATCGCTCTCGGATCTCTCGGTCGTGCGGGCGGAATTTTCCGTCGACGGCAAGACGGTCGGGACGATGGCGGTGCTGGGGCCGACACGAATGGAATATGCCAGAATTGTGGGGCTTTTGTATTTCATGCAAAGGCGCTTGGAAAGTTTGATTCGGGGGAAGGAGTAAGACATGGAAGAAACGGAGAAGAAGGAGCAGCCGCAGGCGGAGGAAGTCGTTACTGAGACGGAAACGGCTACGGATACGCCGGGCAGTGAAGAAACGGTCGATCCCATGGCGGCGTTGGCGGAAGCGTTGACATTGAAAGAGGAAGCGGAAAAGAAAGTGCTGTCTTTGGAAAATGAAAAAGAAGCGCTTTTGGCGAAACTGTCCGTCGCGATCAGTCAGCAGCAGCGTTTGCAGCAAGATTTCGATAATTTCCGGAAACGCACGCGCGCCGAGCAGGCGGAGGCGAAAGACAAAATGACGGCCGAGGTCGCCAAAGAATTCTTGCCCGTCGTCGACAATTGCGAGCGGGCGCTCTCCCACATGGCAAACGATGCGGCCGGCGCAGCGTACGTCGAAGGATTCGCGCTCTTGCACAAGCAGCTTTTGAAAGTCCTCGCCGATTTGGGCGTGGAAGAAATTGCAGCCGAAGGCGCGGTCTTCGATCCGCATGTACACGAAGCGGTGATGCAGGTACCGTCGGCCGATTTGCCGGAGGAAACGGTGGCAGTGGTGCTGCAAAAGGGATACAAATTAAAAGAAATTGTGTTACGACCTGCTAAGGTACAGGTCGTAGGCGGGTAGAATGCGGGGTGCCAATTAGATACGGGGCTAAAAAAGAATTTGAATGCAATTTTTATGAGGCCACAAAGCGATATTTGCACTTGCCTCTATGTTCGTTAATCACTTCGGGCACAAAGGTCCGCGCCCCGAAGCGCGGCCCTTGTTGATGGCGGCCTTTTATAATTTATGGGCCGCTGTTTCCGATTTTTTGTGAGTAGCCAAGCGACGCGCAAGGAGGCCCGCC
>CAVEFO010000045.1:0-13628 GCA_963615055.1 Lachnospiraceae bacterium
AAAATACCGACCTCCAATCGTTAGAATTTAGGTCTAACTTTTGGGGGTCGGTACACACCGACTGCTGTTTCCGTTTCCATTATTTCCCGACTTCCGCCACGGCGTCTTCCGCTGTGATCGGCGTCTCCTCGTGATCGAGATCAATCAAAATATAATCATCATCCCCCATGCCGAGCTCCTTCATGTACGAAAGTTGGCGGAGACCTTTGCGGCTTTCCATGCGTTCGATGAGATCATGCCCGGCGTCGTGGTGCAGAGCGTAAATCATATCGACGGAGGCTTTATCCACCGCCAAAATATCCGTCGACGCCAAGATCCCGATATCCGGCGTCACGACCGGCGCCGCCGAAAGTCCCGCGCAGTCGCAATCGACCGACATATTTCGAAGCACATTCACATACGTGACATGACGCCCGAAATGATCGATCACCGATTTCGTCGATTCCGTCATTCGCTCCATGAAAGGCTCTTGGGAAATCCCCCACTGGCTGCCGGAATCCCCACGATGAATCCACATCTTGCCGACCTTTCCGTCCGCACAGCCGATGCCGATATTTTTATTCGAGCCGCCGAATCCGCCCATCGTGTGCCCCTTGAAATGCGTGAGCGTGACCAGCGAATCATACTGCAGCAAATCTTTCCCGACGGACATTTCCTTGAAATGATGCCCGCCCGTGACGGGGAGAAGCGCCGTGCCGTCCGCATCGATGATATCGACGGGCGCGACCTCCGTCCAACCGTTCACCCGAAGCGTCTCGCGGTGTTTCTCCGTCGTGTCGCGATCCCCCGCATAATACGTATTCGTTTCCACAATCGTCGCGCCCGGAATGTCTTTTTCAAGAAGCGCAGCCACCCAGTCTCGCGGCAAAATATTCGGTCCGTTCCGCTCGCCCGTGTGCAATTTCACCGCGACCTTCCCGGAAATTTCCCCGTTCACTTTCTCGTAGGCTTTCTGCAATCCCGCCGCCGACAAATCCCGCGTGAAATACACCACGGATTTGGCCTCCGCCGCCCCCGCGCTCAAAACCGCCGCCAAGCCCAAAGCCATCGCCGCCACCTTTGCCTTTTTCATAAGAGCACTCCTTTCCGAAGAAAAATCTGCTCTTATTATAAATGGAAACAAAAAAACGGCCAATACTTCGGAAGAATAGGGAAACATGCGTAGGAAACATATTCCGTTTTCCGTTTTCGATTGACCGTTTAGCGTTCGCCGTAAAGAGATTGAGCCGTCAGATAATCAGATACTTCCTCGGCTTTGTGTTTTCGTGCAAGATCGTTGTCAGAAGTTCACTGTCAGCTATCAGACGAAAGCGGTCCGCACTTCGCAGCACCACTTAAAACTAACGGCCGGCAGCAGAGAGCGAATAACTTTCTTATGTCTGAGAACGAAAGCCCACCGCAAGTCAAGCCTTCTCGGACTCTTTCTGCTCCGCGCCGCCGGTTTCCGTCTTCTCCGCTCCGTCGACTTTCTTCTCGTCCTCCGCCTTCTCTTTTTCCTCTGCTTTCTCCTTTTCCTTCTTTGCTTTTTCCGGATCGATTTTGCTGCGCTCCGCACGAGGACCAAGGGGATTATTCATGACAACAATGCTTTGGACCGTGCGGGCTTTGTCATTGATGTAGAGAATCAAAACTTCATCTTTATCCGCCGAAAAATAAATATAAGCCGTTTGCGGGCGTTTGTCGATATAATTGATTTCCACTTTATCCGGCTTGCCGTAGACCGCCTCCATTGTCGAAATTTGATCGCCAACCGCCAGCCCCCGCGCCGTCAACATTCTGGGGTCGGAGAGGAACATGGAGCCGATGCGATGACTTTTGAGATCCAGATGGAGACCGTAGCCGGGATAATAGCGAATTTCTTCTTTCGGATTCGTCGCTTTGCGTTGCCAGCTTTCCCAAGAATGTTCGGAAAATGTTTCCAGCAAACGATAACCCGCGATGCGATAGTCGCGCTCGTCCGTCGAATTATCCGCCCGGAAAAGCCCTTCCGCCTGCGTCTTGGCAAAAGCGCTGTCATCGTACATGATCCGAATGTCTTTCACCTTGTCCTTGGCGATGCTGAACATCAAGAGTTGATCGTCTTTTTGGTAAAGGAAATGAAACAGGCCGCGCGTCCCGTCCCAGAGAACATTCGTCGGGCGTCCGTAAAGGCGCAGAACATTTTCCCGCGCATCTCCGACCGCGACGCCTCGATTCGTTTTCGTCTTCGCATCGGCGATGTAAATGGCATCGGCGCCGGGCTTCAAATTTTCATCATATTTTGCGGCCAAATCCGACACAAAACGCACTGCCATAGCCGGCCAAATGTATTCGCTACGCACGGCGCCTCTCTTTTCATCCTGCGGTTTTCCGAGATGCGTCAATGTTTCTTCATACGGCAAGCCGAGCCGAATGCCGCCGGCCAAGAAATCGTATGCCGTAAGCGGCGACGCATCGATATCCGGGACGGCCGGCTTCTCGTCTTCCGCCTTCTCCGTCTCGTCCTCCCCTTCCGTTTCCGCCGTTTCCTCTTCTCCCTCGTCCGACGAATCATCCTCCGTCGGATCTTCGGCTTCGACAATTTTCGCGGAATCTTCTTTTTCGCCTGACCTTTGCGCACTCGTAATTTTTTCAGACGACTTCGGTGTTTCCGCCTCTTTCTCCGCATCAGACGCTTTCTCCGTTTCTTCTTGGGAAACAGACGACACAACAGGTGCTTCCGCAGCCGTTGCAAACGCACTTCCCGTAAGCAAAAGAGCCGCAATAAGCCAAGACAATTTTTTATATGTCATAAAAAACTCCTCCTTCTTTTTCCCTATTGTATAAGAAACGGCCGCTCACGGCAACCGTTTAATTTTTATTTCAAATTTCCTGTTTCAAATTCCGTTTCTTCAACTGCCCGCACGCCGCTTGAATTTCATCGCCCATTTTTCGGCGAAGCGTCGCACTCTTCCCCGCCGTTTCCAACATCTTCCGGAAACGCTCGCATCGGTTTCCGCTCGGCGCAAAGAGTCGAATGTGCTCCGTGCCGTTCACGGGAATCAAATTCACATGGCAGGGCAGATCACCCAAAAGACGACAAAGCTCCGCGGCGTTTTCGTCAGACGCATTCACGCCGTCTATCAAAATGTATTCAAACGTCACGCGCCGCCCCGTTTTTTCAAAATACCGACGCGCCGCCGCCACCACGTCTTCAATCGCGTATCGGCGACTGACAGGCAGCAGCCGATGGCGGATCGCATCATTCGGTGCGTGCAGGGAAATCGCGAGCGTGACGGGAATTTCCTCGTCCGCCAGCCGGTCGATTGCGGGCACAATGCCGCAAGTCGAAAGCGTCATGGCGCGGTACGACAGATTGAGCAAATCCGGATCGTGCGCCAGATGCATAAATTCTATCACATTTTCATAATTTTGCAGCGGCTCCCCGCTTCCCATCAAAACGAGGGAATGAATCTCCGCGTCCGTCCGAAACGCATAGAGCTCGGAAAGCATTTCGGCGGCCGTCAAGTCCCGTTCCAGCCCGTTTTGCGTCGACGCACAAAAAGCGCAACCCATCGCGCAACCGACTTGCGTGGAAACACAGACGGAATGACCGTAATCGTGACGCATCAGGACCGTCTCGATCAGCGCGCCGTCCGAAAGACGCAGCAGCAATTTTTTCGTATCGCCGGAGGGCGACTCCTGCGCCCGAATGACCGCCGGCTTTTCGACGGCGACATTCTCCGAGAGCCATGCGCGGAGCGGCTGCGGCAGCTGGAGCATCGCGGCAAAATCGTACACGCCGCGCCGATATAAATAATCCTGCAGCTGCTTGGCGCGAAATTTCGGGAAACCGGCGGCCGTCAAAATATCTTGCAGCACGGCAAGCGGCATCCCCCACACATTCTGCTTCATTTCTTCCTCCGAAGTTTCGCCACAAAAAATCCATCGCAGCCGTCCGTATCCGGCCAAAGTGTCAGCATCCCTGTCGGCGCTTCTTTTTCACCCACAGTAAAAGAAACCGATTCAAATTCCGGATGCCGCGCCAGAAACTTGATCACGCGCTCTTCATTTTCCGCGCGTTCCAATGTACACGTGCTGTACACCAGAATCCCGCCCGGCTTGACCGTTTTTGCCGCCGCCTCCAATAATTTTTCTTGCAACGGAGGAAACGCGGCCAAATCTTTTTCTTTTCGCCGCCAACGAATTTCTATCTTTCTCCCGATGACACCGAGCCCCGAGCAGGGCGCATCAAGAAGCACGCGATCAAACGCCGCGACGTCCTTTGTCTCGATTTTTGTCGCGTCATGCCCTGCGGGGCATACATTGACGAGCCCCAGCCGCTTTGCATTCTCCGCCAAAAGTTTCACTTTGTGCGGATACAAATCCCAGCAGACGACGCGGCCCGTATTTCCCATCATCGTCGCCATCTGCGTCGTCTTGCTGCCCGGTGCGGCGCACATATCGAGAACCGTCTCCCCCGCTTGCGGCGCCAAAATTTCCGCCGGCAGCATCGACGCACGATTTTGCACATACGCTTTCCCATCCGCCAAGAAACGACCGCGGAAAAACGGCCCGGCATCACGGAGCGTCAATCCGTCCGCCAATCCCGGAATCTCACTCGGCTCGCAGCCAATCTCCGAAAGCTCTTCTATAAGCGTTTCCTTTGCAATTTTCAACGGATTCACGCGAATGTCCGTCGGACGGATTTCTTGAAACGCACGAAAAACCGCATTGGCCTTCTCAGCACCGAACGCTTTTTGCCAGCGACGAATGAGCCATGTCGACATATTCAGCGAGAGCGCCGCCGCCATGACGGGATCCTCTTCCGGCGTCGGCAAGCGGAGTGAATCTTTTTTTCGCAGCCAATTGCGGAGAACCGCATTCACGAATTTCACGTTTCCCGCGTGCGTCACCGTCTTGGCGATTTTCACCGTCTCATTCACCGCCGCCGAATCCGGGACGCTCCCCATATATAACAGTTGATCGAGGCCGAGCAGCAGCAAAATCCGCACCGGCGCATCCAATTTTCGCACCGGCCGCGAAGAAATCCGGTCGATATGCCACGTGAGCGTCTGCAGATGGCGCAGCGTCCCGTAGACAAGCTCCGTCAGAAATTTCCGGTCCTCCGGCGAAAGGGGCATACGAAAAGATGCCTGCAACGCCAAATTGGCATAGGCATCTTTCTCCAGCACCGCAAACAACGCTTCATACGCCAGCGCTCTGGCCGTCTTTTGTTTCAAATCGATCTCCTGCTTGGACTTTTGCGCCGCGAAGCCAATTGGCGGCGTCCATTTCCTTCTTATTTTCCGGCTGCAGACGGGAAATCCCGATCACGCCCTTCCCCGTCGCGACGCACAGACCGTTTTTATCCGTGGAAACAACAGTGCCGGGGGCTGCGGTTGTCTCTTTGTCCGTCAAAAAACTGCGCCGGATTTTCATGCGTTTCCCGCTAAAATACGTGTACGTCCCCGGATTGGGCGACAGTGCCCGAATGCGTGCGTGCAAATCCGCCGCCGCCTCCGACCAATCGAGCGCCCCCATGTCCTTTGTGATTTTCTCCGCATACGTCGCCCCGCTCTCATCCTGCGGCACCGCTTTTGCCATCGCGTCTTTGATTTCCGGCAAAATGCGAAGCAATTCTTTGGCGCCCATGTCGGCCAAAACTTCCAAAAGCTCGCCCGATGTCACCGTATCTCCGATTTTGACAGAAACGCGAGAAATGACCGGCCCCGTATCCATGCCGGCATCCAATTTCATGAGCGAGACGCCCGTTTCCTCTTCCCGATTCAAAATCGCGCGCTGCACCGGCGCCGCGCCGCGATATTTCGGCAAAAGCGACGCGTGAATATTCACGGCGCCGTATGTCGGGATGTCCAGCACCGCCTGCGGCAAAATTTTTCCGTACGCAATGACGACAATCAAATCCGGCCGCCACACGCGAAGCGCCGAAACCGCGTCTTCCTCTTTGAAAGACGTCGGCTGACAGACGGGAATTTCCTTTTCCAGCGCATATGTCTTCACCGGTGAAAATGAAATTTTCCCGCCGCGCCCATTCACTTGATCCGGCTGCGTGTAAACGGCGACGGGTACGCACCCCGCCTCACACAGCGCTTTGAGCGGCGCCAAAGCAAAAGCCGGCGTCCCCATAAAAACGATGCGAAGCGGCTTATTCATTCTTGTTTCCCTTACGGAGCGTCACGGCCCGCTCGATGAAAAGAATCCCATTCAAATGGTCCGTCTCGTGCTGAATGCAGCGCGCCAAAAGGCCCTCCGCTTTCTTTTGGTGTTTTTTCCCGCGTCGGTCTTGATACGTCACCAAGACGCGCGCGTAGCGATTCACATCCCCGGTCAAATCCGGCACGGAAAGACAGCCCTCCCCGTCCAAAATCATCTCGTCATCCAATGGCTCCCAGACCGGATTGATGTATTCATCGTACCCCGTCTCTCCGTCGTCGGCGACGAAAATGCGCCGGGAAACAGCCACCTGCGGCGCCGCAAGCCCGACTCCGTTCGCCTCATACAGCGTCTTTTTCATGCCTTCCAAAAGATGTTTCAAATTTTTATCGAAATCCGTGACCGGCTCCGCGACCGCCGCCAAAATCGGATCCCCTGCCTGAATGATTTTCATATTCGTCCTTCCTTTTCTCTGTGATATTTTTCATTATATCATATGAGGGAAAAAGAACGTGGGCACGCCTTGCTTCTCACCGCCGCCAGATTTTTATTTTTTGTCGGCTCCCGGAGAGCAAAACGACAAAAGAAATTCCCCATCCGTCATTCGCCGCGCCGGCACAAAAATCTTCTCTCCCGACGCAATCAAAAACTGCGGCGAAATTCCCGCCGCCAAACAGCCTAAGGGATTTTGGCAACAAAAAAAAGAGAACACAGTCTTGGCTGCGTCCTCTCTTTTGTTTGTGAATATTTCTTATTTCTTGGACTTTTTCGCGTTGACAGCTTCTTTCAGTTTCTTGCTGCTCTTGAAAGCGGCCGCTTTGGAAGCCGGAATCTTAATGGTCTGTTTCGTACGCGGATTTTTGCCCGTTCTGGCTTTACGCTGATGAATTTCAAACGTACCGAAGCCGATGATCTGGACCTTGTTGCCTTTGACGAGCTGCTCGGTAATGACGTTCACAACGGATTTGAATGCTTTTTCGGCATCCTTTTTCGTCATTTCGGCATCGCGTGCCACTTCGGCGATGAGTTCTGTCTTGTTCATGAATACATCCTCCTTTTATACTGCAGGAAACTCCTGCTTGGTTCCGCATGTGCCGGCGGCGATCTCTTCCTCCAAGTTTTGCAACGCAGCCTCCGTAATCTCGGTTACAGGCTTCCCGTCCTCTCGGAGACGATCCTCCAGCGCACCGAAGCGCTCTGCAAATACGGAATTGAATCGATGCAAAGCAGTCTCCGGCTCCATACCGCAAATGCGCACAAAGCGCACGGTCTCAAAAAGCAAGCGGCCCAAAATAAATTCCAAGGCAACCGAATCACCGCTCTTCTCTTTTTGCCGCAAGGCTAAAGATTGAAGTTCCGACAATCGGCAGGGCCAGCTTTTCGCGTCGGTATGACACACGGAATCTATCCTGAATTGCATTATACACGCCAAAAGCAGACTTGGCAAGCTTTGGGGAAGCCCTGTGAGAAGATTTTTTCGCTTTTTCTTGCGAAGTTTTTGTTCTTCCCAATTTCCTCCCGGCTCTTTTTCCGCACCGTTATCGTCTTTTTGAAATACGAAGGGATGCCGCGCGATCATTTTGTTTTTGATGCCTTCCGCGACCTGTTTCATCGTAAATTGAGAATTTTCTTCCGCAATTTGCGCGTGAAAAACAATCTGCAGCAAGAGATCTCCCAGCTCCTCACAAAGATTTTCGGCGTCGTTTGCCTCGATGGCGTCCAGCACCTCATACGTTTCCTGCAGCAAATACGTCCGCAGACTTTCATGATCCTGGGCGCGATCCCAAGGGCAGCCGTCCGGTGCGCGCAGCGCTTTCATCACCGCCAAAAGCCCCGAAAGCTCCTCGCCTGCCTCGCGCATGATTTCCGTTTCTTCCATTCTTTTCTCCTTTTTACGAAAGCGGATCGACATCCAAAATGATTCCGTTTTGCCGGAAAATCTCCGCCTCGCGTATTTTCGCCTTGAGCGCCGCCAAATTTTGCCCTCTCACCAAAATGGAAACATAATATTGATTCCTGATTTTTTTGACGGCTTCATCATACGGCGCCACAAAGGAAATCGGCGGCGTGACGGCGGGCGCGTTTTGCAAAAGCCATTCATAGAGCGCCTCCGCGCGTTTCCTCGCCGTTTCATATTTCGCGGAGAAACTCGTGATGCGAAGAAGCCGCACATACGGCGGATATTGCATCGCTTGCCGATACGAAACTTCCTTTTGATAAAACTTTTTATAATCCGCTTCGACCGCCGCCCGGATGATGTAGTGATCGGGCTCGTACGTCTGCAAGACGACGTTTCCCCGCTCCTCCCCTCGCCCGGCGCGTCCGGCGCATTGCGTGATCATCGTGTACGCCTGCTCGCCCGCCAGATACGTCGGCATATTGTACAGACTGTCCGCATTCAAAATGCCGACGAGCTGCACGCCCGGAATGTCGTGGCCCTTGACGACCATTTGCGTCCCCAAGAGTACGGGAAACGCGCCCTCGCGAAACTCTTCCAAAATTTTCGCGGCGCTGTATTTCCGGCTCGTGGAATCCAAATCGAGGCGCAGCGCCTTGATCTCCGGGAGCCATTCCTTAAGCTGCTCTTCGACGCGCTCCGTCCCACGCCCCAAAAATGCGATATGCTCGCCCTTGCAGTCCGGACAGCGACGCGGCACCGGATACACACTTTCGCAATAATGGCAGCTCAGCCGATGCCGCGCTTTGTGATAAACCAAGGAAACGTCGCAATGCGGGCATTTGAAGACATGACCGCAATCCTGACAGCGAAGCGTCGTGGCGTATCCGCGCCGATTCAGAAACAGAATCGTTTTTTTGCCTTCCTCCGTATTTTGAGAAATCCGCGCCAACAGCTCCCGCGAATACAACGTTTCATTCCCGACACCGGCCTCATCTTTCATATCGATGACCGTAAATTTAGGAAGCGGCGTCCTTTTCACCCGATGCGGCATTTCAATCAAATCGATGACGCCCGCCTCGGCCGCCGCATACGTCACAATCGACGGTGTCGCCGCGCCGAGCAAAATCGGACAGCCGCAAATCGCCGCCAATTTCTTCGCCGCGTCCCGCGCATTGTAAAAAGGCGTCTCATCCTGCTTGTACGACGAATCATATTCCTCATCGACGATAATCAGCCGCAAATTTTGAAACGGAAGAAACAGCGCCGAGCGCGATCCTATCGCAATGTGGCTCTGCCCCGTCCGAATCCGCTGCCGATTGTTGTAGCGCTCCCCTTTCGACAATTTGCTGTGAATGAAAACGACATCATCCCCGAAACGCTTGGCAAAATAATCCACCATCTGCGTCGTCAGAGCGATTTCCGGCACAAGGAGCAGCACACTTCCCCCGAGCTCCCTCGCGTGCTCGGCCGCGCGCAAATACACCTCCGTCTTGCCGCTCCCCGTCACGCCCATCAAGAGCTGCCCCCGATACGCATCGGCATCGATGGCCGCCTTCACCCTCTCATACGCGGCCGCCTGCTCCTCCGTCAACTCCCGCGGCGCCTCCGGCGTCCTCTCTCCGATCAAAGAATACGGCGTCTTCTCTTTATAAAAAAGAGAAATTGCGCCCTTTTCGACACATTTCTTGAGCAAATCTTTTGAGAAACCGTGCGCCGCGAGCTCCGTTTCCCCCGTCACCCCTTGCAAGGAAACAAACGCCACCAGCTCCTGCTGCCGTTTCGTCAGCGCCTCATTCCCCGTTTCCGTCGCCCGGTACTCTCTTTCAATCGGCATCCGATAGACCGCCTCCGGGATTTCCATCCGCTCCAACAATCCGCTCTTGCCATAAGCCGAAAGCGCGTCTCCGAAAATCATCTCCGCGTCCTCTTCGGATAATTCTTCGACGGACGCATCCAGCACCGTGCGGATGGGATGCCCCTCCGGAATGAATTCCCACGCGACGGCATAACGCGTCGTGATTTGGATTCCTTTTTTATCGATGAGAAACAGCCGCAGCGCATCAATTTGCGTACACAAATAATATAAGGAAATCCAATTCGCCAGCGCGAGCATCTCCGGCGTGAACCACGGAAACTCATCCACGGGCGCGATCACGTTTTTGACGGAATAAGACAGCGCTTCCTCCTCGCGCACGGACAGCACGATTCCTTCTTCCGTATGCGAGCCGAACGGAATCGCGACGCGCCATCCGACCCCGACCGAGCCGTCATCGGGAATGCGATACGTAAACGTCCGATCCAAATTTTTTGACGGACGATTGATTAAAATTTCAGCCAGCACGAAAATTTCTCCCACAAAAAATAGAGGACGATGGTTGTCCTCTATTGTATCACGCCTTGCCTCTTCGGTCGCGCAAATGTTTCTGACGGAAACAGAAATTTCAGAGACCTGCCTGTTTCCGCAAAATCTCCGCTTTATCCGTGTGCTCCCACGGCAAATCGATATCCGTGCGGCCGAAATGTCCGTACGCCGCCGTCTGCCGATAGATCGGGCGACGAAGCCCCAGCATATCGATGATACCGGCCGGGCGCAGCTCGAAATTGTCGTGAATCAGCTCCACGATGGTTTCTTCCGGAATTTTTCCCGTGCCGAATGTATCCACGAGGACGGAAACGGGATGCGCGACGCCAATCGCATACGCCAGCTGAATCTCGCAGCGATCCGCGATCCCCGCCGCCACGATATTTTTCGCCACATAGCGCGCCGCATACGCCGCCGAGCGATCCACCTTCGTCGGATCCTTTCCGGAAAACGCGCCGCCGCCGTGCCGCGCCATACCGCCGTACGTATCGACGATGATTTTCCGACCCGTCAGCCCCGCGTCACCCTGCGGGCCGCCGATTACAAAGCGCCCCGTCGGATTGATGTAATATTTCGTATCCGTATCCAGATACTCCGCCGGAATCACCGCGCGAATGACCTGCTCCGTCAAATCCTTCTCAATCGTCTCGTGCGAGACCGCTTCGTCATGCTGCGACGAAATCACAATCGCCTCAATCCGCACCGGCTTCCCGTCATCATACTCCACCGTCACCTGCGTCTTGCCGTCCGGCCGCAAATACGGAAGCGTCCCATTTTTTCTGACCTCCGCCAGACGACGCGAAAGCCGATGCGCCATCGCAAGCGGCAGCGGCAAAAATTCCGGCGTCTCATTCGTCGCGTAGCCGAACATCATCCCCTGATCGCCCGCGCCGATATCATACTTATCCGCCGCGTCCCGCTTCGCCTCCAGCGACCGATCCACACCCATCGCGATATCCGGCGACTGCTCATCCATCGACACCAAAATACCGCACGTCTCGCAATCGAAACCGTACTTCGCACGATCATAGCCGATTTCCTTGATCGTCTGTCGAATCAATTTCGGGAAATCGACACGCGCCGTCGTCGTGATTTCCCCGAAAATATGCACCTGCCCCGTCGTGACAATCGTCTCGCACGCCACGCGCCCGCACGGATCCTGCGCCAAAATCGCATCCAGCACCGCGTCCGAAATCTGATCGCAAATTTTATCCGGATGCCCTTCCGTCACCGATTCCGACGTAAAAAACACTTTCTTCGCCATATGTCCCTCCTCCGAAAAAACTTTCCCTGTATCGCAAAAAAAGAAATTCCACAAAAAAATCCCTCGAAAGAGGGAACCCGCCCCATCTCTCAGTTTTCACTGCTGGAATTAGCACCGTTTCCCCAAAAAGGGTGGTTGCTGCAACGTCAAAGGGCCAGTCCCTCGATTGCTCTTGATGGTATGCGTACAGTATATATTTTTTTGTCCGATAATGCAAGAGGAAACAAAACGCTTAATAGCCCGATTGTTAAAAATCAAGAAACATGCGGCGAACAATTCTCCGAATGGAGCGGGAATCGCTTTTCCCAAAATCGTTTGATTCGTTTGAAAAGATAAACGGACAGAATCGGATAAGAGCCGAAAAAGTACAGCCAAAAAATTGTATCTGCCACTTCGGTTGAATACTGACCCAAGATGGCAACTGCGCCATGCAAAATTCCGACCAAAACACTTAACGGAAGCGACAGCAAAATCGCTGCTAAAACAAACAGCAATCTCCGATACGGTACACATCGTAAACCATCCCAAAACAAACAAAAAAGATGGGGAATGGATGTCTTGATAGACCGGAATATCTCTCGTGGCTTTGATGAACGCAAAAATTTCCAAACAGCAAGGATGATGAGCTTACCTAAACAAAGTAATTTTTTCACCAAGAAAATAAACACTCTTAGCTCAACATAAAAAAAAAACAGATATATCCAGCCCAAAAAACCGGAACCCACGGCTATCGGTAAGATAATCACGCTACATACACCTGCCTTCCCTCAGAAAACTTTGAGGAAATATTTCCCAAAAGAAAAGATTCGATAAAATCGGTTTCCCCGTTTCATCAAATCCATTATACACGACCTATCAGGTCATGCCAATTCCTTTTGTATCGTTTTTACAACCTTTTGAAAAGGATGGCAAGTTCCGGTGCGTCCACGGCACATCTGTCTCCTCCGCGACCAAACCCACCAGCTCCTTTGCGGGCGCGGCGTGAAATTTTGTCGCCGAAAACAAAAGCCCGCTAGAAATACAACCAAAAGCCGCCACCTGCTTGCCTTCTTTAGGGCACCGAAAGGTCACCTCCAAAAGGAGAAAAAAAGCGGAGTCGCTTCGCGACATTTTCGCATTTAGCATCCCATCATCCGGCCCTTCGGGCCACTGGCGACCGTCCACCGGAAGGTCGCCTCCTGAAGAAGGCTAAAGCGGTACGCGCTTCGCGCGATTATAAAAATCGTCGTCGCGAAGCGACACCTGCACTGCTCACTGCTCACTACTAATTGCTAACTTTTGGCCCCCTTCTATCCCGTCCCGCAAGATCATTTTTACCTAAGTTAACAAATATCGACTCTCCCGGCTTCCGGAAAATTTGACGTCATTTCCCCTTTTCGTGCCCGTGATCCGTCTTCCTTTTTTCGACTACCACGAAATTCTGCACGGTGATGCGGCGCGAGAAAAAGTGAAATCGAAAAGCGGCTTCCTGCGCAGTGGGACGCGGATTTCCTTTCTTGTCAAATATTTCTTTTTGATTTTTTCCGCACGAAAAAGAGGAAAAAATTTTTCATTTTGCATCGGAAAACTTGCAAATTTCCGATAAGATAGCGCGCTTGAAAAGTGTACCGGAGGGAGTAATAAAATTTGTTTATATGTTGCCAAAGAAAACTTTAATGATACAAGAGAAAAATGTTTTTTGAGAGACATTTTCATTTGTTCTTCTATCTTGATTTTGCCGGAAAATCCGAAAAAATGAGATTATCATGCGGAATTTCAATGGTTGTATTTGCTTTTTGTGTCGATTCTTGTGAGAAGTCTTTTGAATGGTCGTATGAGTTCGAATTGCGAACCCCACATCTTGCGATTTTTGAGATTTTTTTAGTACTTGTAAATACTTGCAACGCATTGCATTTTCTTGTACAATCCAATCGTGAACTGATACGAATGCGGTTCGAACCGGATTCTCTCGATGTTTCCTATCGGTG
>CAVEFO010000046.1:0-13184 GCA_963615055.1 Lachnospiraceae bacterium
CGATTGGAAACGGGGATCCGATGCTGAATGCCGGCGTTTCTTTCAAGCTCGGTCGTCGCAGTGCGAGACTTTCGCAGAATGCCTCTAATTCGCAGCTGGTGCAAGAAGTGAATGTGCTTCGCGCAGAAAATGCGTCGCAGGCGGAAAAAATCGATTCGCAGGCGCAGGAGATCCGGGAACTCAAAGCCCAGATGGCGCAGGTGCTGGCGAGTCTTGGTCGATAAATCAGATGTTTGCCACATAAAGGAACGGTTCGCCGTTCCTTTTTTTGTGCCGGCGAGTGCAAAATTTTATGTAATTCGCGATTTTTTATTCATGCGGTTAGTTCTTCATGTTTTTTTGGGATAAAGGAGCGTTGCCCGGTTATCGTTTGTCACGTCCAAGTATTCAGCACGGCTGCCGGTTCATGGTTCACGGACTTCGGACAACGGCCGCCGGAAAAAATTCGTGACATTTCATCGCCGACTCGATATAATGATTAAGATATAAAAAACGGTAGGAGAGAGGGCGCATGTTTGGTCTTGGGAAATGGAAGGGAGACGGCTTGGATCCGGCGGCTTGGGATGCCGGGGCGGTCTTTTTGTTGCGCCTTCTTTCCGATGCGGGCTTTGAGGCGTATGTGGTCGGTGGGTGCGTGCGGGATCTTTTGATGGGGCGCGTGCCGCATGATTGGGATATCACGACGTCGGCGCGGCCGGAGGACACGGCGGCTCTTCTCGAAAAGGCCGGGCTGCATGGGATTGACGGCGGCGGTCGGCGCTTCGGGACTGTCATTGCGCCGCTCTCCGGTACCAATTACGAAATTACGACATTTCGGCGAGAATTTTATGGCGAAGATGCGCATCGGCCGACGGAGGTTTCTTTTGCGGAGTCACTCACGGAAGATTTGTCGCGCCGTGATTTCACGGTGAATGCGATGGCGGCGGACGCGGATGGGGTGCTGTATGACCCGTTCGGCGGCGCGCGCGATATCGAAAAAAAGCGTCTTCGCACGGTGGGCGAGGCAGCGGAGCGTTTCGCAGAGGATGCGCTGCGCCTTTTCCGTGCGTGCCGCTTTGTGGCGCAGCTGGATTTTTTGGCGGATTCTTCGCTGGTCGCCGGGATGGAATTCGCTTTTTCGCGTGTCCGGGGGCTGTCGCTTGCGCGGGTCAAAAGTGAGCTGTCCAAAATGCTCGTCGCCCCCCATGCGGCGCGGGGGCTGGATCTTTTTGTGCGGACGGGCCTTGGCGATGCGTCGTGCCGCTTTCGGGAAAACGGGAAGGACACGGAAATCCCGATTTTGCCGGAGCTTTCTCATCTTGTGGGGCTGCCGCAGATGAAAGAGTTTCACAAATACGATGCTTGGTATCACACGCTGGCGGTCGTGGAGGCGGCGCCGCAAACGGAAATTGATCGCTGGGCGGCGCTCTTGCACGATGTGGGGAAAGGAATGCCGGGCGTGCGCGCAGTGGAGGGAGACCGTATCACGGACCATGGGCATGACCACGTGGGCGCGGACATGGCGGAGACGATTTTGTCGCGCTTGCGGTTTCCTCCGGAAGAGATTCGGCTCATTACGTGGCTCGTCCGCGATCACATGCAATTTCACGCGTATGCGAATACGTCTTCGGCGGACGTCCGAAAATGGGTGCGGAAATTGGCGTGGGAGAGAGCATTTCCGTCGCAAGCGGCGCTTTTGGACGCGATTTCCCACATGACGGCGCTTTCCGTGGCGGACATTATCGGCTGCGGGCGGCCTCATTCGGCGACGGCGGGGCATGAAGCGTTCGGCGCTTGTATGGCTGATGTTGCGCGGGAGATGCCCGTCACGACGAAGGATTTGGCCTACGACGCACGCACGGTCTTGGCGCTCTCCGGCTGTGCGGCCGAAGGATTTTCCAATTTGCTTTATCGCGTGCAGGCCGGCTCGCTTCGAAATGACGCGGATGCGCTGTATCATGCGGCTGTGCAGTTTGTGAGGAGACACGGATGAGACGGAGAAATCTATTTCAACTGATGCAAAAACGCGGCATGGTCTTGCTGGCGATTTTGACGGCCGTGTCCCTGGCGCTCATCGTCCGCCTCTTTTACGTCCAAGTGATCTGCCACGACCGTTTTCTGTCGATGGCGATGAACCAGACGACGGACACGGTGAAGCTTTTTTCGCCGCGCGGCACAATATATGATCGAAACGGAAATCCGCTGGCCTTCTCGTTTCTGGCGAAATCCCTCTATGCGGACCCCGGCATGTTGAGCGCGTCGCCGAAAGAGGTCGCTGCCGCTTTGGCACCGCTTTTGCAGATGAAGGAAACGACGCTCGTGCAGCAGCTTTCCGCCGATACCCGTTTCGTCTGGCTCGCGCGCGCGATGGAGCCGGAGATGTCGGAAGCGGTGGAAGCGCTTTTGAAGGAAAAGGGCTGGAAGGGCTTCGGCCTCGTCGGAGAGAGCAAGCGTTCGTATCCGAATCACACGCTGTTGGCGAATGTCTTGGGTTTTGTCGGCATTGACGGCGATGGGCTGGACGGATTGGAAAAATCGCTGGAAACGGATATCCGCGGGCGCGTCGATGTGATGCGGATTTTGTCGGACGCGCGCGGCAATCCCATTTTGGAATCGACGGCGGCGCCGTACTTGGGGAAAATGGGGAAATCCGTGTACCTCACCATCGATGAGACGATTCAATATTTCGCTGAGCAGGCACTGGATCGGGCGATGGCGGAAACGGGTGCGGCCGGCGCGGCGGTGATCATGATGGATGCGAAGACGGGCGAGATTTTGGCGCTGGCCAATCGTCCGTCCTATGATCCGAATCATTTTTATCTGGCGACGGAAAATGAATTCAAAAATCGCGCCGTCGTCGATATTTACGAGCCGGGCTCGACTTTCAAGCCCATCACGGCGGCGACGGCACTGGCGGCGGGGACATATCGGACGGACACGGTCTGGCATGATCCCGGCGAGATCCATGCGTCCGGTCATGTCATCAAAAATTGGGATGACGAATCCTACGGCGATGTCCGATTGTTGGATATTTTGAAATATTCCGTCAATACGGGCTTTGCGCATGTCGGGCTTTTGACGGGCGGCAAGACGTTGACGGAATACGCGCGGAAATTCGGTTTCGGTAAGGAAACGGGCATTGAGCTTCCCGGTGAAGCGTCCGGCATTCTGTTTGATCCGAAGGAAATGCGTGATATCGATGTCGCGACGATGTCGATCGGGCAGGCGATTGCCGTCACGCCGCTCCAGATGGTGCAGGCGTACAGCGCGCTGGCAAACGGCGGGCAAATGATGAAGCCGCATATCATCGCGAAAATTGTGAATGAGGACGGCAGCATTGACCGCGAGACAAAACCGGAAGCGGCCGGAAATCCCGTTTCCAAAGAAGTCGCCGATACTTTGCGCGACATGATGGAAAAAGAAGTGTCCGAAGGCGGCGGTCAAAACGCGCGCGTCCCCGGTTACCACATGGGTGGCAAGACAGGCACGGCGCAGAAAATTGATACCGAGCGCGGCGGCTATCTCGAAGGCCAATACGTCGCTTCTTTCTGCGGCTTCGGCCCGACGGAAGATCCGCGCGTTATCTGCCTCGTCGTGATCGATAATCCGAAAGGCATGTATTACGGCGGTGTCATCGCGGCGCCCGTTTTCTCGGAAATCATGGGGAAAGTGATGCGTTATCTCGGCATTCCGGCCGGGAAAGAGGAGACGGAGGCGGCGGAGATTTTGGCGGCGGTGAATGAAAATACGAAAAAGGAAAAAGAAATCAAAGAAGCGGCGGCCGATACGGAAGGCTATGCGGAAATCCCGGATTTTATCGGCTGGTCCATGCGGGACGTGGGCGAATTTTTGGTCAGAGTCGGCCTGGGATTCAAACCGAAAGGCAGCGGCCGCGCCGTTTCCCAAGACCCGCCGCCGGGTGAATCGGTCAAGCGTGGCACAGATGTGACGGTGGAATTTGAATGAGGGAAAGGGGCAAACCTTTTTGGAATGAATGGGCTTTGTGGCATTAGTGTGGGAAGGATTTCGCAAGGTAGAGATGAGGAGCGTACCTTTTGGGGTGCTTAGTTTTGGCGGCATGAGATATAGTTTGCTTTCGAAAGGTAGGGATGAGGGGCATAGCTTTTGGGGTGCTTGGTTTTGGCGGCATGAGATATAGTTTGCTTTCGAAAGAAAGGGATGAGGGGCATAGCTTTTTGGGGCTTGATTCCTGAGGCATTTGTGCTGAGAGTATTCGCAAGATAGAGATGAGGAAAGAAATATGCCGAAGCACTTGCGTTTCCTTCCCATCCCTATCAGCAGAAAGTTTTCAGCACCATTGCCGCAAAAGGAAAGCAGCATAAAGTCCTGCTACCCATCTCTATCAGCAGAAAGTTTTCAGCACCATTGCCGCAAAAGGAAAACGGCATAAAGTCTCGCCACCCATCTCTATCAGCAGAAAGTTTTCAACACCATTTCCGCAAAAGGAAAGCAGCATAAAGTCCTGCCACCCATCTCTATTACCAGAAAGTTTTCAGCACCATTGCCGCAAAAAGGAAAGCGGCATAAAGTCCTGCCCCTCATTTCTCATCTCTCACAAGAAAGGACAGCATATGAAAAAAATTATCAGTCTGGCCTTGGCGGCGACGTTTTTCTTTAGCGGCGCGGCGTTGGCGAATAAAATCAATCGCGTGATTCCTGTCGATTTCATTACGCTCGAAGTCGTGATGGACGAGCCGCTTTCGGCGGAGGAGACAGATCCTTTCGGGTGGGAAGCGGCGAATCGTTTTGATTTCGGCGGGCGGATTCAAATGACAGGCGCGCCGATGGAGGTCGAGATGAAGGGCTATCCGAATACGTATCACATTCCGGTCGCCGGGATGGACATCGGCATCATTTATAAAATTTCCTACGACGGCGGAAAGGCGAAGACGTTTCGTGTCTATGAGGAGCAGGAAATGACGGAGAAATACAGAAACCGTTACGGCGATTATTTTTGATGTGATTTTGGGAAACGGATGCCGGAGCGGAATGATTTACATTTGGCTGCGGTGTCTTTTTTGTCTGCATTAAATGATATGTGAGAATATTTGCGCAGCATGAGATGGGAAACACGGTAAACGGTCAACGGGGAACGGAGAGAGTCCGCTCCTTTTTTTCTTGTTTCATTTTTGGTATAATTCACTTGATGTGTTTGGGGTTCTGAATGAGGATAAGAGATGCACATTGTATTGGTGGAGCCGGAGATTCCGGGGAATACGGGAAACATCGCCCGGCTTTGCGCAGCGGAGCATTTGACGCTGCACTTGGTGAAACCGCTCGGATTTTCGCTCGAAGACCGCTATTTGAAACGGGCGGGGCTTGATTATTGGGATTTGCTCGATGTCCACGTACACGAGAATTACGAGTCCGTCACGCGGATGCTCGCGGGGCGCCGTTTCTTTTACAACACGACAAAGGCAAGGCACGCGTATTGCGATGTTTCCTATACCATCGATGATGTCTTGGTCTTCGGCAAGGAGACGAAGGGACTTCCCGAAGAGTTGCTTTTGGCGCATGAGGACGCGTGTATTCGGATCCCGATGATTGAGGAGGCGCGCTCGCTCAATTTGTCGAATGCGGTCGCGATTGTAGCGACGGAAGCGCTTCGGCAGTTGCAGTTTCCTCATTTATTAAAGGAGAGCGGGCGGTTATTCAAAGGAGGAGAGAGATGAATCCGTATGACAAGGCGTATGAGCTGGCGGCGGCGGTGAAGGAGTCTGACGAGATGAAGCGGCTGGTCGCGGCGGCGGACGAGCTTCGCGGCAATGACAGCGCGCGGGGGCTTGTCCGGGAGTATCTGACGGAGCAGATGAAAGTCGACTACGGACGGATGGCCGGGAAGGAGCCGGAGGAGAGTGTGCTCACGCATTTGCAAGAGCTTTCCGTCATGGTGAGCAACAGCGGCGCGGCACAGGCGTATTTGCAGGCGTTTCTGCGCTGGCAGCAAGTGGCCGCCGATTTACAGAAAATCGTGAATGATGCGATATTGCAGGGTACGGAAGTACTGGAATTGGAGAAAAAATGACAGACTGGACGAAGTTTTTCGAAGGAATCCTGACCGAAAAGGAAATGAAAGTGAATGAGCCGATGGCGCGTCATACGACGTACGGCATCGGCGGCGCGGCGGACGTTTTTGTGTCGCCGACGTCGGAGGAAATGCTCGCCGCGGTGCTTCGCCGTGCGGATGAGGAAAATATCCCGGTGACGGTTGTCGGCGGCGGCTCGAATCTTTTGGTGAGTGACCGGGGCATTCGCGGGATCACAATCTGCACGAATCGGCTGCCGGCCAATATGAAATGCGAGGGCGAGTGGGTCGAGGCGGCAAGCGGCGCGGCGACGGGGGCGGTTTCCCGTCTGGCTTGGCAAAACGGTCTCTCCGGCCTGGAATTTGCCGTCGGCCTTCCCGGCACCATCGGCGGCGCGGTCTTCATGAATGCAAACGGCTACGGTCGCGATATGAAACGCGTGGTCGAAAGCGTCCGTGCGATGTCCCGTGACGGAAAAGAAATCCGCGAATACGGCTGGGATGATCTGCACTACGGCGACAGCGACAGCGTTTTCATGCACAATGGGGACATCGTTTTGAGCGTCAAATTGCATCTTTCCAAAGGGGATCCGGACGAGATCAAGAAGACGATGGACGACCATCAGTTGTCCCGTCGGACGAAACAGCCGCTCGACAAGCGCAGCGCCGGCACGATGTATCTTCGTCCGCCGGGATACCACGTCGGCCCGATGATCAAAGATTGTGATCTCATGGGATTTGCGATAGGTGACGCCGAAGTCTCGACGAAACATCCTGACTTCGTCGTGAATAACGGAAAGGCGACCTGCGAAGAGGTCTTGGCGGTCCTGCATGAAGTGCAGCGGCGCGTCAAAGAAAAATACGGCGTGCACATCCCTCTCGATGTTCGCATTGTGGGCGAAGGCGTACAGCAAGAACGGTAAAAAAGAAACGGTTCCGAAATGAAAATCGGAACCGTTTCTTTTGTTGGGGCTATTTGTTGTCCGTTGTCCGTTTCCTGTGACGCATCGCAATCAAGGAAGTGGCGATTAAATCGTTATCTTATTTTGCGACAAGCATAATTAGGTAAGATAGGGAAAAGAGTGACGCGATAACCAAATCAAAGCATCGTCTGATGTCGGATTGTCTTAATCGCTAGGAGAAGCGTTTCCTGCTCCCAAATCAATGATCTTTCAAACCGCTCAATTTTTGCGCGCGTTTCTTTTGCAATTCTTCTTCCACTTTTTGGAAGGCGGCGGCGAGGCGGGTGAGGCCTTCTTTTAGGGTGGCGCGGGGGCAGGCGATGTTCATGCGGAGGAAACCGCTGCCTTCGGCGCCGAAGAGGCTGCCTTGATCGAGCCAGAGGCCGGCATCTTTAATCACGACACGGGCGAGTTCTTCATCCGTGAGCGAGTAGCCGCGGCAGTCGAGCCAGAGAAGATACGTACTTTCCGGTTCGACGAGTTGCATACGCGGGATGGAAGTTTTCAAAAATTCGCGGGTGTAGTCCACGTTTTCCTTGACGTAATGTTTCACTTCTTCGAGCCAGCCGCGGCCTCCGCTGTAGGCGGCTTCGGCGGCGAGAAGGGACATGATGTTCGGGCGTTCGAAGCCGGTGCAGGAAAGTTCACGGGCGAAAGCGGCGCGAAGCGACGGGTTTTTGATCCAGATATTGGCCAGAGGAAGGCCGCAGAGATTGAAACTCTTGGCCGGTGTCGTGCAGATGACGGCGTTTTCGACAGCCTCTTCGCTGAGATGCGCAAAGGGGGTGTAGGCGACGCCGGGATAGACGAAATCTTGGTGGATTTCATTGACGATGATGCGCACGCCGTGAATGCGGCAGACGCGACTGAATTCCGAAAGTTCTTCTTTCGTCCAGACGCGGCCGACGGGATTGTGCGGCGAGCAGAGGATGGCGAGTTTCACATTCTTTTCCGCCAGCGTTCTCTCGATGTCGTCGAAGTCGTTCATGATGTACTTCGAGCCTTTTCGAGTAAGCGGACAACTCACGACGCGGCGCCCGTTTTTGGTGATGGCGTCGGAAAAGGGATAGTACACCGGCGGCTGGATGAGGACGGCATCCTCCGGTTTCGTGAGAGCGCGGACGGCGATGTGAAACGCGGGAATGATGCCGGGCGTCTTCACGAGCCATTCTTTTTGGACGTCCCAGTTGAAATAATTTTTATACCAGCTGTGGACGGCTTCCCAGTAGGAATCGTCGGTTTCCGAATAGCCGTAGATACCGTGGTCGACGCGTTTTTGGAGCGCTTCGGTGACGGCGGGCGCGACGCGAAAATCCATGTCGCTGTCCCAGAAGGGGAGAAGTCCTTGGGGCATATTGTATTTTTCGGGGAAATCGTATTTGACGGAATTGGTGTCTTGCCGGTCAATCACGGTATCGAAATCGTACATGGTCGTCTCCTTTTCGGAATGGAGGGAAGGGGGCTTCTCGCGAAATAAATACTATATTTTTCAATGGAAGAAAATGAGAAAATTATATCTTTTCAAGTTTACCGCAAGAAAGGAGCATATGCAAGAAAAAGAGAAAAAATTTCTTTTTCTGTAATGTTTCTGTTTCATTCGGTTTTCATGCTATAATGATAAAAAGGGTCATGGTAGGTTTGCTTTTTCGGAAAGGGGAGGATGGTATGCTGTCGGATATCGAGATTGCGCAGCGGGCGGAGATGAAGCCCATCGGGGAGATTGCGGCGTCAATCGGAATTTCGCAAGAGGAGCTGGAGGCGTACGGGTCGTATAAGGCCAAGGTGTCTTTGGGGCTGACGAAGCGGGTTCAAAGTGCGCCGGTCGGGAAATTGATTTTGGTGACGGCGATTTCTCCGACACCGGCGGGTGAAGGAAAGACGACAACGACGGTGGGGCTCGCGCAGGGGCTGGCGAAGATCGGAAAAAAGGTGATGATTTGTCTTCGGGAGCCGTCTCTGGGACCGTGCATGGGCGTGAAGGGCGGCGCGGCCGGCGGTGGGTATTCGCAGGTCGTCCCGATGGAGGATATCAATCTGCATTTCACGGGGGACATCCATGCGGTGACGACGGCGCACAATTTGCTGTCGGCAATGCTGGACAATCATTTGCAGCAGGGAAATGCGCTCGGAATCGATCCGCGCCGCATTGTCTGGGGACGCGTGCTGGATATGAATGATCGCGCGCTGCGTCATATCGTCGTCGGGCTCGGCGGGACGGTGGACGGTGTGCCGCGAGAGGACGGTTTCCGGATTTCCGTGGCGTCTGAAATCATGGCGATTCTGTGTCTGGCAAAGGATATCCCGGATCTCAAGGCGCGGCTGTCGAGGATCATTGTCGCGTATACGTATGAAAATAAACCGGTCACGGCGGGAGATTTGCACGCAGCGGGCGCGATGACGGCGCTGATGAAGGACGCATTGAAACCGAATCTGGTGCAGACATTGGAGCACGTGCCGGCTTTCGTGCACGGCGGGCCTTTTGCGAATATCGCGCACGGCTGCAATACGATGCTTGCGACGAAGACGGCCCTTCATTTGGCGGATTACGTCGTCACGGAGGCGGGATTCGGCGCGGATCTGGGCGCGGAGAAATTCTTGGATATCAAGTGCCGCTTCGGCGGTTTGGCACCGGCGGCGGTCGTCCTCGTCGCGACGATTCGGGCGCTGAAGATGCACGGCGGACGCGCGAAAAACGAATTGACGACATCGGATCCGGCAGCGGTCAAGCGCGGGCTTCCGAATCTCTTGCGTCATATTTCCAATTTGCAAAAATACGGACTTCCCGTCATCGTTGCCATCAACAAATTCCCGACGGATACGAAAGAGGAAATGGAAATCGTGGAGGAAGCGTGCCGGTCGGCGGGCGTCCGCGTCGCGGAATCGGATGTGTTCGTCAATGGCGGCGAGGGCGGTATTGATCTGGCGAAAGGACTGCTGGAAACGATGGAAGAGGGCGCGCATTTTACGCCGCTTTATTCGGATGATTTACCGCTCAAGGAAAAAATTGAAACGGTAGCGCGGGAAATTTATGGCGCGGCGTCCGTGCAATATGATGCGGCGGCGGAGAAGGAAATCGCGCACATCGAAGAGATGGGATTTTCGCATATGCCGGTCTGCATGGCCAAGACGCAGATGTCATTTTCGGACGATCCGACGAAAATGGGCGCACCGGAAGGCTTTACGCTCCATGTGCGGGAAGCGCGTGTCTCGGCGGGCGCCGGATTCGTGGTGGTGCTCACGGGCAAAATCATGACGATGCCGGGGCTGCCGAAGAAGCCGGCTGCGGAAAATATCGACGTCGATGCGGACGGCAATATCACGGGTCTTTTCTGAGGAGTAGGATATGATTTTGGACGGAAAAGAAACGGCAGCGGCGCTTCGCGTTTCCATTACGGAAAAATTAGCGGCTCTCGCCCGTGAAGGTATCACGCCTGCACTTTCGATTCTTTTGGTCGGAGAAGATAAGGCGTCGGCGATGTATGCCGCGCATATGCAAAAAGTCGCGGAAGGATACGGCATTTCCGCGCGGTTGATCCAAAAGGCCGGAGAGATTTCCGAAGAAGAATTGGTTTCCGAGATTCACGCTTTGAACGGCGATCCGGCGGTGACGGGTATTTTGCTGATGATGCCGCTCCCCGCACACATCGACGCGGCGGCGGTGATCGAGGAAATCGCGCCGGATAAGGACATCGACGGGCTGACATCGGCCAATCTGGGGCGGCTTATGGCGGGCAAAGACGGTCTTTTCCCCTGCACGCCGCGTGCCTGCATGGCGATGCTGCATCATTACAAAATTCCGATTGACGGGAAACGCGCCGTCGTCCTCGGCCGCTCCATCGTCGTGGGCAATCCCGTCGCGCAGCTTTTGCAAAAAGAAAATGCGACGGTGACGGTCTGCCATTCGCACACGAAAGATTTGCCGGCGATTTGCCGTGAGGCGGATATTTTGGTCGCTGCGATCGGACGCGCCGAATTCGTCACGGCGGATATGGTGAAACCGGGCGCGGTCGTGCTCGATGTGGGCATCAATCGCAAGGACGGGAAGACGGTCGGCGACGTTTGCTATGATGAAGTCGCCGAGATTGCCGGAGTCGTCACGCCGGTGCCGGGCGGGGTCGGCAGCGTCACGACGACGATGGTCATCGATGCGCTCTTGCACGCGGCGGAGTTGCAACAGAGAAAATAACGGTTGACCGTTTACCGTTTATCGGGTGTCACATTTTGTGCGGCACTGGTTTCTTCGTGGGCGGCGGACGGACCGGATGAATCCAATTTCATTAAGGCTATTTAAGCGGGTCGTGAAGCGAATGCGAAATATCTCTTCACGGCTCCTTTTTGTTGCCTGATATTGGTATAATGAAAAGATACAAGAGCGAAAAAGGGGGCGAGACGGATGAAGAAGATGAAGAAATTATTTTTGGCACTGCTGCTGATTTTCGGCGTGTTTTGCGCGGTGACCGATGCGGCGGCCGAGGCTGAGACGACAGGCGAAAATGCCGCGATGCCTGTAGCGGCGGAAACGGAAACGAAAGTGGCGCCGGCTTTGGGAGCGGGGCGCGCGGACGGTTATTTCCAAAATACGAGAAAAGTCTTGCTGCTTTCGCCGCGCGGCGCCAATGTGTATATCGAAAGTCGAATGGAAAAAGAATTGCGCGCGATTTTTCGCTATCCGTATTACCAAATCATTGCGGAAAAGGCGGCGCCCGTTTCGGATACGCTCGCGGGGGCGGCGAAAGAAAGCGGCGCGGATATCGTCATCTTGCCCGTCGTTCTTGCATTCACGCAGTTTCGCCATCCGGGGAGTATGCTGTGGGACAGCGATCCCATCGTACTGACATCGGCGCAGCTTCGTCTCGATTGGTGGGAGACCGGCATGGAGGCGCCGATGACCGCGGAGGCACGTTTCTTTGATAGGAAACCGGAAGGATTTGATACGGATCCGGATCGAATTTTTGATGATATGTGGAAACAATTGATGAAAAAATTTCCGTATCGCCGCATCCCGACGGATATCGCGGAAAAAGAGGCGAAGGGAGAGGCGGCATGAGGGGCATGCTCGCATGGATGTTGGCAGCGGCGGTGACGCTTTTTTCCGGCTGCGGAACGCCCACGGCAGAGATTGCGGTCGCGACAAAAACGAAAGCGCCGCTCGTCTACACCGCGACGGTCAAGCCGGAGGCGCTTCACAGTCTGCCGGTTCTGTCACAAGTTTCCGGGCCCCTACTGACGCCGCTTCCCGCGGTGGGGACAAAAGTCGCGGCCGGTGATGTATTGGCGGAAATCGATCCGGCGGCGTATGATGCGCAAATCGCCGATATCGAAAGTCGTCTGCAATCGCTTCCCGTTGCCGTTTCGTCAGTGCCTTCGGATGACAGCAGCATGGAGGCGTCTTTGCTGCGGCAGGGCATCATCACGCAGGCCGAGTACAATCGGTTGCGCGGAAAAAAGAGTGTGCAGGCGGGGACACCGGTCGGACGGGAAGCGCTGGAAGCGGCACTTCGGGCTGCGCAGGCGGCGAAAGAAGCGTGCCTGGTGACGGCGCCGATTGACGGCATCGTGGCAGCGGTCTATGAAACGGGCGACGCTGTGACGGCCGGAAGACCGATATTGCTGCTGCGGCAGGACACACCGGTCACCGCGGAGATTGAAATTCCGGCGTTTCTTTCGGAGGCGGTGGATCGTGTCAAAGAAGAACGCACGCTCACCGTGACGCTGACCGATGAGGCCAAGACGCTGACCCGCTACGGGGAACTTAAGAAAGAAAGCGAAGAAATCAGCGGTCCGTATTGTCTCTATCGCGTCCAAGTCGATAATCCGGACGGCACCGTTTCCGTCGGAGAACCGTACCGGCTTCGCATCGATACGGGACGGGAAGCGGACGGAATGGTAATCCCCGAATCGGCGATTTTAGGCGGCGATACAGTCCAAATCGTCACGGCGGACGGCCTGATCGACACACGCCGCATCACGTGCGGGCCGGAAACGGACGGAAAGAGAATCGTATTCTCCGGGATTGCGGAAGGGGAGCGCGTCGTGACGAATCCGGACGCGTCGCTTGCGGTGGGGACGAAAGTGAAAGTGATATAAGAAAACGTTTTTGCGTTTTCTCACATCACTTTCCTGTAAAATCACGCGGGGTGACTCCCCGCAGAACTCCTGTCGTTTTTCATTCTCTTTCTTCCCCGTGGAAGAAAGAG
>CAVEFO010000047.1:0-13023 GCA_963615055.1 Lachnospiraceae bacterium
AGCGGTGTCGCCTTGCGGCGACGATTTTTATAACGCCTTCGGCGGCCCATCATCCTTCGCTTCGCGCCACTATAAAATGCGGCCGAAGGCCGCCACAAATCAAGCCCTCTTTTGAAGGCGACCTTCCGGTGGACGGTTGCCAGTGGCGCGAAGCGCCGGGAGATAGATGGCACAATGTGAGAAAAAGCTTTCACCGAAGGCCACCACAAATCAAGCCCTCTTTTGAGAAAAGCATCCAGTAGACGGTTGCCTTCAAAAGAGGGCTTTTTTTATAAAATTCGGCGGAGCCGCTACCGCTTTTTCTAATAGCTGACAACTGTCTTACGCTTAATAAAAAGCCCGGCGCAATCCCATCGCAACAAAAAAGCCCTGCCTCTCGACAAAGCTTTCATTTCTTTCCTTACATGTTTTCGTAAATCTCACTCACGGCGTCGAATTCTTCGTCCGTCGGAGGGACGTAAGCGATTTCTCCCGATTCGTCCGTTTCCATTCTGGCCAAAATAATGTCCGGCTCTTCTTCGTCTTCTGCCGACGCGGGAATGCGGACGAGGGCCGCGAATTGCTTTCCGGCGTACGGAATGACGATATCTTCGACAAATTCCGTCTCATTTCCCTCTGAATCTGTCATGGTCACGACGTTAACCGTTTCCTCTTCCTGCAATATTTCTTCTTTCATACCTAACCCCTCATTTCTTTTGCATCGCCAAGCGATCCAAGTAGCCTTGCAAAATCGCCACGGCCGCCATTTTATCGATGACTTGTTTTCGTTTTTTTCGGCTGACATCCGCCGCGATGAGCTCGCGCTCGGCCATCACAGTCGTCAGTCGTTCGTCCCAAAATTCTTGATCGATTTGAGGAAATGCTTCCGCGAGCGCCTTGGCAAAATCTTCCGTTCGCTCCGCGCGCATCCCTTTCGTGCCGTCCATGTTGAGCGGCATGCCAATCACGAATGTTTCCGCGCCGTATTGGCGAACGAGTTCGGAAAGGCGTGCAAAATCCGCCTCGCGCGACTTGCGGCGAATCGTTTCCACGCCCTGCGCCGTCCAGCCGAAAGGATCACTCACGGAAACGCCGATGGTCGCGGACCCGACGTCGAGCCCCAGACAGCGTTTCAAAGGCCCCGATGCGTCACAAAGCTGCGCACAAGCTCTTCCACCAAATCATCCCGATCGATGCCGGCCATGATTTTTCTCGCGTCATGCCGACTTGTGATGTACGTCGGATCGCCGGAAAGCAAATAGCCGACGAGCTGCTGCGTGGGATTGTGTCCCGCTTCTTTCAGTGCGGCGTACGCCAATTCCAAAGCCAACCGCGCCTGCGTATTTTCACCTGGTTCTTTCTTGGTAATCACCATGGTCTCTTCGCCGACCATTCCAATCCCCTCCTTCTGAAACGTCTTACTTACGGGAAATATCTGTCCTTACTGTATCATATTTTCCAAAATTTTGAAACTTTCCGCAATCGCGTCCGCGAGCTTGGCCGGATTTTTGCCGCCCGCCTGCGCCATGGCCGGTTTCCCGCCGCCGCCGCCTTCCGCGATTTTCGCCGCTTCGCCTACAGCTTTCCCCATGTGGATGCCCGCCGCGACCGCCGCTTCCGACGCCATACCGACGAAATTTACTTTTTCGCCCGCTGCCGCCCCCAGAATCAAAGCGCCGCCGGGGAGTTTCGCCTTCAAAAGATCCGCGGCCTTACGCAAGTCGTCCATAGACTCTGCGGAAACGACCGCCGCCACATACGGCACGCCGTTCTTTTCTTTCACTTGTTGCAAAATATCGCCGAGCGCGTCCTTGGCCTGCGCCTGCTTAAGCTTGGCGATTTCCTGCTCCGCCGCTTTGAGCTGCGCAAGCGTTTTTTCGATACGTTCACAAATTTCTTCCGGTTTCCCTTTGAGAAGCGCCGCTGCGTCCTGCATCATCCTACGTTCGGAAACGGTCGATGCATAGGCCGCTTCACCCGTCACGGCTTCGATGCGACGCACACCCGAACCGATGCCGCCTTCGGACACAATACGGAAAATCCCGATTTCACCCGTATTTTTAACGTGCGTGCCGCCGCAAAGTTCCCGACTGTAGTCCGGAATCGTCACGACGCGCACGACATCGCCGTATTTTTCGCCAAAGAGCGCCATCGCTCCCAGTTTCTTCGCTTCGTCAATCGGCATTTCGCAAATTTCGACGTCCTTCGCCTTGATAACTTCCGCATTCACGAGCGCTTCGACCGCCTCGATCTGCGCCGCCGTAAGCGCCTCCGGATACGTGAAATCGAAACGAAGGCGATCCGGCAAGACAAGCGAGCCTGCCTGACTGACCGTATTCCCCAAGACATGCTGAAGCGCGGCCTGCAACATATGCGTGCCGGTATGGTTCCGCGCGACCGATTCGCGGCGCACGCGATCCACGACCGCTTCGATCGTTGCTCCTTCGGTGACCGTCCCTTCCGTGACCGTCCCGATGAGATAGGTGATCCCGTCAGGAAGTTTCTTCGTATTTTCGACGGAAATCACGCCCGACGGCGCGACCAGCCATCCCGTGTCCCCGACTTGGCCGCCGCCTTCGGCATGGAACGGATTATTTTGCAAAACGACCGTGACTTCCTCGCCATCGGAGGCCTGCGCAATTTCTTTTCCTTCTTTTCCGAGGAGCACGAGCGTCGTCTTCCCGTCCTTGTCCTCCGTCGTCAATGTCTCGGCGGAGAGCTTCGTCGTATCCGGCGTCGCCACGTGCATGGACACCTTCGCTCTTGCGCTTCTGGCCCGTTCCTTCTGCTCAGCCATCGCCGCCTCAAAGCCCGCTTCATCGATGGAAAGTCCCGCCTCGGACGCGATTTCCTGCGTCAATTCCCACGGGAAACCATACGTGTCATACAGCTTGAAGACGTCTGTCCCAGAAAGAACGGACGACTGTTTTTTCTTCGTATCTTCCAGCATTTCGGAGAGCAAATCCGTCCCGGCATTAAGCGTCTGCTGGAAACGGCCTTCTTCGGTGGCAGCGATTTTCTTGATGAAATCCTGTTTCTCCGAGAGATCCGGATACGCCGGCTTCATCATATCGACCACTTCATCGATCATCTGCGCGATGAAAGGCCCTTCGATCCCGAGGAGTTTCCCGTGGCGTACCGCACGGCGAAGCAAGCGACGAAGCACATAACCGCGCCCTTCGTTGGACGGGAGCACACCGTCGGAAATAAGATTGGCAATCGCGCGCGTATGGTCGGAAATGACTTTTAGCGACACGTCCGAACTCTCCGCCGCGCCGTAGGATTTCCCCGCCAAATGCGCCGCGCGCTCGATGATGGGGAAGAACAAATCCGACTCAAAATTGTTTTTCTTCTTCTGCATCACAGCCGAGAGACGCTCCAGCCCCGCGCCCGTGTCAATGTTTTTCTTTTCCAGCGGCAAATACGTGCCGTCCTTTTGCCGATCAAATTGGGTAAAAACAAGATTCCAGATTTCCAGGAAACGGTCTCCGTCCCCGCCCATCTGATTTTCCGGGTCCGTACCGAATTCCTCGCCCTGGTCGTAAAAAATTTCCGAATCCGGGCCGCAAGGACCTTCCCCGATTTCCCAGAAATTGTCCGAAAGCGGATAAATGTGATCATCCGGAATGCCGATGAAGCTGTGCCAATAATCGCGCGCCTCATTGTCCTCCGGATAAATCGTCACATAGAGGCGCTCTTTTTCAAGCGCGAGGACTTCCGTCAGAAATTCCCACGCCCACGTGATGGCTTCCTTCTTGAAATAATCGCCGAACGAAAAGTTTCCGAGCATTTCAAAGAAAGTATGATGCCGCGCCGTGCGCCCGACATTTTCGATATCGCCCGTGCGGATACATTTCTGCGCCGTCGTCACGCGATGCCGCGGCGGCTCCACCTTCCCCGTGAAATACGGTTTCAATGGCGCCATACCGGCCCCGATCAAAAGCAGACTCGGATCGTTTTGCGGCACGAGCGAATAACTCGGCAGACGCAAATGCCCCTTTGTCTCAAAGAACGAAAGATATTGTTCACGGATTTCATTTCCCTTCATATCGGTTCCTCCCAAGGCCGGAATGCTTGTGTAATATTTTTTAATTATACGCAATCGGTGCGACTTTGTCGATAAAAAAATACGAAATGATTTCCTTTTTTCGTGTGCTATAATAATGAAAAAGAGGTGAGATCATGCGTATTGCCATGTTGCAAACAGATGCGGCCGCCGGCGATGTCGTCCACAATACGGAGCACAGCCTTTCGCTCATCGAGCGCGCCGCGAAATCCACCGATTGGATTCTTTTGCCCGAACTCTGGACCATCGGCTGCGATTTTCGTCGTCTGGAGGAAACGTCCGTGACGCTCTCGTCCGATCTCATCTCCCGCCTCGGCCGCATGGCGCGGCATTTCGGTGTGACAATTGCCGCCGGGACGCTGCCGCTCCGAGAGCAGGGCCGTATAACAAATACAATGCTCATTTTTTCTCCGAACGGAAACATCATGGCGCGCTACAGCAAACGTCATCTTTTCCACAGCTATCTGGAAGGAAAACTCATGACCGCGGGCGACGCGCTCCTTTCGGAAAATATCGGCGGCATCCAAACCGGCGCGGCAATCTGCTACGAAATATATTTTCCGAAAGCGTTTCGTCAAATGGCGAAAAGAGGCACGACGCTCGTCCTCGTCCCGGCGTCATGGCCGCTCCTTCATATCGAAAAATGGGAAATCCTCGTCCGCGCCCGCGCAATTGAAAACGGCATGTATCTCTGCGCCGTCAATATGTGCGGCACCTACCACGGCATCCGCCTCGGCGGCCATTCCCTCTTCGTCGACCCCGAAGGACGTGTCCTCGTCCGCGGCGACACGGAGGAACACATCTACTACGCGGAATATGAAGAAGAGAAATACAAAGATTTAGGCAAGCAGCTGGCCGTCATCCGAGATGTCCGGGAGAGCCGCTAGCCGTTATCCGTTGACCGTTAGCCGTTATCCGTTGACCGTTAGCCGTTAGCCGTTGACCGTTGACCGCTAGCCGCTAGCCGTTATCCATGCATGAAATACTTTGCTCTCATGTGTACTGTAAACGATACCTATACCTAATTTTTCGTACACTAAATCTTTCTTGAGAAAGCAAGAATCTCAGTGCCAACAAAAATTCTTCATGCTCGGTAAACGGTTATACGGATCACGGCGAACGGCCCTCAGAATCCTAATTCACTCCCAATATATCCAAAGTTTTCCAAACAAGGAGGTCCCCCCATGCAGTATGAAAGAATTCATTACGAGACGGACGGCGGCATTGCCACATTGACACTCGATTACGCGCCGACGCTCAATGCCCTTGACATGAAAATGGCACTCGAAGTCGAAGACGCATTGAAAATCGCCGAAGCCGATGAAGCTGTCAAAGTCGTCATTTTGACGGGAGCCGGGCGCGCGTTTTCTGCCGGCGGCGACATCGGTTTCATGAAAGCCCATTGCGACGAGCCGAATTTTGCCAAAGAATCCATGGCGCCTTTAGCCGGCAAACTCTCCGAGCTTGTACTGCAGATGAAAAAAATGTCGAAACTCATTCTCTGCGCCGTCGGCGGAGCCTGTGCGGGCGGCGCGGCGAATTTGGCTTTCGGCTGTGATTTCGTCTTCGCCTCGGAAAATGCCAAATTTCTCCAAGCCTTCGTCGGCATCGGCCTTTGTCCCGACACCGGCGGCGCCTTCACCGTCCCGCGCATGATCGGCACGCACCGCGCCATGGACCTCTTCGTGACCGGCCGCGCCGTCAGCGCCGAAGAAGCCAAAACGATTGGCCTCATCAAAGATATCACAACGAAAGAAGACCTCATGCCCACCGTCCGCGCCTTCGCGGAAAAACTCACGAAAGGTCCGACGCTCGCCTATCGAAACATGAAACACCTCCTCTACGAAAGCATGTACAAAGACTACGAGACATTTATGAAGGCCGAGGCCGTCCTCCTCGCCGAATGTTCCTCCTCGGAAGATTTCAAAGAAGGCATCACCGCCTTCCTCGAAAAACGTCCGGCAAATTTCAAAGGAAAATAAGAAACGCCAATCAAAAAGCACTCCTCATTTCGAAAGGAGTGCTTTTTGATTGTGAGACGCACCGCTGTCGTCTTCCTCTGCTTTGGCGGCACAAATGAAAAAATCCGTTCTGCTGATAGCGATGAGAGCCCTTGCTTAATTTTTGAATCATCTTATCAGCAGGCTCATGATAGCCGGAAGCTTAAACCCCGGAACATAGATTCGCAAGCCAAGTGCAAGCACCCGGCTCCAAGTTCCCTTCTCCACTAAAAAAAAACGACGCACACGCGCCGTTTTCCGTATCTTATAAAATTCGTTTCGCACCGATGTAGCAATCGTACCAGTAGCCACTCGTCATATCCGCGATCATGACGCCGTTGCTCGACGTCGCGCTGATAAAGTTTCCGTCTCCGAGATAGAGCCCCGAATGCGAGACACCGTCCGTGTACGTGGAGAAGAAAACCAAATCACCCGGCTGCAAAGCATTCCGGCCGACATATTCACCCAATGCGTACTGCTCATCCGCCACCCGCGGAAGCTCCAGCCCCTGCTTGCGGAAGACGTATTGAATGAAACCCGAACAATCGAAGCCGCCCGGCGTCGTACCGCCGAATACATACGGCACGCCGATATATTTCTCCGCCTCCGCCATGACCGCCTTGGCCTTCACCTCGCGAAGCGGAGAAAATTCTCCCGTCGACCAGATGACCGTCCTCTTTGCCGCGTCCGGATGCCAGCGATAGCTGTCAAAAATTTCCGCATACATATCGCCCGCAGCAATCGTATAGCCGCTCTTGACCATGTCGGAAAGCATATGATACGTCAATCTTCCCATGACCCCATCGGCCGGAAGACCTTTTTTCATTTGAAACTCGCGAATGGCGGCTTGCGTTCCCTTGCCGTAATACCCATCGACGACGACACGCGCGCCCGCACTCGCCAGCATTTTCTGCAACGCCCGGACCGATTCGCCCGTATCACCCTCGGCAAAAATCCCGGAAGCACCCGACGCCCCCGCGCTCGCCAAAAGCAAACATCCCGTCAAAATACAATGTCTTTTCCAATTTCGCATCCAATCCCCCCGTTTCGCAAATCATTTCATCAGTCATTCATTACAGACTTGTATCAATCGACGTTTGATATTATAGCACAGATTCGCATATTTTCCAAAAGGAAACCGGAAACAGCGCATAACGGTCAACTTTTTTCGTCGTTGCTTTTTGTCAGGCGCAAGATAGTCATTAGTTCCCCGTGATTAAGCTAAACCGATACGCGCTTCGCGCCATTAAAAAGCAAGCGAAGGCGACACCTGCACGGCTCACTGCGCACTACTGATTGCCAACTGTTTTCCCGTACCGCTTGCCGCTGATGAAATTTCTGTCGATCATCATATCGATGTAATAATTTTCATCCGTCTCGCGCCGAGCCTCATCGATTTCTTTCGCCAGTTTCTCGTAAATCGCCTCATCGGAGAGCGTGCATTTGTCTGTGAAAGAAAGTTCGAAAGACATATACACATCGCCATCGTGCTCTTCGGCGTAAAAATCGTGATAGGAAAGTGGGAGTCTCGTGCGGTAAATGGCGGCTTCCAGGTCGCGACGGTATTCTTTTTCGCGCGGATTGCCCACGGCTTTGGGATCGGCGTGGACGACCGCCTGCATCCGGAAATGTTCCTTGATCCCGTCCATCAGCCCCTCCGCGATTTGGTGCGCGGCGACGAGATCCAGGCGACTGTCCATTTCCACGTGCGCGGAGAGGAAACGGTTTTCCGGTCCGTAATCGTGAATGATGAGGTCATGCACGCCGTAAATGCCCGGCTGCGTTTCCATGTATTCCCGCACCTCTTGATAGAGCGCGTTGTCCGGCTCGGCTCCGATGATGGAATTAAGCGCCTGTTTCAAAATATCGTAGCCGGTTTGAATGATTAAAAAGGAAACGAGGACGCCGACATAGCCATCAATCAAAAGACCCGTCATCGCTTCGACGGCGACGGCTGCCAAGACGCCCACAGTCGAGAGGACGTCGGACATAGAATCGGCTCCGTAGGCGCGGAAGGATTCGGCTCCCGTCTTTCGGACGGCCAGCTGATACAGGAAACAGAGCGAAAGTTTCCCCACAATCCCGATCCCCAGCGTCCAAAGAAGAGGGGCGCTGACGACAATGGCCTCCGGCTCCCAAATCTTGCGGACTGAATCGACGCAGAGCATGATGCCGACGTAGAGAACGACGGAGGCCATCACGGTCGAATTGATGTACTCCAGGCGTCCGTGACCGAAAGGATGCTCTTTGTCCGACGGCTTGGCCGCATAGTAAAACGTCAAAAGCAGCAGAAAGACCGCGCCCACATCCGTCACATTGTTGAAGCCGTCGCCGACGGTGGAAATGGAGCCGCTCTGCCGGCCGACCCAAATTTTCAGCCCGCCTAAAATCCCATCAATCGCCATGCCGAGACAGCAGAAAAAATACGCCGTGCGTCGACGCGATTCCAAAAAATGCATCCTCTTTCCGTCCTCCTTTTTTCTGTTTTTCCCCTTCGGAAAGCGCGGATTCAATCCAAGCGTAAAAAGAAATTCGGCCTTACCTAAATTTCCCCCTATACGCGAAAAGCCCTCCTCACAGGAGAGCTTTTTTGTTTTGTTTCCTATCTCAGTCTTCGTATTTGTCGAAATCCAGATTGTCCAGAATATCGCGAAGATTGAGGAGTTCGGCCTTCGTAAGGGTCAGCCCCTTCGTCATGGCCTGGTGTTCCGGATCCCAAGAGCGCAGGTCAAATTTCGGTGCGCGCCCATTCCATCCGGTGAGAGTCAGCTGTTTTCTCCAGCCGTTGGAGGCCGTGGAAAGATCCCCCAATTCTTCCATGATTTCAAAAGAAATACTTGCCATCGTCATCACCTCAGATTTTCAAAGAAAAATCAGTCTGAAACGATTTCTCAAAGCGCGTTCTTGGCCGCTTCGGCGATTTTGGCGAATGCTTGCGGATCATGAATCGCCATCTCGGAGAGCATCTTGCGATTGACTTCGATGCCCGCCTTCGTGAGGCCCGCAATCAGACGGCTGTAGGAAAGCCCGTTTGCACGAGCCGCCGCATTGATGCGGATGATCCAAAGTTTGCGGAATTCTCTCTTTTTCTGACGACGATCCCTTCTCGCATAGTAGAGCGCCTTCATGACGAGCTCATTGGCTTTGCGGAATTGGGTATGGCGGGCGCCTCTGTAGCCCTTTGCCAATTTCAGAATTTTTTTATGTCTTTTGTGGTTCGTAAGACCGCTTTTTACTCTTGCCATTCGTGACTCCTCCTTTTATCAGCCGTTCGGAAGCATTCTGACGACGCGCTTATAATCCGATTTGGAAACCAGTGCCGCTTTTCTGAAATTTCTCTTTCTCTTCGGAGATTTCTTTTCCAGAATGTGGCTGTGATACCCTTTGTTTCTCTTGAACTGACCGGAGCCGGTCTCGCTGAAGCGCTTCGCTGCTGCGCGGCGTGTTTTCATTTTCGGCATAATTCTCTCTCCTTTACATCAAGCCTTCGGCGCGACAATCATGGTCATGTTGCGCCCTTCCATCTTCGGCGGTTTTTCACGGGTAATGGTATCGGCAAGCTCCTTGGCCACGCGGTCCAAGACTTCCTGCCCAAGCTCGGGATGCGACATTTCGCGCCCGCGGAACATGATTGTCACTTTGACTTTGTTCCCGTCGGCCAAAAAGCGCTGTGCATTTTTAAGTTTCACATAGAAATCATGCTCGTCGATATTCGGACGAAGCTTGACTTCTTTGATTTGGAAGACCTTCTGTTTCTTTTTGGCTTCCTTATCGCGCTTTTGCTGCTCGTACCGGAATTTTCCGTAATTCATGATACGGCAGACGGGCGGCTTTCCGTTCGGCGCCACCTCGACGAGATCCAGTTCCTTCTCCTCCGCCAGACGCAGAGCCTCGCGGGTACTCATGATCCCCAGCTGTTCGTTTGTATCGCTGACGACGCGGACTTCACGCGCCCGGATTTCGTCATTGATACTGAGTTCCTTACCTATTGTTTTCACCTCCGAAGAAAACAAATTGCAAGTCAAAAAACGGACAGCATACGCCGTCCGCCTTTGAATTCATACGTGACCCCGGTAGCGTGAGCCTTGCGAGGTGAGAAGCGGATGACTTCTGCTTGCAATCATTACGGTGGATATTCTACACGACACATTTCGCCTTGTCAAGACATTTTTCCGCCGCCAAAAGAAATCCGACGGGAAACCTGCGGAACCGGCGGTTCGCCGACGCTTCCTTACGCGCGCCCGTTTCCTCCGTCCATATCATCCGCCAGCACGCGATGCGCCATGCCGACGGACACTTCATTAAAACGAAGCACGCCGACGCCGACGTAAATCGCCACGCACAAATGTTCATGCCAACGCGCGATGCCAATCTTGCCGCCCACATTCATGCCGAGCGCTTTGAGCTTGATAAACTCAATCGCCGACTCAATGGCGCCGACGACCGATCCATCTCCCACATGCGTATCGGAAATGACATGCTGCCGCTGCGCCGCCACAATGGCCGACTCAAAAATTTTCGGCAAAATATCCGGAAACCGTCCACCGAAATTGACCGCCACGGCCCGAATCCCGCCCGCCGCCAATTCCTCGCGAAGCGCCGCCTCATCGGCCCGCGTTTCCGAAATCGCCATCCGGAGCGCCGCACGCCCCACATCGGCGCTTTGGTACTCGACCGGCATCACAGCGCCCGATCCTTGATTTCACGAATAATATTCGCGATAAAGACTGCCACCGGTGCACTGCCGGCATCCCCGCCGCTTCTCATGCGGACGGAGACCGTGTGCGTCTTCATTTCCTTTTCGCCCACAATCAGCATATACGGAATCTTTTCCGTCTGCGCCTTGCGAATCTTGTAGCCGAGCGTCTCATTCGCTTCCTCCACTTCGACGCGGATATCGGAAGCCGAAAGGGTTTCCGCTACTTCTTTCGCATACGCCATATGGTCCTGTGCGACCGGAATCACCTTCACCTGCACCGGCGCAAACCACGTCGGGAACGCACCCGCGAAATGCTCGATCAAAATGCCGAGGAACCGCTCCAGCGACCCGTAACCCGCGCGATGAATCATGACCGCGCGATGCTTTTCGCCATCCTCGCCGACATAATTCACATCGAAACGCTCCGGCAGCTGCATGTCCATCTGAATTGTGCCGCACTGCCACGTCCGTCCGAGCGAATCTTCGATATGGAAATCCAACTTCGGTCCGTAAAAAGCGCCGTCCCCTTCATTGATGACATACGGAACGCCCGCGTGCTCAATGGCATTGCGAAGCGCATTGGTAGAAATTTCCCAAAGTTCTTCCGAACCCATAGAATTTTCCGGCCGCGTCGAAAGCTCCACATGATATTGCAGCCCGAAAATGCTGTACAAATCCTTGTACATCGAGAGCGTCCCCAAGACTTCCTGCTCCATCTGCTCCGGCGTCATAAAAATATGCGCATCATCTTGCGTAAAGCAACGTACGCGGAAAAGACCGTGCAGCGCGCCGTGAAGCTCATGGCGATGTACCAGCCCGAATTCTCCCACGCGCTTCGGCAATTCTTTGTAGCTTCTCTGTCTCGTCTTGAAATACAAAATTCCGCCCGGGCAATTCATCGGCTTCACCGCGTAATCTTCCCCGTCAATCTGCGTGAAATACATATTTTCACGATAATGATCCCAGTGCCCCGACTGCAGCCACAATTTCTTCGACAAAATGACCGGCGTCATGATTTCTTCATAATCATATTTCTTGAAAAGCTCGCGCTCATACGCCATCAAAAGATTGCGCAGCACCATGCCCTTCGGATGGAAAAACGGGAAACCCGGCCCCTCTTCATGGAAACTGAAAAGATCCAGCTGCTTGCCCAATTTCCGATGATCGCGCTTCTCCGCCTCCGCGCGGACAAAAAGGAAATGCTCCAAATCTTCTTTCGTGTAAAACGCCGTGCCGTAAATGCGCTGCAGCATCTTATTGTGCTCATCGCCGCGCCAATACGCGCCCGCGACCGTCATCAGCTTGAACGCCTTCACCTTCCCCGTCGTGCGGACATGAGGGCCGGCGCAAAGATCCGTGAAATCCCCCTGCGTATACAGAGAAATCACCGCATCTTCCGGCAAATCCTCAATCAGCATGACCTTGTAGTCCTGCTTTTTCTCCTTGAAATACGAAAGCGCCTCGGCGCGCGAGAGCACCTTCTTCTCCAGCGGCAAATTTTCCTTCACAATCTTCGCCATTTCTTTTTCAATCGCCTCGAAATCATCCTGGCTGAAGACATGCTCCGAATCGATATCGTAGTAGAAACCGTTGTCAATCGCCGGCCCTATCGCAAATTTCGTTTCCGGATACAAATGCTGCAGCGCCTGTGCCAAGACGTGCGACGCCGTATGACGCAACGTGAAAAGCCCTTCCGCGTCCTCCTTCGTGAAAAATTCCACTTTTGCGCCGTCTTTGATCGGATCACGCAAATCCGCCAATTCGCCATTGACCTTCGCGCACACCGCATCTTTCGCAAGACTGTTTGAAATCGCTGCCGCCGCCTCAAAAAGCGGCACCGCGCTTTCAAAATCCAATTTCTTTCCATCCTTCAAAACAATGCTGACCATGTTTCCATCCTTTCCGCGAAGCAAACCTGGGGCGCTCCCTTCGCAACAAACAAAAAAGCTCCCGTCCCATAAGGGACGAAAGCTGTCTTCCGCGGTTCCACCCAAATAAATCCTCTCGGATTCACTCTTTGGCCTCTAACGCCGCCACACGAAGAAACATACTTCCAAATTTCCGCTTCTCTGCTCGCAAGGGGTGGCGAAACACAATCCTCACCCGCTCCCACCGACCGCAGGCTCTCTGCAAAGGAATTGTCCCCCGTCTTGTCTCGCTCATCGCATTTATGAAATCAATATAATCACATCGCGCGATTTTGTCAAGAGGAAAAGGACAGAATTGTACCGACCCCCAAAAGTTAGACCTAAATTCTAACGATTGGAGGTCGGTATTTT
>CAVEFO010000048.1:0-12469 GCA_963615055.1 Lachnospiraceae bacterium
CGTTACCCGATGTCGTCGCCCCATAGCCGAGCGCCGTGGATCCGTTCCCGGTCGCACTCGATGTCGCACCGATGGCGACTGTCGCGCCTTCAAGTGTCTCCATGGAAGTGGTCGAGCCCGCAACGGCTTGGTAGCCGAGCGCCACGGACTGGTTTCCGGATGCATTGGCCTTTCCGCCGATGGCAAAGGAGTAATCTCCGCCGGCCGTCGCGCCGAGATTCGCACCCGTCGTGCTCATCGCCATATTCTTGACACGGATGGCATTAGCGACAATTTCAATCGAGTCACTCCCTGTATACGTGATATTCTTGACAGCCTCATCCAGGATTTCCAGATTTCGAGAAACCGTATTTGCCTGCTTCACCTTCTCCGTACCGGCATCATTGATCGTCCCAATCTTCGTATCAAGCGCTTTCAGATTTTTTCCGACCGTCCCATCGGTATTCAACAAGTCGTCATTCGTCAAAGAGGCTTTGATGTAGTTTCCGGCTTCCGTCTTGATCTGCGAGAAATTGACGACATCCGTATCCTCTAAGCCTTCTGCCACATTTGTGAGACGGGACAATTTATCCGTCTCGTAATTGTACGCCTCATAAATCATTCCCGCCGAACGGCTGTAGGACTTATTCCCATCCGCGTCTGTCGTGACATACCATCCGCTGAAATCACCTTTTTTATGACCGAAAGAAACAGTCGCGATCTTTGTGCCGTCGGCAGCCGTCGTCGCCTCGATGGTCGCCGTAGCTTCCGCCCCGATGGCGACGGCATCCGTAGCGCCGGAATTCGCCCACTGTCCGAGTGCCAAAGCATTTACCTTCGAAGCCGTACTGTATCCGCCAAAAGCATTCGCTCCCTCAGCCGTCGCATTCGTTAAACACCCAAACGCCATCGATTTTTCGCCGGTCGCCTTAGCCAAGGTCCCAAGAGCAATCGCTCCGTCGCCATCCGTGTTGGCACTGCTTCCCATTGCGATGGAATTGGCCTTTTGCGCTTTAGCCGAAGCACCGATGGCAACGGCATTCACTTCAGATGCATTCGCATATCCGAGCGCCACCGCATATGATTTTTGAGCTTTCGCATAATTTCCGATAGCCGTTGCACTCTCAGCCGATGCCGTTGCATATTGGCCGACGGCAACCGTCCCATCGGCCGTCGCTTTAGAAGAGTCGCCGACCGCGACATTCCCCCACTGAGTCGCTTGGGAAGAGGATCCAATCGCTACCGCAGCCTCCCCTGATGCTTTCGCACCACTGCCAAATGCCAAAGCCGAAGAACCCGCCGATGTGGCACCGGCCAGTTTCAATGCCGTCGCCTGCAAATAGCTATAAACACCTTTTGTCGTGACGAGATAACTATCGCTATTATAATTGACCGCACCGGTCTTAACGGAAACTGTATAATTTCCGTCACCATCATTATCCACTTTGACAGCCCCGCTTCCGGCGACTGTCCTTGGCGTGACGCTAATCGTATAGTCACCGGCCTCATCTTGTGTCACTGTGACCCATCCCGCTCCGGTGATTGTCCTAGAGATGGCAATATCAATAATATCATCGTCCGTTTTGGTTACCAAAATCCCATTGCTCCCCTGCACGGACTTGGCTCCGTCAATTGGCACCGTTCCGCCCGCCCACACATTTTGCGGCACGCCAAAAGAACCCATAACCAAAACGAGCAAGCTTGACAATAATCCTATCTTCTGTTGTTTTTTCACGTTTACACCTCCAACACCAAAACATATTGCAATAAGAAAACCGACGAAGCAAAATCATCGCAAAAATTTCGCTGCGCAGTATTTCGATGTTATCGTATCACCCCCCCCCTGTTCCTTGTCAAGAGCTCCTTCGCATATTCTTTCCCAATCCTTTATCAAAGTTTTCTATTAGTGTGTAAGAAAATTTTTATACGAGAATTGCAACTGCCAATTTTTTATAAGGGATATAGACAAAACTTGGAATCGGGACCGCGGCAGAGGGAGATCGAAACGCCTGACAGCTGACGTCTCAATTTCCCTATCATAAAAAAATCTCCACGAAAAAAGGCTGTGAAAAAACGCAAACAGATTGTAAGCACAACCTTTTGGCAAATCAGCAAAATCATATTGATATCTGACTCTATGTTCGTCAATCGTTTCGGGCACAAATGTCCGCGGCCCGAAGCACGGCCCTTGTTGATGGCGGCCTTCTGCAATTTATAGGCCGCTGTTTCCGATTGGCCCTCTTCGGGAGAAAAGCGTCCGGTGGGCAGTTTTCAGTACCCCGCAGGGGCGGGTGATGGGCACTGTATGTGAGAAAACAGGTACGAAGTAACCAAGCGCACTTCAAACCGCTCCGTTCTCCATTCTGTTTTTCCTTCTATGCTATAATGTTTCAAAAAAGAACAGGAGATACATCTATGGATACATTTCGCTCTCTCGGACTATCCGAGACTTTGGTTTCCCTGCTGCAAAAGCAGGGCATCACGACGCCGACGCAAATTCAGGCGAGCGCCATTCCGAGCATTCTAAAAGGACTCGATCTCATCGGGAAATCTCAGACGGGGACGGGGAAAACGCTTGCCTATTTACTGCCGTTTCTCCATCGCGTGAAACCGGATGACGAGGGTGTCGCCATGCTCATCATGACGCCGACACGGGAATTGGCACGGCAAGTCTTTGACGTGCTCTCGCCTTTTGCCAAAGCACTCTCTTTGGACGCAGCCGACGTGATCGGCGGACGCACGATTGAAAATCAGCTCCGGAAACTGCGCCGCGAACCGCATTTCATTATCGGCACGCCGGGCCGCCTCCTCGATCACCTGCGCCGCCGGGCTCTCTCTCTGGATACGGTGAAAGCGGTCGTCTTGGACGAAGCGGATCAGATGCTGGCCGCCGGTTTCCGGGAAGACATCGAAACGATTCTGGACGAGACGCCGCGTCGCCGCCAGATTTTGCTTTTCTCCGCGACGATGCCGGATGCCGCCGTGCGTCTCTCGCGCAAATATATGCAGCAGCCGAAGACCATCGATCAATCGCCGAAAGTGACGGCTTCCACCGTCGAGCAGCGCATTTACATGACGACGGCGCCGCGGAAGTATCGCCTTCTCCTTCGCCACTTAAAGGAAATGAATCCGTACCTCGCGCTCGTTTTCTGCAACACGAAAGAGGAAGCGCACGCACTGGCCGAACGCCTCGCGCAGGACATCGACATGCCGGTCGACGAGCTTCACGGCGACATGAACCAAGGACAGCGAAACCAAGTCCTCAGAAATTTTGAAACGGCGAAGCTGCAAATTCTCGTCGCTTCCGATATCGCGGCCCGCGGCATTGACGCCGTCGGTGTGAGTCATGTCTTCAATTACGGCATTCCGAAAAATCTCGAATACTACGTCCACCGCATCGGCCGCACGGGCCGCGCCGGCCAAAAAGGTCTCGCCGTCACTTACGCGACGCCCGAAGACGGCGCCCTTCTCCGCCGCCTGGAGCGCTCGATCGAAGAAACGATCACGAGATACGATGAAAACGGAGAAATCCGCCGCGTCCGCACGGCCAAACCCAAACGCCGCGTCGTCCTCCCGGGGATGTACAAACCGACAAAGAAAAAAGAGCACAAGGCTCTTGGACATAAGGGGAGGAATATGAGGCAAAGAAAGAAGAAGTAAAAAAAATGTGTTCTTTTCCGTTCTTTCTTTTGCGTCCGGCTTGATGAGGGCTTGATTTAGCTTGAAACGGCTTGATGGAGTGAAACATAGCGCAGCTGTTACCCGTTATCCGTTGACCGTTGACCGTGATGGCTCAACTTTTTTCTCACATAGTGCCGTCTATCTCCCGGCCCTGCAAAGGCGCGAAATTTCCCTCCGACACAAAAGGAGCGACTGCTCAAAGGTCGCTCCTTTTCAATGCATCATTTCCCAAATCGTCTTCGCAAAGAAAATCGCCAAGACGAGCGGGATGAGTTTCTTGACTGAACCCGCGCCGTTTCTTTCGAAATATTTCACGCCGAAATAATTACCGGCGATATTGCAAATGCCGGCGATGAGGCCGAGCTGCCACAGCACGTTCCCGTGAAGAATGAAAACGGAGAGGGCCGCCGTGTTCGTCGTGAGGTTAATCACTTTGGTGATGCCGTTTGCTTCCGTGACGCGCATGTGGGCGACGCCGGTCAGAAGGAGAAGGAGAAATGTCCCCGTCCCCGGTCCGTAGAAGCCGTCGTACAGGCCGATGCCGAGCGCCGAGGCTGCCGCAAGCGCCACGGTTTTTGTTTCCCCGAAGGGCGGCGCGTCCGTTTCAATGGATTTTCGCGTCATGACGTAAGCGGCGGTGAGGGGCAGGATGATTAAAATGATGATGCGGAAATAGGCCGGATCGATGAGCAGAGCGAGGTTCGCACCGGCGGATGAGCCGATGACGGCCGCTGCCACACCGAAGAGCGCCGGGCGCCAGGCGACGTAGCCGTTCATCGCGTATTTCACGGTGGCGAGCGTCGTCCCCATGGCCGAAGACAGTTTATTCGTCCCGAGCACGTAAGGAATCGGAAGGCCGCTCATGAGGTACGCGGGAAGGGAAATGAGACCGCCGCCCCCGGCCACGGCGTCGACAAAACCCGCCAGAAAGACCAGCGGGCATATGAGAGCGTATTGAAAAACGGAAATATCTGTCATCATTTGTTTCTCAGATTTTCGATGAATGTTTCCCGATCCCGCGCCGCCGCCGCATCGGCCGCTTCGATTGCCATGTCTTCCATCGCATACGAGAGCGGGCGTTTGCTTTCGTCGGGCACAAGAAGGAGAAGGCCGCGATAAGAGTCGCCGTCGCGATAGAGGAAACCTTTGGCGTAGAGCGGCAGGATGATGCCTTCGGAGGAAAATGTGAGGCGCGCGCCGGCGGTGTAGAGTATCGATTTCACGCCGGAGACGCGGCGAATCGGCTCCAGATCGGAGAGTGTCGTCTGCAGATGCGCATCCGCGCCGCCCATCATGGAATCCGCCCAATCGGAAACGGATTGGAGCAGCGCTCGGTGCAGCGGAGACGCCGGATCGAAGAACGCCTTATTCACTTCGGAGAGACCCCGGTAATTCTCATTTGTGAGAGCATAACGAAAGAAAGGAGCAAGCTCCGCATGATCGACCGCCGAGATGTCGGCTTCGAAGACGTAGCCGGCTATGACGGGATCCGTTTCCCGTCCCTGCATCAAAAGTTGCCACGCTTGGTAGGGAAATGTTTCCCCGCGAAACGAAAGGCTTCTCTCGCCCGGAAGCGCGGTGAGTGTCATCGCGGGCGGCAGGACTTTCCTCGCTGCCTCTTGCAAAGTTTCCGCCGCCGCTATCGGCCACGTGAGCGCCGCTGCCAAGAGACAAGCGAGTCCGTATATCTTTTTCATGCGTCGCTCCTTTCTATGCGATAGAGCGCTTGCAAAATGGAATCTTCCAGCACTTCGGCCGATTGATGGCTGCCGAGGAACAGCAGGAAATAATAGCGTCCGGCGCTCGTCCGATACAGGACGGATTCGTACCAAGACGGCGTGACAAAGCCGTTTTCGCCGGTCAATGTGAATTTCACGCTCTGCTGCCAGCGCACACTACCGTCCCGGTTGTGAAACGGTTTCCAAGACGACGCATCCAAAATGTGAAGATTCGGCATATCGCCTGACTTATCCGCAGCGGCCGCCAGCGCCTCTTTTCGGAAATCGTCCAAAAAGACAGGCCGCGCCGCCGGATCCCATTTGGCCAAATGCTCCGCGTCCCCCGAAAAAGCGTGCTCCCAGAAATCCGCCGCTTTCTTGGCGTTTTTCGGAAACAGGGTTTCTCGGTCGCCTGAAAATGCGAAGACGAGCATCGTGTATGTCCCGTGCACATTCTCCTTGACCAGTTGCCAGACGCGAAGATTGTCCACCGCCGACGCGCCGGTTTCACTTCGAAGCCGCAGCCCTTCAGGGACGGTCAGAAAACGCAAGAGCGCCGTCCGCTTCGTTTCCTTCAGCGTCGGGCTTTCCATACTGCGGCGAATCATGGAGAGAACGGCTGTCCCTTTCGCATCCGTCACGCGGATATTTTCAAAAGGAAACGATCCCAGTCCGTCCACGAAAAGGGTATCGGCCCACGCAAAAGGCGCGACCGAAAGAGCCGCCAAGAATGCGAGCGTCGCCGAAATTTTTTTCATATCAATTCATCGCCGCCGCTATAGCCAGCGTATCCGATGCTTTCATGAGGGCGTCCTTTTCGGCATCGGCCATCTCGGTCAAAAGGAAACGATAGCCGCTGTCTTCCTGCCACACGTACGCTTTCACATACATCGGAAGGACCCAGCCGTCCACGTAAAGATACAGCCGCACGCCCGTCGTCGCGATTCGCACCGGCGCGCGCAGCAAATGGAGCGATTCCACGGCGCGGAAATCTGTATAGAAAAGCGAATACGGGATATCCTCGCCCGTCGCGGCGCGGATGCCCTCCACCGCTTTCAGAATCCCCATATTGGCCGCGACCGGAAGGCCGGCCAAGTTCTCATTGAACGCTTTGAGCGCATCGAGGCACTCTTTCCCCACATTTCCGTTCGCATCCGAAGCGAAAACGCCGGCCAGCACTTCCGCGACTTCCGGCGCATCGCTCGCAAAGGAAAATACATGGGCCGTCATATCGACATTTTTTTGTGATACGTAAATCTGCCCCATCGGAAGCGTTTCCCCGGATTTCGGGCTCCGCATGCCGGTATAATACGCCTCGGGTGAAAGTTTCAAATTTCTCGAAAGTCCCGGACACGCCGTGAAATCGATACCGGACACAGACATTGCCGGCGCATCTGCTTCGACGGAAGCGCCCCCCGTCCCCGCTACGAGCGTCTCTTCCGCCGCCTCTTCCGCTGCTGCCGGAAGGGAAGAGAATGTCAAAAGTCCCGAAAGCGCCAAGAGCGCCCACTGTTTCTTCATCTTCATTTCATATCCCCCACCGCCGCATTCAAAAGCGGCTCAAAAATTTTTCCCGATGTCTGATTGGCGAAAATGAAGCTGATCGTCGTCTTTCCTTCTTTCTCCGTATTCATCCAATACAAAAACAGCGGAATGCGGAATCCTTCAAACTCCGGCGTCATGACAATTTTGCCGCGCCGATAGGAAATCCCGTGCGTGCGGCCGGATTTTTCAGACGTTTCCTTAACAGCGGCATTCCAATTCTTCGCCTCGTCCAAAATTTCTCGGTTATCTTTCACGTCCAAAGAAGCGAGCGTCTTCTCTTTTTCCTCCAAGAGTTCCTGCTGCTCATCCGTCAGCTTGACGTCGCAGGGAATGGACAGCGCGATCGCCGTATGCATCACGCCGTCCTTCATCGTACGCAGCTGATAGAAACGGCTCCGCTGCATGACATCCGTCGCGGACGCGGCAAAGGCTTCGATTGTCTTTACATCTCCGTCTTTGAAGAAATCCGTTTCCTTCATGTTCTCCGTCAACGTTTTCGCAAATTCCGGATCGGACAAAAATTTTTCCACGACCTTTCCCAAATAGCCGTCGTGCCCGTTCCAGACCGTGACGTCTTTCCCGAGCGGAAGCGTCTCACCAAGCGGCAATACTAAATCATCCGCCGATGCGGAAACTCCTGCCAAAAGTGCCAATGACAGCGCCAAAGCGCCAATCCGTTTTTTCATATGCACACCTCTTTCATTTCTTTGAAGCATCAAACTTTTTCCCTTTTGATCCGTTTCTTTATTATACCATTTTTTAGTGCCTGCAAGGGATCCGACAGATTGATTTCCACGGCTTCCGGATTCCAAAGGCGTTTCGTCTCCGGCCAAAGCGTCTCCGCTTCCCGCTCCGCATACGCGATGGTCTCCGAAAGTGCGGGAAGCGGCGCGATCTCTCCGCGCGTCACGATGGGCTGCAAAAGCGAGCGCGCCGTATACGTCCCCGCCGCCAGCGATTTTTGCCGCCATCGCGCTTGCTCCGTCGTAATGACGAAATCCCCGCCGGAAGGCGCCGCCTCTTCCGCGAGGCACATGAGATCCGTGATGATTTTTCCGCTGTCTTTATGATAAAAACGCCACACGTCCTTCACGCCGGGATTCGTAATTTTTTCCATGTCATTGGAAATTTTCATCACGGGCTCCCACGACCCGTCGGGATTTTCCCGCGCGCACATTTTGTACACGCCGCCCAAAGCCGGCGTCCCGTCCGCCGTAATACAGCGCGTCCCGATTCCCCAAGACGTCACCGTGCAGCCCTGCTCTTTGAGCGAGGCAATCGCATATTCATCCAAATCATTTGAACCGGAAATAATCGCATCCGGGAAACCGGCTGCCGCAAATAGTTTCGACGCTTCCCGCGACAGATACGACAAATCGCCGCTGTCGATCCGGATGCCGTATTTCGCCGGCAGCCGTCCTTCTTCGCGCAATGTTTGAAACACGCGAATCGCATTCGGCACGCCGCTTTCCAACACATGATACGTATCGGCGAGCAGAATCAAATTATTTCCGTAGAGCTCGGCATACCGCCAAAACGCTTCCGCCTCCGTCGCAAAACTCATGACCCAGCTATGCGCCATCGTCCCCAAGACCGGAATGTCAAAGCGTTTCCCAGCCTCCACATTGCTCGTCCCGTTGAATCCGCCGATCATCGCGGCTCTGGCGCCCCAAAGCCCGGCGGAATGCCCCTGCGCCCGCCGAAGCCCGAATTCCATCAGCGTATCCTTCGGCGCCACCGTCCGAATCCGCCGCGCCTTCGTCGCAATCAGACTTTCGTGATTCAAAATCATCGAGAGCGCCGTTTCCAAAATCATCGCCTCGGCCGTCGTTGCATGAATCCGCATCAAAATCTCGCCCGGAAACGCCACCGTCCCCTCCGGCATGGCGTAAATATCCCCGGTAAAACGGAAATTTTTCAAATAATCCAAGAAACCGTCCGCAAAAATGCCGAGCGACCGCAGATAGGAAATATCTTCGGCATCGAAACGCAACCGCGTCAAAAACTCCGCCAAATGCGCAATTCCCGCCACGACCGTATACGACCCGCCGAACGGATTCGTCCGATAAAACCGATCAAACACGACCCGCCGCTCATGCTGCCCGAGCAAAAAAAGCCCGTTTGACATCGTGAGCTGATACAAATCCGTCACCAAACCACCGGCATGCATAAGGAGCCTCCTCATTTTTGAAATATGTGATGCTGTACTTTTTGCGGCAGACGCAAGATAGTGAGCAGTTAGCAGTTTCTACGTCATCTGCGGCGATGAGCTTTTAGAAAAATCGCGCGAAGCGCTTCCGCTTTCAATATTCGCGCCCCATCACCCGCCCCTTCGGGGCACCCTCCTCCAATAAGGAGGGCTTGCGAGATAGCGGCTTCACCGCATATTATAACGCCGAATGGCGATCAAAAAATACTTTCGCCCCCGGCGCCGAACACTTTCATCGTCTTCTGAAAAACCGAATCCCGATCTTCCGTGAAATATCCGAGATAGAGCGCGACGGTATTCTCTCCGTCCGGCTCCGTCGTACTGTCCGTCCCGTATGCCATATGGTCGGACAGGAAACGTCCGTCCATCGGTGTGAAATCCGCCGAAAGCCCCTCTAGCATCGCAGCCGCAAACGGCGTGATATTTTCCGCAAAGACCGGTTTCCCGGCCGTCGAACCGGCGCGGGCCAAAATTTTTTCCGTCATGCGCGCCGCTTCATTTTCTCCCGAAGCGAGTTCAAAAGGCGCCGTAAAAATGTTTTCGACTTCCAAATACGACAGCCCGGCCAAGAACGCATACAGCGAGAAAACATCTTCCTCCCGCACGCCGCCGCGGCGCAGATCCACGATATTTCCGTCGATTTCATCCAATGCGGTCGAAGCCCCCGCGCAGAGCGTCGAAAGGACGCGCCAGCCCATCGTCTTCCGCTCAACCTCTCCCGCATCGCACAGTGCATTCCAAGATGCCAGCAAATCGTCCTGCTTCAATAAAAGTGCATCGTGCGCGCCGTCCGGGAAACGGAAATAATGCGCGGAAAATTGCGCATGGCTGTTTGCTTTCTCAATAAAATTCGTCGGTGCGCCCGCCTCGGTGAGTTTCGCCGTCAAAAACGCAGGCGGCACGCCCATATCGATGAGCCCGCCGACGAGCATATCCGGCGTCAGGCGCCCGTAGACGCGAATAAACAGTGATTTCATCCCTTCACATCCTCTCTTTGTCGGCCCTTCCCCGGTCCGTCCTCCGCCACGGCGACATTGGCCGTGCCGAATGTTTTCATTTCATTCAGCATATCGAGCGCCGCGTCCAAGAGCGAAAGCCCCAACGCCGAGCCCGTGCCGGCCGCGACGGTCAAATCGTAATGCAAAAATCCTTTCATACCAAGCCGCCGCATTTGCATTTGATGCACAGGCTCATCGGACGCCACAGACGGAAACAGAAAATTTTTAATTTCCGGATACACGGAAACGGCCGCCAGTACCGCCGCACCCGTCACCGCATTGTCAAATACGATCATCATGCCGCGACGCGCCGCGCCGACGACGAGGCCGAAGAGCATCGCAATCTCCGCCGAGCCGACCTTGGCCAAAATGCCCATCGGATCCGCCGCAAAATCGCCGACATCCGAAAGATGAATTTGGAAACCGCCCTGTTTCGACGCTTCCTGCAATTCTTCCTTCATGATCGCCGCCGTCACGGACAGAGCCGAGAGCATCGCGCGTTCCCCGATATTGCCGAGACCGACGGCTTCCACCCCTTGCGCCGCGAGCGTCCCGGCGACGGACATCCCGAGGGAAACGGCCGCTTTCACCGCTTCCTCCGTCATCGCGCCGCCCGTTTTTCTCGTGCCGCGGCACACTTTTTGCGACAACAATCCCGCCTGATCGGCCAAATCTTTTTCAAGCCCCACGTCAATCACATACACGGGCGCTCCCAAATCGCGCGCCAAAACCGACACCGGCGCACCGCCCTGACAGACAAGGCGCGTCTCCGCTGCCGACAATTCCCCGCGCGTGTGATTATCCCCGTCGACCGCCGTATCCCCACACGCAATTACAATGGCTTTGGAGACCGTCTTCGGTCGCGGGTTTCCCAAAATCGCCGCCATCCGAATCGCCATTTCTTCCAGCTGCCCCAACGAATGGAGCGGCTTAATCAAATTATCCACATAGAGGCGACACGCTTCGGCCACATCCTCACGAAGCTGCGGAATCTCACTCATACGCTCACCCCCGCTTCTTCAGCCGTCACACACTCGCGATACATCGAAATCGCGCGGTCGAGCATCCGTTTCTGAATGCCCGCGCCGACGGATTCACCCAGCCGAAAATCCAAATCGATGTATTCGGACAATCCCAACGCGCGAAGCGATTTTTGATGCGCTTCCTCCCGCGACAAATGCGACGCCATCAAATATTCGGCGGACAGCGGGCAGAGCGAGCGCGCAATGAAAGCCGCTGCCGTCGTATTGAAACCGTCAATAATCGTCATGGCCCGATGGGCCGCCGCGCCCAAAATGACGCCCGCCATGCAGCCGAATTCAAAGCCGCCGACTTTGGAGAGCACATCCAGCCCGTCCGCCGCATCCGGCTGATTCACATCGAGCGCACGCTGCACGACCTCCACCTTTCGGACGAGACGCTCATCGGAAATATTCGTCCCGCGCCCCGTCACCTCCGTCGCATTCCAATGGTTAAACGCCCCCAGAATGCACGCGGCCGACGTCGTATTGGAAATGCCCATCTCGCCGATTGTAAAGACGCGATACCCCTCGCGCACTTTTTCTTCGGCGATTTCCATCCCAATCTCAATCGAGCGTACCGCATCCCGTCGCCGCATTGCCGGACCTTCGGAAATATCCTCCGTGCCCCACGCAATCTTTTTGTCCAAGACGCCCGCGACGTCGCTCATGTCCGCCGCGATACCCACATCGACAATCACCATCGACAGCCGCCCGAAATGCGCCATCGCATTCGCCGACGCGCCGCCATTCGCATACGCACGCACCATGCCGACCGTCGTTTCCTGCGGATAGGCGGACACGCCCTGCCGGTACACACCGTGATCCCCGCACGCGATTACCATACAACCGCGCGGCATCTCCGGCATCGCATCGCCGACGACGCCGATGTAGCGCGTCACCATCTCTTCCAGTTTCCCCAAATTTCCCATGCCGAGATACAAATGTTTCCAGCGCAAAGCCGCCACATTCATCGCATCCTGATCCAGCGGGGAAATTTTCCCAATCGTTTCTTCCAAAAGACTCATGATTTCCTCAAATAAAAATTTATAAAAACACTTCAGTTCTATTATAGCAAATTTTGTCACGCCCAAAGAATTGCAAAAAATATGAAACCATTTTCCCTTTTAGTCTTGTGGCAAAAACAAGACAGACAAAACTCCATGTGAAAAGACCATAGATCGCACAAAAGTCCGCGCCCCATAGCGCGGCCCTTGTTGATGGCGGCCTTCTATAATTTATAGGCCGCTGTTTCCGATTTTTTGTGAGCAGCCAAGCGACGCGCAAGGAGGCCCGCCTGTTTGAAATTTTCCGATGGCG
>CAVEFO010000049.1:0-10219 GCA_963615055.1 Lachnospiraceae bacterium
CTTCCTATACGCTCAACTATATGACGCCGGTAGAGTACAGATTGATGCATGCACCCGCCGATGAAGTCCAAGATTGATCATCCCTTGTCCATTATTTTCGTTTTCGTGTCCAAAATATATTGACAAGTGCAACGCACCCCGCGTGGGGTGCGACGGGTATTTGTTGCGCCAGCGCGAGAGCACAGTCGGATTTCAATCCACGCACCCCGCGTGGGGTGCGACGTTGCCGATACGGCAGAAAGGAATGTATACCATGATTTCAATCCACGCACCCCGCGTGGGGTGCGACTTATTGATTTATGGCGTGAATTTGTGAGAGAAGAATTTCAATCCACGCACCCCGCGTGGGGTGCGACCGCAATCGATCGATTTTGTCAATCGCCGCTTCCGTATTTCAATCCACGCACCCCGCGTGGGGTGCGACGTTTTTTCAATTCCAAAATTTCCATTTCCGTTTCTATATTTCAATCCACGCACCCCGCGTGGGGTGCGACGAATTACAAGGAGCAGCTGGCGGATTGTATAAAATTTCAATCCACGCACCCCGCGTGGGGTGCGACGCTTCCAGCCAAAGGGTAACAAAATCATCCTCGTCATTTCAATCCACGCACCCCGCGTGGGGTGCGACGGAGTTATATCTCCTTCATTATGACCGCGAAGAGGATTTCAATCCACGCACCCCGCGTGGGGTGCGACGCATACTGCCAAGGGGACGGCGCGGCATTTTCTGATTTCAATCCACGCACCCCGCGTGGGGTGCGACTTATGTGTGCATGATTAAGGAGGGCGCAAAAATGATTTCAATCCACGCACCCCGCGTGGGGTGCGACCAAATCTTTGCGACGGGAGTAATTTCATCATTGCCATTTCAATCCACGCACCCCGCGTGGGGTGCGACGCGGCGGCAAGCGAAACAGCGGCCAAAGCGTCGGAGATTTCAATCCACGCACCCCGCGTGGGGTGCGACCGGTGTTCGGCGTGTGGAATTTGATATACCCATAGATTTCAATCCACGCACCCCGCGTGGGGTGCGACGGCAAGTCAACGCTCGTCAGGTTGGTGCAAGACTATTTCAATCCACGCACCCCGCGTGGGGTGCGACCACGACGAACGAATACGGGCACGGCGTGGATTATATTTCAATCCACGCACCCCGCGTGGGGTGCGACGCGCTGGCGATTGGCGCGCTTGCGTGGGCACTGGTATTTCAATCCACGCACCCCGCGTGGGGTGCGACCATCACGTATAACGAGGCGGAAGGAAGCGCCGCCATTTCAATCCACGCACCCCGCGTGGGGTGCGACCCCGTCTCTGGCTATCAGCGTGACAGTGGCATTGATTTCAATCCACGCACCCCGCGTGGGGTGCGACCCGTTTGCGTCGACAACGGGATTCCTTCATACGTATTTCAATCCACGCACCCCGCGTGGGGTGCGACTTCGGATTCCGAATCGTGATGCGGAGCTTGTCATCATTTCAATCCACGCACCCCGCGTGGGGTGCGACCCCGTCTTGCCTCATTTTCCCCGACGGCGAAGGGGATTTCAATCCACGCACCCCGCGTGGGGTGCGACATGCGCATTTACACATTCGACGGAAAACCGTGTCATTTCAATCCACGCACCCCGCGTGGGGTGCGACTCGCTTTTTTTCGGAAGCCGACCAAAGCGATTTAAATTTCAATCCACGCACCCCGCGTGGGGTGCGACGATTCGACTGTTATCCGGCGGTTGACCTCGGATTATTTCAATCCACGCACCCCGCGTGGGGTGCGACCGCTTCACGCTCGGCGGCGGCGTTTCGTGCCAAGATTTCAATCCACGCACCCCGCGTGGGGTGCGACGTCCCGTCTGACAGATGGAACGATACAACGAGTTTTATTTCAATCCACGCACCCCGCGTGGGGTGCGACTTAAAAACCACGTTTTTTACACGCCCCCAGCGGCATTTCAATCCACGCACCCCGCGTGGGGTGCGACATGGTTATTTATCCCGAAAGTGCGCCCGAAAATTGATTTCAATCCACGCACCCCGCGTGGGGTGCGACGAAGCCATAGTCTCACAATTTGATTTCTGTCGCTATTTCAATCCACGCACCCCGCGTGGGGTGCGACGCGGCTCTGAACGTCAAAAAGGCCTTCTGTTATTTCAATCCACGCACCCCGCGTGGGGTGCGACAGCATAGCAAAAAAATCCTTTTTTCACCATGCTTTGCACAGCCTTTTTCGCGAACCGGAATTTTATGCTCTGTTTTTCCCGACAACTTCGTGAAAATTTTTTCTGTGCACTTTAACTTCGCTCTATAAAATCATCGGAGCTTCAGCATCGAAAGATTTTTTACATCCGATATGGACGATCTTCTTTTGATAGTTGTTCCCAAGATTATAAAAGCGAAGACTGTCTGTTTCTTTGTCGATGAGACTTTCCAGTTTTGCCCGAAGTTCCACCGCTTGCGCCTCATCGAGAGAACATTCAAAAACGGAATTTTGTACCCGCTGCCCGTACGAGACACAGCTTTTGGCCACTTTTTGCAAGCGTTTCCGCCCCGCCGCCGTCGTCGTGCTGACGTCATAAGTGACCAGCAAAAGCATAGTTTTTCTCCTTTCCTCTATTTCCACAAAAACGGCGGATATCCATCCAAATCGCCGCGAAGCGTTCTCGCCAAAAGCAGTGCTTGCACGTAGGGAATGAGCCCCCAATAGATTTTTTCTCCCAGAAACGGATGCGTGATGGACTCCCGTTTCCTCTCCTGCCATTTCGTAAGAAACAGCTTCCTCCCTTCGTCTCCAAGCAAAACCGCTCCGTCTTCCGTCACGCGGAAATGCTTGGCTTGCACAATGCGATTGTTGATCAAGGTCAGGAGAAACCGATCCACATAGACGGCGCGAAGTTCTTCCATGAGATCCAGTGCCAAGGACTGCCGCCCGGCTCTGTCTCGGTGCAAAAATCCGGCATAGGCGTCCAGCCCTGCCGCTTCCAAAGCGGAAGCGCAATCGTGCGCCAGAATCGTATAGGCAAAGGACAGCAAAGCATTGACGCGATCCAGCGGGGGACGTTTCGTCCTGCCCCGGAAAAAGAAATGTTTCTTGTCATACAAAATCATCCGGTCAAAGAGAGAGAAATACATTTGTGCCGCATTCCCTTCTATACCACGGAGCTCGCCAAGTGATTTTGCACCGTGGGCCTCTCGCGCCGAGCGTTGCATTTCCCGTGCGCAGGAATCAAATTCGTCTCTCTCAAAGGACAGAGGATGATCCCGAAGCGCCCGCAAAAGGACATTTCTGGCATTCAGAATCTTGCCGGCAATCATCGGCGCTGCCAAAGGCAAACATTTTTCCTCGTCGTCCGATACGCGATATTGTTCTTTTCGAAGCAAAATATTTCCGACATTTTCTCCGACGACCCGCGCTAGGAATCGCCCGTTTTGCGTCAGAAACGCAAATCCGATATGCCGCTCGGCACAGGCTCCCAAGAGGGCCGGACTTGCGCCCCGATAGGAAAAATCGTAAATACTTTCCAAATTCAAAAGCGGGATGCGCTGTACGACCGATTGCTCCCGCCATGCGACGATATTCTCGTTTTCCAGCGACAGATAGAGATCATCGGACGTCACGAAGAGGGTATTCAGGAGTTTTCGCATGGCTTTCCCTCCTTCTCGGCGGGCAAATCTTCCCCGAGTGCCGCTTCCAGATACGCCGCAGCGGACATCTTTTTACACAGCACCGGCAGACAAATTTCTTTGACGGAGCAAGATTGGCATTTCCTTGAAGTCTTGACTTTCGGCGTGTGTCCTCTACGGAAACAGGCGTGCATTTCCGCCACTGTGTCTCGGATCCGCTGCCGCAATTCTTCCGTCAATTCGATTTTTCTTCGCCGCCGGATGGCATCATAGTACAGATACCCATACGGGATCTCACAGCCGAGCATGTCCTCCAAGCACATCGCCTCGCAGCACAGCTGGGCTATGTCGGACTCGTCCTCCTTGTCCTTTCCACGCTTGTACTCGACCGGAACGACTTCCCAAAATCCCCGATGCCCTTTCAGGACAGCCCCATCCTCTGCTTCCGAAAATTCCACGACATCGCACTGTCCACTCAACCCCAGATGCGAAGAGGAAACCCGAAGCCCGCGCACCGTCAAAAGCCCGGCGCGTTTTTCCGAAAAATTCTCTTGATGGGCATTTCGATGCACAATTTCCCCTTCCGCCGTCAATCGATTTTCTGCCCACTGCCCCTCGATATGAATCAGCGCCCATTGCCGCCGACAAAAGAGAAAATGCTGTATGCCGGAAATCATCAGGTACTCATCCTCGGCATAGCTCATATTTTCCGCTCGCAAATGACTCCCTGCGGTAAATTTTCCGTATCGACTTCCACTTGGTAATCTTGGTACGCACGCGGCGGCTGATCGGGATCTTTCCTTTTTACTTGCACCCTTTCAAAGAGCTGATAGGCCGGTGCATTCCCCAGCTCGCTGTCATGCTTGAAGACAATCAATTCCCGCACAGACATTTCTCCTCTGGCCGCGGAATGATCATTTTCAAACATATTAATGATGGCTTGCCACAAAAGTTCCAAGTCTTCTTCCGAAAATCCTGTCGTTTTTCTGGCCAAATTCGCGGAAACATGGCCTTCTACCCGATAGAGACCGTAGGGGACGATATGTTTCCGACCCATTTCCGTGCTTTTATTCTGCGAATCCTTTTCCGTCGTAATCGCGACACGGGTCAATGTGATTTCCTGCGGTGCAATCGGATCGATGCTACGTGCAAACCCCAACTGTACCAGACCCCGTACCTGCCCACAATTCAACGCTTCTTTGACAAATGTCGTCATAACAGCGCCGAAAGTGCGGATGTCGAAAAAGTTTTTACACATAAAATCACGAATTTTCCGATCCGCCTCCGGATCTTTTTTCTTGATGTCTTTCAAGTCTTTTTGCCCGATATATTCGACGGCTTCTTTATCCGACGACTCCAGCGGCCTATCTTCTTTGATGTAAATTCGATAACCCGTTTCTCCATCTTTCGCCGCCTCAATATAATTTCTGATTTTCCGCTTCAGACATACATCCGTCACAAGCCCCAACCCCGTCTCCGGATCAACACGAGGCATATTACCGCCATCCGGGTCTCCATTGGGATTCCCGTTCGTCACGTCAAACAGCACTACAAAATCATACTTATTCCGAATCGCTCCTTCCATTTTCTCATTCCTTCCTTTCTCGGCTGCCACCGAATTCGATTTTTCTGCAGATTGAAAAAGCGTCCCCCATTGATTTTCTTCCGCGCTCTCACTCATTTTCAGATTCCTCCTTTTTCGTATATCGTGCCTGTGTTTCCTGATAGTAACCGAGAACGAAAGCCCCCTGCTCTTCCAGTGTCAACCGCTTCGGAAACGGATGCCCGACATCCGGCATGGTGATTTTATCCAGCATTTCCTGTATCTTCTTGGAAAAATACACCGCTTGCCCGCCTTCCAACTTCCGAAGATGCGCATTGCTCAGCTTGAAAAGAACGGGAAATGTCACCGCCGGTGTCGCACAGGCCGCATTGAAATACCGATCCTTGATGGTCGCATTGATGCCCGGATTCGCTCTTTCCTGAACGTTTTCCAATACGGAAAACAGCCGTCCCAATACATAGGAGATTTCTTTTGTTTCCTTGTTCACTGCCATTTGAATCATGTCCCTCCATTTCTTTTGACCATTTTGCCATAAATACGCTTTGATAAAAGCCGATTTCACATAATTGATTTCCAAATCGGCATGAATCCGCATCATGATGCTTTGAAAAACCGCTGCCGGATACTTTCCGCCGGTCAATACCGCCCGGAGAAAACTTCCGGCCAGAATCGGTATCGCCGAATCTGTCCCATGTGGATTTGTCGTTTCTTTCAAAATCATCCATATTTTGACGGAATCTTTTTCAAAAGGCGCGTGCACGATTTGCAAGCGCTCCTGATGTGCGATCAAATTTCGCATCATTTCCCCGAATGTATTTTTCATAAAGAAACGGACGGAAATCCTCGCGGCATTCGGTGCCAATCCCAAAACATAAAACGGCTCTTCCGGCGATATTGTGATTCCTTGCAGCGAAGACGGTTTCCCGTCTTTCATATTTTGCATGATTTGTTTCAGCGTCGCCTCATCGATCAAATCGTCATCATCAAGCATCGCGCTCATGCAATCTTGGTATTCCGTTTCCGCATGTTCCGACCAATAGACGACCGTCGTATCTCCCAAAATTTCCCGATGCTTAAAATCCGACAAAAGATAATTCAACGCTTTGACATATGCCAGCGCGGCATACTCTCCAACTGGTGCATTTTTACCCTGATCCCCGTCATAACCGTATGAACAAAATGCCGCCGCATTGAATGCCACCAGACTGGCTCCGCTGCTTTGGGCTCCGAAAACACCTTTAATCTTGCTGTGCGTGATGGCAATTTTTTGATTTCCTTTCCCCGTCACCAAACAAGTTCCGCAAGAATTTTCTTCGCTTCCGTTCCCGCTTTCGCAATACCGTTGCCATATTTCTCTGACCTCCGGATCTTCTTGTACATCTGTTCCGTTTACTTGGAAAACAAAATTGCTCGCCCCCAAAATATCTTCCATATTTCGCAAAATAAACGGATTTTCCTTAGCTTTATCAATATCCCAGCGATCAAAGAAATTCAGCACAGCCCGTGCCGCCGCAGATTGACAAGAATCTAAAATCAGATGGTGCCATTCTTTCGCGGCCGTAAAACATTCTTTTGTCCGCTCCGGTTTCCCTTTGTCATCGATTCCCAGAAAATAAGATGCGTTATCGCAGAGGAAATTCGCTTTCACCCCGGATGAACGAACGACCGGCAGCGGTACCAACATTTCCGCCGGAATTTCCACCTCTTTTTTCCCTCTCATGACAGCGACTCTCGCCGAAATGATTCCTTCGATGTCTCCGGCTTCACTGAGCAGTATCCGATGTGAAACTTTGGCTTTATCCCAACCTTCCGCCGCCACTTTCTCCTGCCGAACCAGCGATTCATACAGTTGTAACAATGCTTGCAATATCATCGTCTCACCTCGCAATTCCTCAAATCCAATACCCCCGCTTCCAGCTTGGCATTGAAAAACATCGGCACAATGTGCGACGGATCACGAAAATCCATATCATAGAGCATATACCCCAATGGTCGCGTCTCCGGAATCGATGTCACGGTCTCGCCCTCCTCCACGAGACGGAAATTAGCCGGAAATTCACGACATCCGAAGCAAGGCTGATGAAAACATTGCCCTTTCCGTGCCCGCCTACACAATATATCTTGAAATTTCCCCGGATTGTCGCCTTCATTCGCCTTGTCCGTCATCTCAAAATGGGCATGAATACAGTACCGCACATCCCGCAAAATCGTCGCCGCACGTTGCGCGATATTCTCTTTTGTAGACAAAAACAGCGCTTCCCCGCTTTTCGCTTTCGTCATAGCATCGGAAGCCAATAATTTTGCTTTCACTTCATTTCTTCGTACATTCGTGAAACGAATCGGACGCAAGACGTCGATTTCGTCGATTACATATCGCAGTCCCGGATGCCAATAAATCGCCTCTATAAGCCCCCGCGCCGCCGAGGGTGTCATGACGTCATACGACACCCGCTCGACTTTCATTTCCGGCCTGGTGAAACAAGCGTAATCTCCCCAACATTCCAATCGGATTCCGTAAGCCATACCTTGCTCCTTTCTACCACAAAATGCCTTCGCCTTCTTGAATGTCTGTGACAATCCCGAAACGGGCATCATAATCCCCCGAATCGACCAAATACGCCAATTCCGCATCGTTTTCAAAATAGGAAATCTTTCCTCGGCTCAGTAATTTTGAAAAATCTGATTCCACGCGTGGATGAGAACTGTATCGCACATTGACGATATACTGTCCGGCCCGGCGCATCAGTTCTCGCGTCCGTATCCCGCGACTAAGTTCCTCCCATATTTCCTCTGCTTTTTCGTCGTAACGAATGAATACCGGCTTCGTATCGTCGGCAATCAGTCTCATGCTTTTTCCAATTTGCGCAAATTCCCAATTTTTCGTCTTCTCGGCAATCCGGGCTTTGTCGAAACCTCCCTCACTGTTTTGATAGAGGACGCGGAAATACTCGTGAATAGCTTCCGGTGCCGAAATGTCGGCATACTTTCCACAGACGAAATCGGTCGTCTGTTTCTCCTTTTTCATAAATGGACTTTCTCGATTCTTTTCCGTCCAAAACACATGTGCCACGCTGCCCTCAGCCGACCGCTTCCCCTCGCGATTACAACGCCCGGCTCCCTGAATCAATCCGTCCAGACCGGTGTATTCCAGATACACGACCGGGAAATCAATGTCCACACCGACGGAAATCACACTCGTCGATACCACGCGGCACGGATCACCGTTTTTCAGCCGCCCCCTCATTGCCCGGATCACTTCTTTGCGATGTGCCGGACAAAGATTCGTCGATAAATAGAAACAATCTTTATCCGCGACCCGATCAAAAATTTCCTTAGCCTCTTTTTTCGTGGACGCAATGCAGAGCGCCTGATTGGAGCCATCTATATTCGCCGCGATGTCTTCATACGTTTTTTCTCCGTCGATTTGAAATGTGACCCGCTTGAAAAACTGATACAATTCTTCCGTATTTTCGATGATTTCCGTAGATTTCGTCTTTTTAAAATACGGTCCCAATGTCGGCTGTGTCGCACTGCACAGCACCGCCGTGCAGCCGTAATCCCGTATGAGCTGTTCCAATGCCTGCAGACAAGGTGTTAAATATTCGACGGGTATCATTTGCGCCTCGTCAAAAATAATGACACTTTCGGCAATATTATGCAATTTCCGACACTTGGACGTCCGATTGGCATACAGCGATTCCCAAAATTGTTCACTCGTCGTCACAATGAGCGGTGCATCCCAATTCTCTATCGCCAATTTCATACGTTCTGCCAAAGAGTCACGTTCCCCTTCCGCATCGCCCGATCCCTCGTAATTGACATTGCTGTGGCACTCCAAAACCGCGTCTTTCCCCAGAAACTCACGAAAGACTTCCGCCGTCTGATCGATAATCGCCAAATAGGGAATGACGTAAATAATTCGCTTCTTCCCATGCGTCTTGGCCTGCTCTGACGCAAACGCCAAAGAAGAAATCGTTTTTCCTCCTCCGGTCGGCACCGTCATGGTATACAAACCGGGCGCTCCGGATCCCTTTTGAATGCACAATTTCAAAATCTCCGCACGTTTTTCATTGATTGGCGTTTTCCCCTGCAGATACCCATCACGGGACAATTTTTTAAAAAAATTCTCATGCAGGACATCCAAAGAAGGAAAACCGTCCCGCTTCCTTCCGTTTCCTTGCATGAACTGCTCCGTATCCAAAAAGTCTGCGTCCACCAGACAGGAGAAAAGCATCCGCGTCAGCATCATCCATTCCGCATCGTCCCATTTCTCTCCGGAAATAAAATTTCTGATCGCATCTCTCGTCGCGCTGCCCTCAAAACAAATATGTTTTTTTATCTCCTCATATCCGGGAATTTCCTTCTGCATTCTTCCAAGCAGCGTGGGATCTCCCGCCTCGGACACGTTTGTCCCTCTGTCAAGCAAACCGGAATGATGACCGGAAATGCAAAATGCACCAAGCACGCTCATCTCCGCAAATGTTTTCTTGTTTTCCCACAGATATTTGGCACCCGCCGTGGAATGATCGACCCGTCGGCAAAGCTCACCGCGAATATATTTCTGAAAATCCGCGCCGAATTTTCCGGCATCATGGTTACGCGCTATCGCCGCGGCCGGATTTCCCAGCCCGAAAACATCTCCAAATTCTCGCGCCAATGCCGCCGTGCCGCATTCATGCGCATCCACACTTTGCGCCCGCTCGCCGTCTTCTGAAATATGCGCCATCCATTCTTCCATTTTCCGGCCTCTCCTTCACAAAAATCGGTAAATAGAATATTTCTATATTCCTATCTCGTGCGAAAATATACCATATTCCCAGAAAAATATTCCCTTTACATTTATTTTATCATAATCAATAGATTCTTCTTGCTTTTTCCCTTATAGAAAAATTTTATTTCCGCTTTCAAGAATTTACTATTGCATTTGTAAAAATTTATCACCATTGATGGTGCTGCTAAAACCAACAGCCAAAAACCAATTACTAACAACTATCTTGCGCATGACAAAAAAGCCCCACAAGCCTATTCAAGCCTAT
>CAVEFO010000050.1:0-9971 GCA_963615055.1 Lachnospiraceae bacterium
TAGTCTATCACATCAAATTTTCTTTGTCAAATACTTTTTTGAAAAATTTCGGAAATTTCTCGACGCAAAAAAGCGGAAGGATTACTTCTTTCGTAATCTTTCCGCTTTTTCTGCTCTTATAGAATTTTTTATCTGCTCTTGTAAGAATATTCGATAATCTCTCCGGTGTCCTCGCGAATCTCGTATTCGTATTTCGTATTGCCGACGCGGAATTCAACTTCATAAATCAAAATGCCGTGCGTCCGCTCCTGTTCCACATGCAGATTTCTTGTATCCGCTTCCGTGCAACCGGCATGACGGAATGCAATCTCCTTCGCGCCGGCCATATCGACGGCTGCTTCGGCAGAAACGCCAAAAGCCATCGTCGCACCCAGCACCGCGAACCCCATCATCAGTTTCTTCATTTGGTTTTTCATCATTTTCCATCCTCTCTCGTAAAAAAATTGCGGGAGATTTTCCCATAACGATGTACTTATTATAAAAAAGATTTTACAAAAAAGCAAACTTGTGCCAATTCCTCCAGCCAATAAGATCGTCGATGCAAGATTGATACCTTGTCATCGTTTGTTATCAATTTTGAAAAACTGCCTGTCATTTCGCTTTTTACATGATTTTGTCAGACAGAGGTCAGACAAACGCACGTCTGACGGAAATTGTCAGACAAAAAGTGCAAAGAAAAAAGAGCCCGTTTATTAGACAGACTCTTTCTTTTTGGCGGAGAGAGGGGGATTCGAACCCCCGTGACGGTATTCGCCGTCAACATGATTTCCAATCATGCACCTTCAACCACTCGGACACCTCTCCATGATGCCCTTGTGCTCTCGCACGGTATCGGTCTCGCGACTGATACTCGCATATTGTATCGCCTACCGGCATTTCTGTCAAGCTTCTTTTCTTGAAAATATCTGAAATTTCCGCCTGCGTCTTTTCGCTGCCAATCGCCGCCATCAGGAGGAGTCTGGCTTTGTGGCCGGAAAGGGCGCCGGCCGGGATAGCGCCGGCTGCTTCCAATGCAGCTACGCCGCCTTTTCCGGCGTATTCTCTTTGGACTTGGCCGGCGCCGATTCTTGTGGTGAGGATGACGGGGATGCCGGCTGCGGTGAGTTTCGCGATACCGGTCGCGACGGCTTCGGGGACGTTGCCACAGCCCAGAGCTTCCACGACGACGCCGTCGACTTTTTCGGAAAGGGCGCAGCGCAGGATGTCTTCTTCGGTGCCGGCGGCGCATGTGACGATCCAGACGCGGCTCTCCATGTGACGCGGGGACAGTTTCTCGTTGTTTTCCGCGCCGGACATTTTCGTTTCCCGTTTCTTCCAAGAAATTTCCGTCTCACTCGCCGTCGCTTCGGGCGTGCCATCCGCGGTATCGAAGGCATCGACGCGATTGGCGTGGCGCTTGGAAACGTTTCGCGCGTTCCAGATTTTTCCGTGCATGGCGACGAGGACGCCGCGACCGCATGCATTTTCATCGCAAGCGGCTCGCACCGCCAAGGAGAGATTGGCCGGACCGTCGGCATCCGGCGCTGAAGGGTCTCGCATGGCGCCGGTCAGAATCACGGGTTTCTCCGTCTGCAGGACGAGCGACAAGAAATAGGCCGTCTCTTCCATCGTATCGGTGCCGTGCGTCACAACGATGGCGTCCGCCCCCGCCGCTTCCGTTTCTATCATACGAGAAAGACGAAGCATCATAGAGGGCGTCATGTATTCGCTGGGGATATTGGAAAATTCTCGGATGGTCAAGGAAACAGCCGCCGACATTTCGGGAAGTGCCCGCAAGAGGTCTTCGCCGGACAGCGCGGGCGCAAGATTTCCCGTTTCCTCGTCCCGTCGCATGGCAATCGTGCCGCCCGTCGTGATCAAGGTCACACGTTTCCGATTTTGGCTGTCATTCATTTTGAACCCTTTCAACAAAAAACAGGAACCCCAAAGAGCTCCTGTTTTCAGATTATCATTATGCCGCCGCTTTTTTGCGCATGTATTGGAACGCACCCACGGCTGCCAGGACGCCGACGCCGATGAGGTCGGTGTACATGGCCGGATCGATGAGGCAGATGCCGCCGGCGAAAAGAATGATTCTCTCGTACCATTTCGCACGGGTGAGGAATTGCCCGATCATCGCGGCGCTGATCCCAATCATACCGATGATGGCCGTGCAAGTGGTCTGCAGGACATCAATAAATGTCGCGTCAATACCGAGCATGGCGGGACTAATCACGAACATATACGGAATGATAAAGGCCGCTATGCCCAGCTTTGAGGCGTTAATCCCCGTTTTGATGGGATTGCCGCCGGAAATGGCCGCACCCGCAAAGGCCGCCAGCGCGACAGGCGGGGTGATGTCGGCGATGATGCCGAAGTAGAAGACGAACATGTGCGCCGCCAAAATCGGCACGCCCAAAGAGATGAGCGCCGGCGCCGCAATGGTCGATGTGATGACGTAATTCGCCGTGGTCGGGACGCCCATGCCGAGGATGAGCGAGGTGATCATGGTGCAGAAGAGAAGAAGCAGGAAGTTTCCGGCGGAAATATCGACAAGCGCGGACGCCAGTTTCAGCCCGACGCCGGTCTTGGTAACGACACCGATGATAATCCCGGCACTGGCGCAGGCGATGAGGACGCCCAAAGCGCCGCGTGCGCCCTTGATGAGACCGTCCACAATGTCACCGAAGGTCATGCGGGTATTCGCCCGGAGCATGGCGGTCGCGATGGAAATAACAATCCCGGCCAGCGCCGCTTTCATCGGTGTGTACCCGGAAGACAGAAGGCCGATGATCGCAATGAGCGGAATGGCCAGATGTCCTTCTTCTTTCATGATGCGCGCATAGGAGGGAAGTTGGCTCCGCGGCGTGCCTTTCAGATTGTTCTTCTTCGCTTCGAAGTGAACGCCGAGGAAAACGCCGAGGAAATAGAGAATCGCCGGGACGACGGCCGCTTTGACGACTTCCATGTACGGAATGCCGACAAATTCAGCCATGAGGAAAGCGGCTGCGCCCATGATCGGCGGCATGATCTGCCCGCCGGTGGAGGCCGCGGCTTCGACGGCGCCCGCAAAATCTTTCTTGTAGCCCAGTTTCTTCATCATCGGAATGGTGAACGCGCCGGAGCCGACGACATTGGCGACGGACGAACCGGAAATGGTGCCTTCAAGCGCCGAAGAGAGTACGGCGACCTTAGCCGGCCCGCCCGATGCCCAGCCGGCGATGGCGTTCGCGATATCGATGAAGAATTTCCCGAGCCCGGTCTTTTCCAGATACGCGCCGAAGAGGATGAAGAGGAAAATGAAGGTCGAAGAAACGCCCATCGGGATGCCGAAGATGCCTTCCGTCGTAAAGAAGAGGTGTGCCACCATCTGATCGAGATTAAGCCCGCGATGCGCCAAGGGTCCCGGCATATACGGGCCCAAGAACCCGTAGGCCAAAAAGCCGAGCACGACGACAACAATCGGAAGACCGACAATGCGCCGCGCCGCTTCGATGACCATGACAATCCCGAGACAGCCGATGACGACATCCGCCGGCGTCACCGTCCCCGCGCGCAGGATGAGCTGCTGGTAATTCAACAAGATATAAATCGGCGGAATGACGGCCAAGAGCGCCAACATGAGATCCAACGGATGGACACTGCCGCCCTTGATGCGCGAACGCTTCGTCGGGCAAAGCAGATAGACCAAAGAAATCCCGAAAGACAGGTGGACCGCGCGCTGAATCATCGCGTCAAACGTCCCCATCAGCCCCGTGTAGAGCTGGAAAAGCGAGAAGGCAATACACAGATACGCGATAATTTTCGCCCAAATGCCGCCATACTCCACTGTGTTGGATTCCTTGTCGAGTTTCTTCAATTTTTCCTGCAATTCCTCGGACATGGTGCCGTCTTCGCGCGCGCCCTCTTCGAGATTTGCTTTTTCTTTCAAGTCGTCCAACCGGATCACCTCCCAAAATCTTCGTAACCGCTGATTGTATCGCAAAATCAGATAACGATTCAGTCAGCGTTTCCTTAATGCATCACTTTTTTCATCCAAAATCCTTTATACAAAGGAGCCACATAGAGATACAGCTCCGTGCCCAGCGGCATCAGATCCGCCAAGCGATACGGCGTATCCCCCACCGTCAGGACGCCGTCATTGGAAACGCCGTTCCGGAGGGAAAGCGTCGGATACGGTCGTTCCATATCGTCCAAGATGAACCAAGGCCCCTCTTGCCGAAAATGCCCGTCACCTTCCGAAAACGGGAGCCCCACACCCATAGATTGGTATTTCGTCGCGTGCAGGATCAGCCCGTCAGCGGCTTCGTTCACCGCCAGATATTCCTCGATATGCGTCTTCATGACGGAATGTCGATATTCCCATTTCAGAGGAAATCCGGGGGAAACGCGCCGGACAAAAAGCCATCCGTCCTTCGTCTGCCCGAAGAGATACGGGCCGGATACAAAATATGCGGCGACCCCCGTAAAAATGAGTATCGCCGCATACAGGAGTGTTTTCTTTTTCAAATCAATTCTTCAGGAACTTTTCCGCCCCGGCATTCATCTGGATGGACATCCCTTCGAGCGCGGTGTCCTTCGTGATATACTTGCCGACGGCGTGAGCGCTCTTCATGCGGTCCAGATTGTTGTAAATCGCCTTCGCGACCGCTTCGCCCATCGTATCGTCCAGCTTATCCGTCGTGACGATGACACATTTCACGGCGACCGTCTTCACATCCGCTTCCTGTCCCGGATACGTGCCGGCCGGAATCGTGATCGGAGTGAAATACGAATACTGTTCTTTCAATTTCTGCTGAATCGCTTCATCGATATCGACGACGACAGCCGACTTCGAAGCACCGAGATCCTGAATCGCAGCCGTCGGGAAACCGGCAACCACGACGCCCACATCGACGTTTCCATCCTTCAGCGCGTCAGCCGCTTCACCGAAGGAGAGATACTGCGGGCTGATATCATCATAGGTGATACCGGCAGCGGCCAAAATCTGGCGGCAATTCGCTTCCGCGCCGGAGCCGGATGCACCGACGGCGACTTTCTTCCCCTTGATGTCGCTGATGGATTTAATCCCGGAATCCGCCGTCGTGACGAACTGCACCGTCTCCGGATACAGCGCCGCAATCCCGCGAAGGCCGGCAAACTGCTTGTCCTTGAACATTTCCGTGCCGTTCGCCGCGTAGTACGCGATATCGTTCTGGATAAACGCGATGTCGACCGAGCCGTCTTTCAGCATATTCACGTTCGCGACGGATGCTCCGGTGGACTGCGCGCTCGCATTCATGCCCTGGATATTCTTATTCAAAAGTTCGGCCAATGCGCCGCCGAGCGGATAATACGTCCCTGCCGTGCCGCCGGTCGCGATATTCAGAAACTTCTTCTCGCTGCTCGTCCCGGAAGAGCCGCCGCATCCGGTCAAAATCGCGGCACCCGCCACACAAGCCAGACCTGCCAACAAAGCGCGTTTCATCATTTTGTTCATTTTCTTTCCCTCCCTAAATCCTGCCGGGGCCTCCGCCACCCGCAATCTCCATCGACCTTTTTGCCAAATCTGTCCCGCCGAAATTTCTTTCGCCGCCAAAACAAAAGGAAGCAACAGACGCAGTTTCCGCCGCGCCGACGTTGCTTCCTTGCAGAGCCGATGTTTTTAACTGAGCACTATTATACTATCTTTCGAAGTCTTTGTAAAGTAGGCTGGGCTGAATCCCCTGATTATTTTGATATTTCCCCTCTTTATACGTGTCCGCTTCGCCCAAGACCGTGTGGAAATAAATCTGGCAAATCTCCACGCCGGCATAAATCCGAATCGGCTGCACGCAGAACATTTCCAGCGTCCAGTATCCCGCAAAGCCCACATCGCCGAAACCCGCCGTCACGTGGATAAAAAGCCCCAGCCGCCCGACGGACGACCGCCCTTCCAGCATCGGCACAAAAGATTCCGTCTTCGTATACTCCTGCGTGCGCCCCAGATACAACCGATTCGGCTCCAGCAGATAGCCCTCTTCCGGAATTTTGATGATGTGGCCCGTATTCCTTTTTTTCATATCCAACTCATGCGTATCATAAATCATGAGCTCATCGGCCAGCGTCAAATTGTAACTGTTCGGATTGACCTGCGCGGAATGAAACGGCTCGATCACAATCTCGCGCCCCATATGGCGCACGATTTCCTTTCCCGAAAGAATCATGATGCCCTCCTTCTCTGCGTCAGCGATACAGCCCCATCGCATGAATCGCGGCTTCGTACGTCTTTCTCGCCTTCGCCTGCGCCTTCTCGCGCCCCGCGTCCAAAATGGCGTCCAGCTCGCTGCTCCCGCAAAGCTGTCGATAGCGCTCTTGGATCGGCGCCATCTCCGCCACGACCAAATCCGCCACATCCTTTTTCAAGACGCCGTAGCCCTGCCCCTCGTACATCGCTTCGATTTCCTCGAAACTTTTCCCGGAAACCGCCGCATGGATGCTCATCAAATTGGAAACGCCGGGCTGCGCGTCCTTGTCATAATGCACATGTCCCAGAGAATCCGTCACCGCACGCTTGATTTTCCGCACGATAGCATCCGGCGCATCCAGCATATGAATCGTCGCCGTTTCATTATCATCCGATTTTGACATTTTGCTCGTCGGATCTTGCAGACTCATGACACGCGCCCCGCCCTTCGGCGCCCACATTTCCGGTAACGTGAAGACCTCCCCGTAGCGGGAATTGAAACGCTGCGCCAAATCGCGCGTGATCTCGATATGTTGCCGCTGATCGTCGCCGACCGGCACCAAATTCGCCTGATACAGCAAAATATCGGCCGCCATGAGCGGCGGATACGTCATGAGGCCGAGCGGAATGAACCCTTCTTTGCTCTCCTCCTTGCGCGCCTTTGACTTATACTGCGTCATCCGCTCCATCTCGCCCACTGACGCCGTGCAAATCATCATCCAGCCCAAAAGCACGTGCTCCGGTACCTCCGACTGCACAAAAATCGTCGCTTTCGCCGGATCCAGCCCGCAAGCGATATAAAGAGCCGCCAAATCCCGCGTGCGCGCATGAAGCTCTTTCGGATCCTGCGGCACCGTGATCGCGTGCTGATTCACGATACAATAATAACATTCCTTTTCATCCTGAAAGGAAATGAAATTCTTCAAAGCGCCCAAATAATTCCCCAGCGTCAAATCGCCGCTGGGCTGAATCCCGGAAAATACCACATCCATATCGGACACCTCCTAAATGTAATGAGAAACAAAGCTTTGTACCTTCTTCCCCTTCGTGGCATTTGTCATGAAAATTTTCCGCCGGTCAAGATGAGAATGGAGGCCTGCTTGGCTTTAAGTGGCTCACAGAGCTTGAGACGTCAAGCGTAAAAATTAGGAATGAGAAGGAAAGGTGTCGCTTCGCGACATTTTCGCATTCGCGTCCCATCACCCGCCCCTTCGGGGCACCCTCTTCCGATAAAGAGGGCTTTCGATGTAGAGGATTTTGGCCGCATTTATCAAATCGTCGCGAAGCGACACCTAAACTGCTAATTGCTCACTGCTAACTGCTCACTGTTCACTGCTCACTTTTACATCTGATTTCTCCGTCTCTATGCGTGAAAATACAGATCGCAAACCGCACTCCGCAAAATCTTATTCCACCGTCACCGATTTTGCCAGATTTCTCGGCTTATCCACGTCATTTCCTCTTTGGATTCCCGTATAATACGCCAGAAGCTGCATCGGGATGACCGAGAGCACCGGCGCGATGATATCGTCGACGCGCGGGATGCGCACCGTTTCCGATGCATAGCGCCCGATTTCCGTATCTTCCGCGTACCCGATTCCGATCACCTCGGCACCGCGCGTGCGGACTTCTTGGATATTGCTGTACATCTTCGAAGCGATTTCCTGCTGCGTCACGACCGCAATCACCGGCGTCTCCGACGTAATGAGAGCCAGCGTCCCGTGTTTCAATTCGCCGCCCGCATACGCTTCGGCATGGATATAGGAAATTTCCTTCAATTTCAGCGCACCTTCCATCGCAATCGCATAATCGATATTGCGCCCGAGATAGAAAATATCATGCGCTTTTTTTAGCGTATCGGCATAGGTTTCCATCGCTTCCCGCGCATCGAGCACCTCATCGATATATTGCGGAAGCGCCTGCAATTCCGTCACGAGCCGCCGCACTTCGTCCTCTGCCGTCGTACCTTTGATTTGCCCCATGTAGAGCGCCAGCATCAGAAGCGCGACCAGCTGCGTCGTATACGCTTTTGTCGATGCGACCGCGATTTCCGGACCCGCCAGCGTGTAAATGGTGTAATCCGACTCCCGCGCAATCGACGAGCCGATGGAATTCGTGACCGCGACCGAAAGCGCTCCGAGACGTTTGGCCTCCTTCAGTGCCGCGAGCGTGTCAATCGTTTCCCCCGACTGGCTCACCACAATCACCAGCGTCCGTTCCGACGTGAGCGGGTGGCTGTAGCGATACTCCGACGCGATTTCCACCGTCGTCGGGATTTTGACGAAACGCTCGATGTAGTGCTTGGCGACGAGCCCCGCGTGATACGCCGTCCCGCAGGCCGTAATCAGCACCCGATCAAATTTTTCCAAATCCGCGCGCGTCCACTTCAAATCCTCAAATACGACGAGCCCGTCCTTCCCGACGTGCATATTCACCGTATCGCGAATCGCCTTCGGCTGCTCATAAATTTCTTTCAGCATGAAATGCGGATAGCCGCCTTTTTCCGCCGCTTCCGCCGTCCACGTCACCTCTTGCACCTTCTTGGAAATCGGAAGCCCATCCGCATCAAAGACCTGTACTCCATCCGCTTTGACGACCGCAATTTCCCCGTCCGAGAGGACGTAAATACGCCGCGTGCGCGTGATAATCGCCGGAATATCCGACGCGATGAAATTTTCTCCCTCGCCCAGCCCGACGATGAGCGGATTATCCTTTTTCGTACAAATGATTGTATCCGGATGCTCGCGATCCAAGAAAAGAAGCGTGTACGTCCCCGTGATATACGGCAAAAGTTTCCGCACCGTTTCCAAGAAATCGCCCGTGTCCAGCTCTTCCATCAGATGCGCGATTACCTCGGAATCCGTTTCCGAGCGGAAGACATGCCCCTTCGACAGCAGCATTTCCTTGATTTCCATGTAATTTTCGATAATGCCGTTGTGCACGATCACAAAATGATTCTCGCAATCCCCGTGCGGATGCGCATTTTGATCACTCGGCCGCCCATGCGTCGCCCAGCGCGTGTGCCCGATGCCGATATGCCCCGACAACGGAGACTCCGAAAGCGCCGCCTCCAAATTCGCCAGACGGCCCTCTTTTTTCTCTATCCGAATCTTGCCGTTCTCGTACACCGCGATCCCGGCAGAATCATATCCGCGATACTCCAAGCGCCGAAGACCGTCCATCAAAAAATGCGACGCCTCTCCCTTGCCCACATAGCCGACAATCCCGCACATACGCGCCTCCTTATTCCTTCTCCGATTTAAAATATTTCAAGAAACTTTCCCCAATCGAAAATTTCTTTCTTGCAAATATACATCACACATTATACCACAGCCAAAACAAAAACCGTAAAAAATGATATAATAAACGGAAATATCTGTCATTGATGAAACGGAGCTCTCCATGCAAAATAAACAACTGGCGGAAATCATCCGCTTTCTTCTCGTCGGCGGCGGCTGCTTCCTTTTGGACTACGGTCTCCTTTATTATCTGACCGAATACGCCGGTGTCCCCTATCTTTTTTCCTCGGCGATTTCCTTCACCGTCTCCCTCGTCGTGAATTATCTCCTCTGCGTCACCGTCGTCTTCCACGCCCAAAACCAGAGCAAGAAAAAAACATTCTGGTTCATCGTGACATCCCTCGCGGGGCTCGGCGTGAATCAGATCTGCATGTGGTTCTTCACAGAAATCTGCGGCCTCTGGTACATGCTCGCCAAAATCGGAGCCGCCGCCGTCGTGACAATCTGGAATTATGTGACGAAACGAATGATTCTGACGCATTAAAAAA
>CAVEFO010000051.1:0-9585 GCA_963615055.1 Lachnospiraceae bacterium
CACCGATGGTGACGGTCTGCCCGGTCTTCGCAATCTGGCCGTAAGCCGCCGCATCATGAAGGCTGGGATCATCACCGCCGTACGCCACGCCCGTGATCTTGCGGTAGCTCGTGCTGCCGTTACTGACGTTGATGGTATCGACATTGGCAAATTCCGTACCGTTTCCGACGAGAATTTGATTCGTATTGCCATCTGTCCCAACACGAACAATCTTCGAGTTCTCATAAATCTTATTGTCCAATGCCATGAGATTCGAGGAAACGGTATTCGTCGTGCCGTCTTGCGGCGTGATGTAGTGATAATCCGTCCCCTTCGCTCCCGTGACTTGGCCGATCACCTGATCGAGCTTGGTCAGATTCGCACCCGCCGTCGCATTTTGAGAAATATAATTCGTCGAGTCGATGTCCTTACGCGTCTCATTCCAGACCGTATTGCCATTGACGAGACTCTGATCGCCCGACTCCACGGCGCCCTCACCGGCAATCGCAATGGAGAGATCATCCAAAGTCGTATCATTGAATTTGAGTTTCGCCGTCTGGACACCGCCCGCCGTTGCCGCCGTCGCATTCGTCGCCTCTTTGATGATCTGGCCAAATGCCGCCGCATCGTTATTCGCCGCGCCATACGTGATACCGGAGAGCTTTCTGGTCGTCGTCTTGTCATTGGCATAGAAGGAAACGGTATCCGCCGTAATGCCCTCACCCGCACCGACACGAACCGTCCCGTTTCCGGTCGCATCGTAGGAAACGAGTCTCTGCTGATCGACAAGGGCCGCATCCAGCAAGCCGAGATTGACACCCGTCGAAGCTGTCTCCTCCACATTCGTCAGGCTATAGCCCGTCTTCGCGACCGGCTTATCATAGTTGTAGACCGTGTCGCCATCGACAAAACCTTTGTTGCCCGCTTCGATGGCCCCCTTTGTGACCGAGAGCGTCACCAGAGTTTGGTTGTTATTGTTTTTAATTTCTGCCGTATTGTCAGACGTCAGACTGTAATTCTGATTCTCCGCAATATCCGCCGTCCAGACTTGACCGCCGGAGACGAAACCGGTGTTGCCTGTGGAAACGCTACCCGCCGCAAACGTGACAAGTTTTTTGTTCGCCGCATCCTTTATCACATTCGTCTGATTCGAATCAGTATCCGTCGTATTGGCCAAGGAAACAGTTTGCTCTGTAATGCGCGCCTGCGCCACTTTGGCAATCTGCTGCTCGACCGTATCCGACGCCGCATACAGACTCGCATCCGGCGTGTACGCCACGCCGATCTTCGTGTCGAGCTCCTTCAGATTCGCACCCGCCGTATTGCCCTGCTTAATATAATTGTTGTCCGAATCCGTCTGCGAGATACCCGCACGCGTCTCATTCCAAAGATCCGCACCGGAAACGAAGCCCGTATCCGTCGACGTCAGCGTATCTCCCACCTTCGTGAAAGTCAGGAGCGGATTTGTCGTATCTCCATTCGTGTAGACTTTATTACCGTCATTAGAAAGATTGACCGTCGCACTCTTCACGCCCGCTTTCCAGACCGTGTCGCCATTCACCAATCTCTGATCGCCCGACTCCACGGCGCCTTCGCCCGCAATCGCGATGGCCACTTTCGTTTCCGTCAAGTCCGCATTGCGATACGACAGCGTCGCCGTCTGGACCTTATCGGCTGCGCCCGCGTCCGACCCGGCTGTCGCTTGGTACGTACCGCCCGCCAAGAGCTGGCCGACATTCGCCGCGTCCGTCAGATTCGACCCGGCTGCCACGCCCGCAATCGTCCTATAATTCGTACCGCCATTACTGACATCAATCGTATCGATAGCGTCATATTCATGGCTGTCCGTCGTATTGCGGCCGATGAGAATTTTGCTCGTGCCTTCCGTCGCCGTGCCGACACGAACAATCTTTGACTGCTCCGCCAGCGCTTCATCCAAAGCAGAGAGATTCACAGCCGCTGAATGATCTGCACTGATATAATTTGTCGAAGTCATCCCGGCACGATTTTCATTATACAAATTCGCACCGGAAACAAAACCCGTATCCGACGAAGAAACAGATGTCATCCCCGTGAACGTAATCTTCGCGACAGATTGACTGCTGTTATCGACAATATCCGCACTGTCGCCGACCTTCACCGTAAACGTCTGGCCTTTCGCCACATCCGCCGCCCAGACCTGACCGCCGGACACCATATTGCTATTATTCTGTGCGACGGCCCCCTGCGTGAACGTGACGAGGACATTACCGTTTGCATCTTTGATCACATTCGACCGCGTAGCAGAATCTTCCGTCGTATCCGCGAAAGAAACCGTCTGATTCCCCGCGACACGCGTCCCGGCCACCGCCGCAATCTGCGCCTCGACCGTATCCGTCGCTGCATACACACCGGTGACACCCTGCGCCGCGCCGATCTTCGTATCGAGCGCCTTCAAATTCGCAGCCGCCGTACTCCCCTGCGCGATATAATTGTTATCCTTCGCCGGAATCGCCGCGCGCGTCTCCGTATAAAGATCCGCACCGGAAACGAAACCGTAATCATTCGACGTGAGCCCCGCCGCCGTGGACGTATCCACACGCGTGAACGTCGCCAGCGTCGAGCCGTCATTCGCGACCAATTTCTTACTCGTATCCGCCAAATTGATCGTATTCGTACCCGTCGCCGTCGAGACCGCCTTCGCATCCAGAGCCGCCAAATTCGCGCCGACCGTCCCGGCCTCATTGAGCGTCCCATTCGCATTCAAAGTCGACGTCAGATACGTCCCATTCGTCCGCGTCGGCGCCACCGTATTGATCTGGCTGAATTCCACAGCCTCCGTATTTTTCGTCGCACCCGCCAGACCCGAAATCGTGCGGTAGACCGTATTGCCGTCCTTATCGATATCACTCACATCGATGCTCGTGACCTTGGAATAATCCGTATCTTCCGTACTTCTGCCGACGACAATCTGCTTCGTATTATCCGCATTCACACGGACGATCCCGCCGCCGCTCAAAGCACTATCCAGCGCCAGCAGATTCTCCTCCGTCGTATTCCCGACCTTCACATACGTCCCGCTGGCCTTTACGCGCAGCTCCGTATACAAATCCTTACCGGAAACGAAACCCTCATCCGTCCTCGAGACGCTCCCCATCTTCTGGAACGTCGCCAAGACCGTCCCGTCATTCGCCGCGATCTGATTATGCTGCACCGTATCGCCGCCATCCAGCGTATCGCGCACATCCTCCGACAACTTAATCGTCTTTCCTTCCGCCGCGATCTGATCCCACGTCGTCGCCTGACCGCTTTCCGTCGCTCTGGAAACCCCGCTCACCGTCCGCGTCGTCCCATCATTCTTCGCCACGGAAATCTCCGTCACATCAGCGAAAGCCGTCGCATCATTCCCGATTAAAATCTTATTTGTCGCAGATTCCGCTTCCGTCCCGACACGCACAATCTTCGAATACTCATACAAAGCGTCATCGAGCTCTTTAAGATTCGTCGCGACCGTGGTAGCTGTGCCGTCCTGCGCCGTGATGTAATGCAGATCCCCCTCACCCGTGCTTGTCACCTTACCAATCGCGGTGTCGAGCTTCGTCAGATTGACCGCAATACTCTTCGCCGACGTGCCGTCAGATGCGAGCATGTAATTCGTACCGTCTCCCACCTTGCCGACCGCCGTATCCAGCGCGAGAAGATTCGCCCCCGCATCCTGCGCGGAAATATAATTTTGATTCGATCCGAGATTCGCCCGCGTCTCATCGTAGAGCGTATCCCCATTGATGAGACGCACATCATCTTGCGCCACCGCGCCTTCGCCCTTGACCGCAATCGTCTTCGTCGAATCATCTTGGAACGTCAAAGTCGACGTCTGCACCTTGGACGCCGCGTCCGAGTCCGAACCCGACGTCGCGGCCGTCACACTCTTGATTGTCTTCTGCCCGACCTTGTAAATCTGCGTCTCCACATCATCCGTGGCATCATATACGCCGGTGAGACCCTGCGCCGCCCCGATCTTCATATCCAATTTTGACAGATTCAAACCTGCCGAATTGGCTTGGGCGATATAATTCGTCGAAGAAATATCCTTGCGCGTCTCATTCCAAAGATCCACACCGGACACGAAACCGTAATCACTGTCGGAAACAGCCGACATCCGCGTGAACGTCGCCAGCACCGTCCCGTCATTCGTCCCGATTTGATTCTTATATACCGTTTTCGCATCGCCATCCGTCGGCGTATACGTATAACTCACCTCATCCGTTTTGAGATTCAGCGCCTGGTCCGACTTCGCGATCTGATCCCAAGTCGCCGCATCATGCTCGGAATCCCCCTGCGTCACATTCGTAATCGTGCGCGTCATAGTCGAAGTCAGTGCATTCGTATTCGCCGGCGCCTCGTACCCCACGGAAACCGAATCCGCTTCCTTCGTCGCCGAATTCGCACCAATCGCCACCGAATTGGCATACGTCACCGAAGCGCTGTCACCCAAAGCCAAGCCGCTCGCCACGGACGCGGACGCATTATAGCCGATCGCGACCGTATTCGCCGCCCCGGCCGATGCACTCGTACCGGCCGCAATCGCATAATTGGCACCGGCAGAAGAATCACCGAGAGAAATCGCTCCCGTGCCCGTCGCCGAAGAACTGTAGCCGAGAGCCGTCGCCTGGCTCCCCGTCACCGCTGCGCTGTCACCCAGCGCCACGCCGCTTCCCGCAGCCGAAGACGCAGACGCATTATAGCCGAGCGCCAACCCCTTGAGCGCCGCCACCGACGCCTTCGTCCCGACTGCGATCCCGTAATTCGCCGTGACCGACGCGGCCTTTTCATTAGACTGAACGACCATATTCCCGATGGCAATCCCGCCGACACCGCCGGAGCCGGGCGTCCCATCCGTACCGACCGTCGCATAATACCCGATAGCCGTCGAAGCATCGGTAAATGCCTGCGCGGCATTCCCCACAGCCGTCGCACTCGTTCCCTTTGCCTTCGCAGTGGTCCCCAAAGCAGCAGCCGCCGACCCGGAAGAGACAGAATTATACCCGACAGCCACCGCCGATTGCGCAGACGCCGCCGCATCATACCCGAAAGCCGACGTATATTCACCCGTAGCCGCCGCGCCGTATCCGACCGCCAACGCATATCCGCCGGTCGCCGTAGCCGTCGCACCATACCCTATCGCCGTATTATACGTGCCACCCGAAGAAACGGCATTGGCACCCACCGCAATACCATAATCGACTGAAGTGATAGCCCCGTTCACACCGGAAGCACCAGAAGCGCTCCCAATGGCAATCCCGCTGACACCACCGGCAGCCGGCGTCCCCTTCGTGCCAACAACAGCCCCACGGCCGATCGCTACAGAATTATTCGTATACGCATGAGCTGCAGTGCCGAGCGCAGCGGAAAAAGAGCCGCCGGCGTCCGTTAAATACCCGATAGCAGTTGCATACTCGGCATTCGCAGCAACCACCGCTCTGTAGCCTACAGCCGTAGACTTCGTCGCACCATCATTCACCTTCGCATTCGTCCCAATCGCGATACCGTAATCCGCCGTCACCAGAGGTGCCACATTGCTCGCATCATAGTAACTCCCGATAGCAATGCCACCAAGACCCGAAGTACCATACGTCACGGTGCCATCATCCGCTGTCGTCTTTGTCCCGACCGTGGCCGAATACCCCATAGCCAAAGAACGTTGCGCATACGCTCTCGCACTAGCCCCAAAAGCCGATGCCATCGGCAGCCCCGCTTCTGTAAATCGTCCAATCGCCAACGTATAATTACTGACTGCTTTTGCATTTCTACCGAGGGCAATCGCTTCCGAACCCCAAGCCAGCGCACCATAACCCGACTCAGCGCTGCCACCGATTGCAATGGAGTACTCTCCCGTCGCCGACGCATTCGACCCGACCGCAAACGCATACCCAAAGGTAGACGTCCCGGCCACGGACTTGCCAAGAGAAATCGAATTCACACCAACCGCCGAAGAGCTGTAGCCGAGCGCTACAGAATTCGTGCCCTGCGCCTTGGAGCTATCCCCAATCGCAATCGCACTCGCCGACAAGGCTTGCGCAGCCGAAGCAGCCGAAGCCTGCCCGCCGATTGCAATCGCTGTGGCTGCCGTAGCCGCAGCATAATTACCAATGGCAGTCGCATAATTCCCGCTATTGGCACTGGAAAGCGCACCGATTGCCACAGAGCCTTGTGTTTGCGCTTTTGCCGCGCCGCCGACCGCGATAGCATTTGCTGCCGTCGCCTGCGCGCCACTTGACGCAGTTGCATTCCCACCAATCGCAATAGAATTCGCCCCCGTCGCCGCTGCATTCGTCCCGGCCGCAAACGCATACCCATTGGCAGACGTGCCCGCGACTGAATCGCCGAGAGAAATCGAATGTGTACCGACCGCATTAGCGCTATAGCCGAGAGCCGTCGCGTAATTGCCCGACGCTGAAGAAACAGTACCCAGCGCGACACCGGAGACAGCGCTGACGGCAGAACCGGAACCGACAGCGATCCCCAGATCAGCCTTGACCGTAGGCGCCGCGTAAGAAGTAGAAGACGATGCACCGGGAAGCGTGACAGAAATAGAATTCCCGATTGCGACGCCGCCGAGACCGCCCGACGTGGTCGTGCCACTCGTGCCGACGGTTGCGCCGTAACCGGCCGCAAAAGACTGATTGGTATAAGCCTTAGAAAAAGTCCCGTAAGCCCCTGAACCGGTGCCGGTCGCACTGGCCTGATTTCCGTAAGCCCCAGAGTAATTGGCAGATGCATTGGCATTAAACCCTATAGCAGTAGCATTTTGACCGTCAGTGCTACCGTCCTTATTGACACCTGCAGATGAATTATAACCAATCGCAAGAGAGTAAGAAGCTCCGGTATAGACTTTCGCATTCGTCCCCACGGCGATCCCGTAATCAGCCAAAACAGTAGGCGCTGCATTACCCGATCCGACGTAATTCCCGATGGCAATGCCGCCCTTCCCCGCAGTGCCGTATGTCGTCGTCGTAGTTCCGTCCGTAGTCGTTGTCGTCGCCGTCCCGACCGTAGCCGAATACCCCATGGCCAAAGAACTTTGCGCATAAGCATGCGAATTATCCCCAAAAGCCGATGATTCTTGCAAGCCGGCTTCCGCATATCGTCCGACCGCCGTCGTATAATTACCGACTGCCTTCGCCATCAGACCGATAGCAACACCGCTATTCCCGCCCGAACTTGCACTGGCGCCGATAGCAATCCCATACACCGCAGTGACTGACGGTGCGACCGTCTCACCGCCATTGTACCCGCCGATAGCGATACTACCCTTTTCACTGGCCTTAGCCCCATACCCCAAAGCGACCGATGCAAATCCGGTGGCTTTTGTAGTGGTCCCCACCGCAATGGCATAGGTACCCCCTGCCGATGTACCGCCGCCGATGGCGATCCCAAAATCCCCCGTCACACTCGGTCCTGCATAAGTAGCTGTATTACCGGAAGCAATCCCGGAATTCCCGATGGCAATCCCACCGGCACCACCGGCGTTTAACGTCCCACTCGTGCCGACCGTCGCCTTGTACCCGATGGCCATGGAATAATTCGTATTCGCCGCCGCCGTATCGCCGATTGCCGTCGAATACAATCCCGCTGATTTAGAAACATTCCCAACGGCAATCGCACTCGTATTCGTCGCTTGCGCCCCGGAAGTTTTCGACGTGTTCCCGCCGATGGCGATGGAATTCGCCCCGGACGCCTGCGTATTACTCCCAACCGAGATGGCGTAATCAGCCGAAGCCGTAGGCGCTTGCGCCGACTCGGAAGCGGCCCCGATGGCAATAGAACGGGAGCCCGTCGCATTGGCGTAGTAGCCGAGAGCCGTCGCATACTGGCCCGTCTTCGCATCGGAATAAGCCCCGATCGCCGTCGAACCAAATGTCGTCGCTTCCGCATAGGCACCGATCGCCGTCGCATCCGTATTTGTTCCTGCCGCCGTAGACGAGAGACCCGCATTCGCATACAGGCCCAACGACAAGGAGCCAGTACCGTATGCTCTTGATAGATTTCCGATAGATATAGATTGGTTACCACTCGACAGCGCGCCGTTTCCCGTGTCGCTATTACCACCAATAGCGATAGAATTATTGCCGGAAGCCGTCGTATTAACGCCGATCGCAATCGCCCTGTTGGCAGAAGCGGCGGAGTAATCACCGATGGCAATCGTATTGGCAGCCGTCGCCTGCGCACCTTTACCGGAATTCCCATTTCCGCCGATGGCAATAGAATTCGCCCCCGTCGCCGCCGCATTCGACCCGACCGCAAAGGAATAAATGCCGGACGCAGTAGAGTCGCCGAGGGAAATAGAATTGTCACCGGAAGCATACGAACTGACGCCCAAAGCCAAGGCCTTTGTTGCCGACGCCGAAGAAGCGGCGCCGAGCGCGACGCCTAAATTCCCCGTGACACTCGCCGCGCTATAAGAGGTGCTACCTACACTTGCCCAATTCCCAATCGCAAGCCCGCCGACACCTCCACTGCCCGGCGTGCCGCTCGTGCCGACAGTAGCCTTGTACCCAATCGCCGTAGAATAATTGGTGTAGGCACCAGAACTATCGCCGAGAGCTACCGAATAGTAACCCGCCGCACGCGAAGCCTGACCGATAGAAACCGCAGAATTACTGCTCGCCAGCGTATTATTCCCAATAGCAATCGCACTGGAACCCGTGGCGCGCGCCGCATAATCCGCAGCCGAATTTCCGCCAATGGCGATGGACGATCCACCGGAAGCATTAGCGTTGTAGCCCATAGCAAAGGACTGACTCCCCGAAGCGGTCGAATTCGCCCCATACGCCGTGGCATACGTACTGGTTGCCTTCGCAGAATAACCAACCGCCGTCGCATAATCAGAACTGGCTGTGGCACTACCGGCAGAATAATTTCCCGTCACCGCGCGGACTGTGCCGCCTCCGCCCATCCCGCCGACGCAAAGCGCCAGCACCGCCAGCGCCAGCCGAATCCGTTTCCCCTGTTTCATTTTCATCTTCATGATATGCCTCCTTCAAAAGTCAAAAATCGACACAATCCCCTATGTTAAAATTTTCCTCCCCATCCTACCACCCCCCCCCTGTCCCTTGTCAAGAGGAAACTATGATTTTCTTTCCTTTTCTGCTATAGAAGTTTTTTATAGGGTAGTTGAAGGAAAAATGCGTACTGAGGGGCCGGGCTTGATTCGTACTGCACCTTTGCGGCGTTTCCAGTGAGAGCGTTTCTGCTGTAAGGATTGAGGAAAAGCGGATGCGCCTTCAGCGCATATTAAAAAATCGTCGCCGAAAGGCGACACCTCTGAAAGCCTTCTTTTGAAAGAAGGTGCCCCGTAGGGGCGGAAGATAGAATGCCTCGCAGAGGCATAACAGAAGCAGTATCATTTAGCATGCAAGATAAGCCATTCAGCCCATTTCGATTCTTTGCGCTCGCAAGAATTTATGCGCCTTCAGCGCATTCTATCTCCCGGCGCTCCGCGACACCCTCTTTCAAAAGAGGGCTAACCGGTGGCGGCCTTCGGCCGCTTTTTTTATAATCGTCGCCGAAAGGCGACACCTGCACTGCTCACTGCTCACTACTAACTGCTCACTATAAATACCCCAT
>CAVEFO010000052.1:0-8539 GCA_963615055.1 Lachnospiraceae bacterium
CACTGGACGTGTAAGGCAGATTTATATCATTGGTGGTTGCGAAAAATAGACGACGGCCAGAGCGTTGTCGGCGGTCATCGCTATTTTTATTTGATGTGTTTGGCTATATATGCGGTCAAATGCGGCGTTTCAAAGAAACAGTTAAAGACCGATATGCAGGTGATTTTTCCGAAAATTCGAGCATTAGCGCACGAAAATGAGTTTACACAAAAGGACGTGGATAGCGCACTGGAAGCTTACGACAAAGGGTATTTTTGCTTTACGCGTAATGATATTTCAAAATTGTCAGGGATTCCTATTTTGCCGAATAAACGGAATGGACGGAAACGAAAAGAACATATTAAGATTATGAATTTTATCAGAGATGAAATAAATGGTCATAAAGACACTTGGAGAGATGGAAATGGACGTAAACCGAAAAATGAAGTCGTTTATCAATGGCGAGTCGCGCATCCAGACGGGCGGAAGGTCGATTGTATAAAAGATACAGGGATTGATAAAAAAACTTGTTATAAGTGGTGGGCGTGGAAGCCGGAGGAGGGATAAATTATGTTGTGGGTTATTACTGATACGCATTTTAATCACAAAGCAATGGTTAAGAGTTGCGGTCGCCCGGAAAATTTCACGTCTTTAATTTGCGAAAATTGGCGACGAATGGTGAAGCCGAAAGACACGGTGATCCATCTTGGAGATTGTTCATGGTCCCCGGAAGGGATGAATCGCCTTTTGGCGCTTCCAGGAAAGAAGATTTTGGTTCGTGGTAACCACGATGATAAATCGCTTGATAAATATATGGCTATGGGCTGGGATTTTGCATGTGATTCTGTTGTAATGAAGTTGTCTGGTGTGACTGTTTTGTTTTCTCATGCCCCACGATGGGGGCATCGGGCAGATATAAATATACACGGGCATTTCCACGATTTACATCGTGAGGATTTCTCTCGTTTATATCTTCCATTATCTCTTGAGGCCATGGGATATATGCCTATTGCTTTGAATGATGAATTTTTGGGTGTTATATCTAGTTGGGTGGATACCCGGCGAATCCCAAAGCTGAAAGATATTTGGGCATTGCACCAAAATCACAGGCCTCTTTTGGTTCGTGATGTATACGGTGCAGAAGGTCGTGACAAATATGTTTTGTCGTTTACTTCTCATGTTTCATGGAATCAAAATAACATTGGCGATGTTTATATTGATTCAATTTTACAAAAATATGGATGTTTTGAAGATAGTTTGAGTATAGTTTGAGTCCTCAATTGTTAAAAATGGCGTATTTGTGCAACATTTAAACGATTGTTATATAATATAGTTTGATGAACTTTGTATAGTTTGAATAATAGTTTGATATTCAAACTATTATTCAAAAATGGCGTATTTATGCGGAGGAGAATTGTTATGCGAGGTGTTCAAGAACTTTGTGATCGCTATGGTATTAAAAAGGCAGCCTTTTCATTATTTGTTAAGTCTCATAGAGATGAAATAGATCCAGATCGAACGCATATTACACGAGATGGGAAAAATATGTTTTTTGATGAATTTTCCGTGATTCAGATGGATAAAATTCGTGGCTATACTGATTTACATCGAGTTGTATATGCTAAAGATACAAGCTATGAAATGATTACCCTCCTTCGGGAAAATGCTGCTTTAAAAGAAGAAATAATACGCCAGCTTCAAGAAAACAACAAGATAAGGGAAGAGTTGTCAGAAGAGAAGCAGAAAAATGTTGTATTATTGGCGGCGAATCAAAATTATATACTTCAATTAGAGGGCGCTGATCGGCGGCCATCGACTCCGACAAGTCCGGCGATGGCTTGGAGAAATTGGCGGAATCGCCATAAAAGGTATTAAATGAGGTCTGTTACGATAAAAAAAGATTCCTAAAATCGCCGTATAGGCACTTTAGAGACCTGCCCCTATATAGTTATACCCCTCATTTTTTTCTTCCGCTTTTTAGTCACGCCCCACCGGGACAAGCCCGGCTCCAATGAAAAACTACCGAACAAAAACCGCGTTCGGTAGTTTTTCATTGGTCTGTAGAAACATTTTAACATGGTATAATAGATACGTTGCAACCGCCTCAAATCCTGCAACAGGAGGGAGGTGTAGTTATGTTTTTCGTTTTTCGTCTCCTGGGCTCCATTGGTCTTAAGGTAGTTGCCCACTACCTAGTCAAGAAATTGATTTCCTGGATTGATGGATGGTTGTAATAGTCGTACTTGGACTTAAAACAAGTAGAAACCCCCGAAGTTGCCGCTTCGGGGGTTTCGTTTGTGCTTTTTGTAGCATGTTTTTCGTTTTTCCGTGTTTTTATTATACCACAGTTATCAAAAAAGGCAAATTGAAACAGGTGGTACTGTGGGTTCCGCCTTTATGGGACGTGCTAATCAAGTCATGAACGCCGCCGGGAAGGCCAACGCCAAGGGCGGACCTTTGGGCGTGAAAGTCGCACGCGGCATCGGATATTACATCGGAAACGAAAGCAAGCAAGCCATCGGGGCTGCCGGGAAAGGCTTGAAAGCCGGATACAAAGGGTCGCTGGGACGGGTTGTCTCCTCCGCCAACCGGAACATCGTCCAACAGGCGGCCAAAACCTATAAAAACGCCATGAACCGACAAGACACGGAAATCAAAACCGGCGGGAAAGTAACATCCGCCACTGCCAAAGCCGCCGGAGCCACTTACCGCTTCCTGCGCGACAAATTCAATGGCAAATAACGCTAAAAACGCAAAAAACAGAGGGGATTTCTCATCGCAAAACACACTCCTCCAAGAAAACACCTCTAAAATCCCCTCCGTTGCGTTTTTACATCCCCCGCAACAACTTATATGGACCACCTTGCAAAAACGGCTACGTGCCCCGTTAAAAAACGAAAATTTTTCGCAAACTCTGAAAAATTTTCTTTTTGCAATAAAAAAAGGCACCTATTCGGTGCCTCTCCCCATGTGACTCAGTGCGTCATGTAAAATTTGTGTTTTTGTGGCTTACAAATTCAGAAAAAATCTTTGTCAATTATTCCATAAAGTTAAGATTTGGCAAAACACGCTTATATTCATAAGTGGAATAAAATTTTGCTTTTTTTAAATACTCTTCTTCACTTAACTTTCTGTTCGTAATTTTTTGAGCCTCTTTTTTCATAATCAAATAATCATTTGAAAGGTTTACGTTGTCTTTCGACAGTTTTTCCATTTCTTGTAATTTTAAAGTCACATCTTTTTCGATTTTTTCTATTTCAGGAATTGCTTTTTCCATCTTCTGAATATATTCATCATCATTTCCTTTGTAAGAAGTATCCATCTTCTTTACTTCTTCAATACTAGATATAACTTCCATCTTCAATGCATTATACTTCTTCTCCTCATTACAACCCCCAAGGAGAAGCGTAGCGGCTAAAGCTGCCGTGATACCTGCGATCTTTACCATTCTATTCATTTTCCTTACCTCTTTCTTTTTGACGAAAGGCCAGACATGAAACAATTTCTGAAACTCCTTCTGATGACAGCCCTTGCACTTCTTCTGGCCATTTCGTGTGCAAGAGCCGCCTCGGATAATCCGAACGATTTAGCACCTAAGCCTCCTATCCTTGGCGGATATATATCCGGTAACTTCATGGAACCGAGATATAAAGACGGTGTTTTTACCCATTATCACGAAGGATTAGATGTCGGTATCGAAGAAGCATATGTTTATGCTCCCGTCGATGGTACCGTTTGGCATGGTGACGGGGTTACCGCCGGTTTTGGCGAAGGCTGGGTATACTTTGTTTCCGATGACGATGCCTACCCGGTTAAACTCCGTATGTTCGTCGGAGATTTGAATAAATGGACGGCGCAACAACCGTCAGATGTAAAAGTGAAAAAAGGAGATCCCATCGGATACATTTCCGGTTTTGTTCCACCGTCAAACGGCGCTCATCCTCATTTTCAATTTTACGCGGTCGATCCCGACAGTCCTTACGCTCCGTACCTTAACGATCAAAGCGGTTCCGGCCAAATCTTGCTAAATCCGGTTCCCATTCTTACATCATTGGGTGTAGACCTTTCCGGTGCCGTAGATTACAGCGGCAACGGTCCCGGTCCGCACGGGAGCGATGGCGGCCAAAACAAATATATTTCTGTTGCCGCAATGGAATACGTCGGCAATCTTTTGAATAAGATTGTTAAAGATTGGTCCGAAGTTGCAGTTAATTCCGTTGTGAACATCACCCCCTATGCGTTGTCCTTGCTATCTTTGCTTTGCATCATTGATTTGGCATTGCCAATGCTTTTGGGCGCTTACTCCTCCTTCAATCCGAATCAACTCATTGTAAAAGCCTTGAGATATGCGGCTACCTTCGGCCTTATTATATACTGGCCGGAATTTATAAACAAACAAAGAAATTATCGCTCAAAACTGCTTCTTGTTTTGGGTTTTACCCTTATTTCTGATTGCCTCTCTGATTGTCGTTCCGATTGTTTTGGGGCGATTTCTGATTCTTTTTCTCGTTGCTCATCTATGATCTGGGCAATTTGTGGCCATTTTGCGGCATTTTCTATCAACCATAGTGCGGCGCCGGAGCTGTTATATTCAAACTCGATTTTTTTTGTATTAAGCTTTTGAGATAACGCCTGTCGGAGTTGTTCTTTTTTAGCTTCATTTTCTTGTAATTCCCTGTATTTTGCATCAGCCTTGGCGCATTTTGCCGGATCGTTACCGATATTTATATTGATATGTTCCATTTTGCTTTTGGTAATCCGAATGTCATTAGTGATTTGCACCATGTCGCCGGAACCGCGTTCATATGCCTTTTCCAACTCTTTCAAAGCAACATAAAGCTCTTTATAGCGCGGTTCGGCTTCGCCGCGCGCTATCTCTTCCATTTCTTTCTTTTTTATGGGTTTGAGTTCGGGAGCAGATAGTTTTTCAGAAAGTTTTGATATTTCTTGTTTGAGTCGCTGCGCTCTAAGATCTGGGCGCGTCTCTTCGATGGCAATCTCTCTTTCTTGTATTGCCTTTTCACGTTTTTCAAGTGATTTTTCTTTTGTCTTGAGTCGCGCATCAGCGGCTTCAACTTCGATAAGTCGTTGCCGGAGATCAATCTCTTGTTGTTTAAGCTGATCGATTTTCTTTTGTGCTTCTGTTTTTTGTATTTCTGCCTCTTTTCGGTCAGCTTCAGTTTTGGCCACGTTTCTTTTTATTTGTGATTCAGCTTCAGAGATTGTTTTTTCGCGGTGGCTCAACTCTCGTATTTTTTCGACTTTGATTTTCGCTAAATTTGCCGAAAGTTTGTGATATTGTTCCTTCTCCTCTTTCGCATCGGTTTGTGTTTTTATCGCGGCGATTTCTTTTTGTTTGGCGGCTTCTTTAGCTTCTTCTGCTTCTTTTTGCGCCGTGAATAGTTTTAATTCAGATATCGTTTTATTGCCGCCGTTTTCTTCTGTTATGCCGTTCAAAATTTCAATCTCACGACCAAACACATTTTTTATGTATTCATTTAAATCGTGATGAAATCGCGTTACGTCGTCTCTTGTTATTAGTTCTTTAGCTGAGATTTTCATTCTCCCCGTTTCTATTTTGCGCCCTGTTTTCTTTAGTTTTCCGGTCTTTGGATCGCGCACCTTTTCTGCTTTGATTTCTTTTACTTTTGGGATCAAAAGATAATGCATATGTGGCCGCTTTTCGTCTCGATGAATAGCATCGGCGAGATACGTGTTTTCCCATCGGTTTTGCAAAAAATCGCGTGTTGCGTCGAAAAACATTTTTTCTTCTTCCGTTCCGGCTGTGATATCTTTAGGAAGCGTCACAACAACGGAAACTAACGTGTTAACATCTGAACGCTTCTGCAATTTGCATTGCTTTAACTCTTGTTCGTATTTATTAAAAACATTTTCCACTTTTATCCCATTCAACACTAAATACTCGTTCAAGTTTGAACGAGTATTATCAATTCTTTCACGTGTTTTGAAAAATGGATTTTCTATACTTTGGGGCTGTCTAAAATCGTGAGCTATTATATCGTGTGCGGCAGAGATAGAAATCTTTTTTATATGCGCCATAAGCAAATCACCTCCATGTAACATTTTACCACTTTTGCAAAAAATGGTAAAGCAAGTTATACCATTTTTTATAAAAAATGGAACTTGCCCTGCCGGGGGCTAATTGCACAACTTGTATATCTCATAATTGTATTTCATGCAAAACTGTTATAAATTTGTATTTGCGTTTCGTGCGAAAATGTAGTATAATACCAAAAATAAAAAAGCGCGGTTTTATAATGGTCTTGAAAGGAGCACAAAATCATGGAGAATGAAAAAAGAAACATCAACATTTACTTTGGTAAGACAACGAGAAAAGAAGAACATCGGATTGTTAAAATACTGAGAAAGATCCATCAAGGGCAAAAAATTATCGCCGAATTTCCGGCAACAGAGTACAACAAAAAAGACTTTCCACGCGTGCAAAGTCTTCTTCGTTTTGAATTGAAAAGTTCTGAAAATGATACAGTTTTTGGAACGTTAATTACAGATTTTATTGTTGGTCCTGATAAAATTCTTGTCCGTCTCCATCCGGAAGCTGGAGAAGAATTTTTAAAACTGTCGGAAGACGATTTATTTTTTAATCCCATGCGGAGTAAATACAGTATTTTGCTTTTTGAGTTGTTAAAATCCGAGGATTTTAACAAAAATATGACCGGAATTTTGAGGGAAGAAATTTGTGATTATTTTCGGCTGGATACGCAACAAAAAATATCTCAATTTTTAATGAAATTGCCGCTATATATCGATGAATTGAATCAATCCGGCAGGCTAGAGAATCTTGTTACATTTACTATCGATAAAGAGAGAGGGCGACGCGGCCATTCTCCTATGAAAGCTATCATTTTTTATTTTAATGCAAGAAAAAAGACTGACGAAAGGCCTCTAAAATCGCCGCAGAGCGACGATAAGGAAACAGTGAATACTGAAACACCCACCACTAAACAATACACAAGAGAAGACGAAGGAGTCCTCTTGTGTCCGACTTGTGGTGGAAGGATCGTCCATTGTGTGGCCAAGAGTGGCAAGATGTATGAATGTTGCGAACATTCAAAATATAACATTAATGTTCCTATGCCGGAACGCGGCCAATGCAAAGGATATTATAAGGAATAACATAATACTGTATCACGATACAGTATTATGTTATTGTAAAAAGGTGCAAAAAATGTATTGATAATGTAAGCCATAACAATGTGTGTAATTGACAGGTTGAAAAACACTTGTTAAAATTATACCGCGAATGTACAATTACTGTATTGATAATATAAGCCCCCTATAGGGGGTAAGGATTGACAGGTTGAAACAGACCTGTTAAAATTTTGTACAAAAAGGTGGAAAAAATTCATTGATAATATAAGCCCCCTTATAGGGGTATGGGGTTATTGGGAAATGTAGGTTAGTGAGTGGGTTTTTGGTTTGGTTTTGAAAAAGATTTTTGTATCCTTTTCCCACCTTTGTTTTCTGTTTCCGCAGTCCGCCGACTAGCGAGGGAGCGTCGCGATAGCAAGCGGACGAGCGTCGGTGGGGCCGGGCCTTGTGCCAGGTGGGGTATGAGTAGGTCGATAGGCCGGAGTTTTAGGGGTTAATTTTTAGCAATATGAGAGGGGGTGTAAGCGGATGGCACATCCGAAGATAGAAGATTATGATAGAGTGGTTGATTGGTTAGCGTCCGGTTATGAAGAGGTGGGGGGCGTGGATTTCTATTGCGAGATATTTCCGGATAATGAAAACGCCGGGGAATATGCGGTTAATTATGCGAAGCCGAACGCCATTTATCTTTATCACGACGAGAAGAAAGACCGTATGCGCCGTCGTATTATGTTAAATGATACGTTTGAAGAGGATTTTTTCGAGTATGTTGAAGACAATCCTATGACGCTGTGTAGTGGATTGTCATATAGAGGGCGAAGGAACACTCTACAGAATGCCCAGCGGTTGCACGCGCTTATATTTGACCTGGATTCGGTTGGATACCAACAAATTAGAAATTTGTTTTTGAGAATAGGCCGCGAGCCAGGCGAAGTGGCTATCTGTTTACCGATGCCGACATACATTGTAGCTTCTGGCACTGGATTACATATTTATTATGTTTTGGATGAGCCTGTAGATTTGTATCCGAACATCAAACTCCAGTTTAAGGCCATGAAATACGCCTATACGAAACGGCTGTGGGATACGTCGGGGAACGCCGGGACTACGCTTGAAAATACCGTGCAATATCAGGGAATTTCGCAGGGTTTCCGGATGGTCGGATCGGTCAATAACAAACATGATAATTTTCGTATCCGTGCGTTTCGCACGGGGGCACGCGTTACATTGGAAACGCTGAATAAATATCTTCAACCGGCGGAGCGTGTTGATTATAATCTAAAATGGCGGCCAACGACGTGTAAATTGAATGAAGCGCGCGTAAAGTGGCCGGAATGGTATGAATCACGCATCGTTCGGGGTGAAAGGCCCGGTCACTGGACGTGTAAGGCAGATTTATATCATTGGTGGTTGCGAAAAATAGACGACG
>CAVEFO010000053.1:0-8506 GCA_963615055.1 Lachnospiraceae bacterium
AAAATACCGACCTCCAATCGTTAGAATTTAGGTCTAACTTTTGGGGGTCGGTACATCTTGCGCCTGACGAAAAAACTGAGCACCAATCTAACTGTCTGACGTTTTGAACGCAATGAGACGCCAAATGCCGAGCGGCACATTTCTGTTTCCGCAAAAAAGAACCGATGCCGTGATAGCATCGGTTCTTTTGGTGGGACTATTGTGATTCGAACACAAGACCTCTTCGATGTCAACGAAGCGCTCTAACCAGCTGAGCTATAACCCCATGTGATGAGGGTAGTATACCATGGGGCTTTGTCTTCGTCAAGACTCTTTTTTCTCTTTGTCGTCCGGTTTCATCGCGGCATTGAGGGATGCGGCGATTTCGGCGCCGTCTTCGTCTTCGCCCAGTGTGTAGACGGGGGTGCCGGCGCAGTAGATGTATTGGCCGTCTTGCGTCACTTGGCCGGCGTTGTTTTCGTGGTAGAGGGCGGCGAGTTTCCCGGCGGTGAGATAGGCGCGTTGCTCGGCGGTGTAGCGGCCGATTTTTTGCGGCGCGAATGTTTTTTTGCCGTCGATTTCAATTTCGCCGTCTTTCACATTCACATGTTTCTCGGAGTATTCGTACAGGCGTTTCAAATTCTTTTTCGCGCGGTCTTTGGTGCTCGGATGGTCGGAGGGCTGGATCAGGGATTGGATGCCGGTGGGCGCTTGGTCGCCGTAGCGTTCGTAGAGGAGCTGCATGGAGGCTGCCGCGCCGCCCGGATTGAAGCCCGCCGCGACGAAGTATTCGAAACCGATGTTGTCCGCTTCTTTTTCTTGGTCGGTCGTGAAAACGGCTTTGGAAATATAGTTTCCGGCGACGTTGGCAAGAAGGGAGGAGGCGACGGTGGGGTTCGATGAGAGGTAAATATTGAGCGCGGTCGTGAGGCCGACTTGTTTTTTCACGCCGGAGAGGCTGTGGCGTTTTTCACCGTGCGCGAGTTCGTGCGCCATGACGTAGGCGAGTTCGTCGTCGTCCATGGCGTCGAGGGTCCCGGTATTGACGCCCATGACGGCGCCCATGGACATGAAGGCATTGATTTCATCCGAAGGGGCGACGTAAACTTTGTAATCGCGCTTGATGAGGCCGGACGATTTAAGTTTCTCATAAATCTTTTGCACGCGCGCATTGGCTTCCGGGTCGTCGGAAACGCCCGTTTCTCCCGTCGCTTGGTCGTAGAATTGCGACTGCCCGTTGTTGTCGAGCGCCGAATAGTATTCGGATACGTAGGCCAGCGCGGCCGCGCCGTGGAGAAGTTGCTCGGCGACATTGGCCGCCGATGCGGGGGCCGCCGTTAAAAAGAGGGCGCAGAGGCCCGCTGCCGCTTGTTTCTTCCATGTTTTCATGATGGCACCTCCCAAATGGTATTCGTTTCTCTTATTTTATCATAAAATCGCAAGGCATCCGGGAGCGCCTGTTTCCGTTTCCTGTGTTATAATGGGGGACACGAATGAAACGGAAAGGAGTCATCATGACAGTAGATAATCTCACGTTTTCGATAGAAATCAATTATATCCGAGATGTCACGGAAGGGCGCGCGGAGTTTGAAAGGAAAATGCAGGAGGTCGCCGGCGACATCGGCGCGGCGTTCACGCGGGATCGGGAGAAACGGCCGGTTCTGGCGGGGCTTTCCGCCGATGAAATCACAAAGGCGCTGGCTTCGCTCGGTCTGTCGGCTTTCGGGCAGTGGCCGCTTTGCATTTTGACGGCGACGATAGCGACGCCGCTGCCGCTTCGCGCAATCGGGATGGCGGACGGCTGGGATATTTATTTGGGGGAAAAGACGTTTTTTGCGTTCTCGCAGTTTCCGGAGGGGACGGTCGACATTTTGAAGAAGGCGTGCGCGTATTATCTCGATCATGAGAGTTACAAGCCGCTCACGGAATTTGTGTCTGAGACGGGATTTGAAAATTTCCGGGACGCGGTGCTGGGGGCGGCGCCTGTGGCGGAGAGCGCGGAGGGGTATGACGGGAGCGCGTATGCGTCGCCGGACACGCCGCCGCTCAAGGAGGGGGATTTTGTCCGTCCGGAGCACAATGTGATGCAGGTCATCGATGTGTACCCGGAAATGGGGCCGCTTTTGATGGAATACGGCATGTCGTGCGTCGGTTGTTTCGTTTCCTATGACGAAAATCTCTGGCAGGCGGCGCAGGCGCACGGGCTGGATGTCTTTGAAATCATCGGGGAAATGAATGAGTATCTTTCGGATAAATACGGGAAACCGCTTCTTTCGGCCGAAACGCCGATGGAGGATATCCTGACGCTTTACCCGCAGCTTTTGGCACTCTTGCAGGAACGAGGTCTCACGCTCCCGCAAGATTTGTCGACGCCGCTCGGCAAGGTGTGCGAGGAAGCGGGGCAGGATTTACAGGAAATTCTGGATGCGTGCGGGGCGAAGCTTCGTAAAGAGATGTGAGGGGAGAGAGGCGAGCTTCTTTCTTGATTTCCTTTTTTATCAGACGCAAGATAGCTGTTAGACGTTAGTTGTTAGCGATTGGTTTTGAGCGGTGCCGTCAGCGGCGATGTTTTTTTATGGCGTCGCTGCAGCCCTTATAAAATGCGCGAAGCGCTTCCGGTAAAAACTAATGGCTAATAGCCGGTAGCTCATAACTTTTCGCACGATGTGTGCCATATACTTTGCTTTTCTTTGGAGGGTAACAATTCGCCATGGATACTTTGGCGCTGTTTCTTTGCATGACCGCGGGGGTCATGTGGGCGTCGAGCGGGATTGCCGCGCAGCATTTCTTTTCTTTAAGCTCCTTAAATGCGATGGATCTCACGGCGTTTCGGATGATTTGCACGGCGGGGATTATGCTGGGGCTGACGGTCGAGAAGGGCGAATTTCGGAAAAATATGGCCGTCATGAGACGCGAGCCGCGGCTTTGGGGTGAGATTGGATTCTACGGCGTCGTCGCGTTGATGGCGATGCATTTTTGTTATTTTGAAGCGATTGATTTGGGAAACGCGGCGGTCGTGACGGTCTTGCAATACACGTGTCCCGCGATGGTGATTTGCTATTTGGCGCTGTCTCGGCGGGCGTGGCCGGATCGGGGCTCGGTCATCGCGGTCGTGCTGGCGATTGGCGGGACGTTCTTTTTGGCGACGGGCGGTCATGTCGATAAGCTTTCCATGTCGGCGGAATGTTTTGTCTGGTCGATGGCGTCGGCTGTGTTCTATGCGGTTGCGGCCGTGTACCCGAAGCATTTGCAGCGGAAACTGGACAATCCGTTTCTTCTTTTTTGGGGGATGTTGATCGGCGGGATCGCGTCGTGGTTTCTGACGGACAATTTGAATTTTGCCGATTTTTTCCATTGGAATCTGGCCTTTGACTTATTTGTGATTGTTTTCTGCGGCACGGCGGTCGCGTTCATTTGCTATAACGCAGGGCTGGCGCGACTCTCGGCCGATCAGGCGAGCATCACGACGACGGTCGAGCCCGTGGCGTCGGTGCTTCTGGCATATATCCTCTTCGGCCAAACATTCGGCGCGGTCGAGGCGGGCGGGATCGTCATGATCGTCCTGGCGATTGCCATGCCGGCGCTGTTTCGCAGAAAGGGAAACGGGCGGGTGTGATATAATAAGAACTTATAAAGTGTAATGAGGCTTGATGTTGTCACATAGAGGTGCTGTCCGTTGGCCGTGAACCGTTAACCGTGTGTGAGCGGTTTTAGGTTTCATTGTGATGTGACGGACGGTAAACGGATAACGGAAACCGGATAACGGATTTTTTAATGCGGAGCAAATTATGCAGGCAGAGCGGATACGGAATTTTTCTATTATTGCCCATATTGATCATGGGAAATCGACACTGGCGGATCGGCTGATCGAGATGACGGGGACCGTGGAGAAGCGCGATATGGAGGCGCAGATTCTCGATACGATGGAGCTGGAGCGCGAGCGCGGGATTACGATCAAAGAGCAGTCGGCGCGGCTGTCGTATACGGCGCGCGACGGAAAGACGTACACGCTCAATCTCATCGATACCCCCGGGCACGTCGATTTCAATTACGAAGTGTCGCGGAGTCTGTCGGCGTGCGAGGGCGCGATTTTGATTGTCGATGCGACGCAGGGCGTGCAGGCGCAGACGCTGGCGAATGTGTATCTGGCGCTCGATCATGATTTGGAAATCATTCCCGTGATCAATAAGATTGATTTACCGTCCGCCGATCCCGCGCGCGTCAAAGCCGAAGTGGAGCACGTGATCGGGCTCGACATGAGCGAGGCGATTGAAATCAGCGCGAAGACGGGCGCGGGCGTGGAAAATGTGCTGGAAGCCATCGTTTCCCGGATTCCGCCGCCGAAAGATTTCAGTGAGAAACCGCTCCGCGCGCTCATTTTTGATGCCGTTTTCGATTCGTACAAAGGCGCGATTGCCTATGTGCGCGTGAAAGAAGGGAGCATCCGCCCCGGCACGAATATCCGCATGATGGCGAATGGGAAAGTTTTCACGGTGACGGAAGTCGGCCATTTCACGCCCTATCCCGTGCAAGATGAGGCTCTCTCCTGCGGCGAGGTCGGCTATATCGCGGCGAGTATCAAGGATGTACACGATTGCGAAGTGGGCGACACGATTACGACGGAGGAAGCGGGAGCCGCCGAGCCGCTGCCCGGTTATCGTAAGGCGCTTCCGATGGTCTTCTGCGGCCTCTATCCCGTCGAAGCGAAAGATTACGAAAATCTGAAAGATTCGCTCGAAAAGCTCAGCATGAATGACGCGGCGCTCGAATATATTCCGGAGACGTCGGCCGCGCTGGGCTTCGGTTTTCGCTGCGGTTTTCTGGGACTCCTCCATATGGATGTCGTGCAGGAGCGGCTTGAGCGCGAATACAATTTGAAACTCATCATCACGGCGCCGTCGGTCATTTACCACGTCTACAAAACGGACGGCACGATGGATCCCGTGGACAATCCGGCAAAATTGCCGCCGACGGGAAATATCGATCACATCGAGGAGCCGGTCGTGGAAGTCGACGTCCTCGTCCCGTCCGATATGGTCGGCGCCGTCATGGATTTGGCGCAAAATCGGCGTGGCGTCTTCCTCAATATGACCTATCTCGACGAGACGCGCGTCGATTTGCAATACAAAATTCCTCTTTGCGAAATTATTTTCGATTTCTTCGATAAATTGAAATCGGCGACAAAAGGCTACGCGTCGCTCGATTATCGTCTTGCCGGGTACGAGCGGACGGACGCGGTGCGCCTCGATATCCTGCTCAACGGAGAACTCATCGATGCGCTCTCCGTCATCGTCCATCGCTCCGTCGCCACATCGCGCGGGCGGGCGCTGGCGGTGCGGCTGAAAGAAATCATCCCGCGCCAGCTCTTTGAAGTGCCGATTCAGGCGGCCGTCGGGAGCAAAATCATCGCGCGAGAGACCATCAAAGCGTTGCGAAAAGACGTCCTCGCCAAATGCTACGGCGGCGACATCAGCCGCAAGAAGAAACTTCTCGAAAAGCAAAAGGAAGGGAAGAAACGCATGAAACAGGTCGGCAGCGTCGAGCTCCCGCAAGAAGCTTTTATGGCCGTTCTCAAAAATGACTGACATCGGCCTCTATCTTCATATCCCGTATTGCGTCTCGCGCTGCCGCTATTGCGGTTTCTACTCGACGACGGGCGCGCCGACGGAAGCGTACATGGAGGCCCTTTTGCAAGAAGCGGCCATGCGAAAAGAAGAAATCGGGAAAAGGTCGGCGGACACCGTCTATTTGGGCGGCGGCACCCCGTCCGGGATTCCGGTTTCTTTTTTGACGCGCCTTTTAGAAGGTCTTGATGCCATCTTTCCTTTTGCGGCGGGCGCGGAAATCACGATGGAAATGAATCCGTCGGACATGAGCGCGGACTATCTCTCGGCCGTGCGCACGCTCGGCGTGAATCGCCTCTCCGTCGGCGTCCAAAGTTTCGACGACCGTCTTTTGGCGGCCATCGGGCGTCGGCACACCGCGGCGGAAGCCAAAGCGGCCGTGCGCCGGGCTCATCGCGCCGGTTTCCGGAATATCAGCATCGACCTCATGTATGAACTCCCGGGCCAAAGCGTCCGCGATTTCGAGCGTTCGCTTCTCCGTGCCGCGCACCTTCCCATCACGCACATCTCCGTCTACAGCCTCATTTTGGAAGAAGGCACGCCCTTTGCGCGCTTGGCGGAAAAAGGGAAACTGTCGCGCCCGACGGAAGAAGAAAGCTTCGCCATGTACCGCGCCATGGAGCGCATCCTGCCGCACTATGGCTTTGTGAGATATGAAATTGCAAGCTTTGCCAGAGCCGGCGCGGTTTCGAAGCACAATCGGAAATACTGGAAACTGGACGAATATCTGGGCCTCGGTCCCGCGGCGTCGTCTCGCATCGGCCGCGTCCGCATGACGAACCGCCCGGATTTAGCGGCGTACCTGTCGGCGCTTAAAAACGGAGTGCTTCCGCCCGTAGATATCGAGCCGCTGACGCAAGAAGAAGAAACGGAAGAATACTGTTTCCTCGGACTCCGAATGAGGGAAGGAATCGATAAAAAAGAATACACGGCGCGCTACGGAGAGTCCATCGAGGCACGCTACGGCGCGGTTATCCGGGATTTGAAAGGGAAAGGATTGTTGAAAGAAACGGAGGAGCGAATCATCCTCACCAAGCGCGGCGTCGCATTGGGGAATACGGTTTTTGAAGAATTTTTACCATGAAAAAAGAGCTGGGAACAGATGTTTCGACATTTGTTTCCAGCTTTTTTTCATTTGGAATGCAAGGGTTAAAAAAGGCTTGAAAAGGCTTGAAAAGGCTTGAAAAGGCTTGAAAAGGCTTGATGGGAGTGTTTTTGTGCTTTTGCAAATTTTCCGATTTTTGACTTTGGGTGAATGGCTTGAAATGGCTTGCTGTCTGAGATTCTTTCTCTTTCAATCTTTCTCATGCTTGCTTTTGGGCGGCCGGCTTGATAAGGCTTGCTATCCGATAAATGCTTGAGCTTGAAGGTAATGAGCGTTTTTTTAAAGCTCTTTCAAGCCTTACTCACACGGCTAAGCACGCGAATGAAAGAAAAAGAAACACACCGCAATCATCAAGCTTTTTCAAGCTTTCATCTCCCTGTGACGGACGGATAACGGATAACGGATAACGGATAACGGAAAACGGTCATTTCCTCCACCAAGCATAATATGCCAGCCCCGTGAGGGCCGCGCCGAGGCAGAAGGTCGCGTACATCGCGGGGTATCCCCATGTGTCGGCGGCGATGCCGAGGAAGGCGGACGCCAGACCCACGCTGATATCCAGCGACCAGAAATAGGTGGATGTCGCCACGCCGGCGCGGGAGGTGGGGGCGCTTTGGACGGCGATGGTTTGAAAGGCGGGAGCAAGCGCGCCGAATCCGAGGCCCAAGACCGCACCGGAGAGAAGCAGCGTGAAGTTTTCTGCCGCCATCGCAAAGAGGACGAAGCCGCAGGAGAAGAGGAGGAAACCGGGATAGACGATGGCGTCCGGGCCGTGGTGATCGAAAAGATAGCCGATGAAGGGGCGGCTCACGACGATGACGGCGGCAAAAACGAGGAAGAAGAGGCTCGTCGCCGACGAAATGCCGAGGCTTCGCGTGTACATGGGAATGAAAGTCAGTACGCCGCCGTAAGCGAAGAAGACGAGCCCGCCTAAAATGACGGCGGGGAGCGCTTTTTTCTCAAAGAAATCGGAGAGATGAAATCCTTTTTTCGGCTTTCCGGACGGTAAGACGACGGCAGCGGGCAGACGTTTCCCGTTTCCGGAAACAAGCGCGCAGGCGGCCAAGACGGAAAGAAACGTGAAGAGGACGGAGGCGCCGAAGTGTTCGATGATGAGAAGCCCCACGAGCGGACCGATGACCATCGCCATATTTCCGGAAACGGCGAAGTAGCCGATGCCCTCGCCCTTGCGTTTGACGGGGAGGACGAGCGCCGCCATCGTCGCCGAAGCCGTCGTGCCGAGCGCGAAAAGGATGCCGTGGATGAGTCGCATGCCCCAGACGAGATGGAGTGTGTCGGCCAGATGAAAGGCGGCCATGAGGAGGAAAAAGAGAACGGAAACGACGAAGAGGAGCCGCTGCTTGTGCAGGCTGTCGATGATCCGCCCGGCGAGCGGACGCGCCGTGACAGTCCCAATCTGGAAACAGGTCATCGCCATCCCGGCTTCCCAATGTCCCAGCCCCAAGTCGTCCATGATGTAGACGGGGAGAGCGGCGATCATAATGTATTGGGACATGAAATAAAAGAAATTCGTGAGCCCCATGCCGATAAATTCACGGGTCCAAAGAACGTTCTCTTTCAACGCAAAGCCTTCTTTCTGAAAATGATTTTTGTATTATAGCACGTTTGGGAGAGGGATAGAAATGAGGAGCCGGGCTTGCGGGGTTCTTGTATTTTGTGGCATTTGAGGAAAAAACTTGCTGCAGATAGAAATGAGGGGCCGGGCTTGCGGGGTTTTTATTTTTGGTAGGTTGTAAAATGAAATTGAACACCTGAGAAAAAAGTAGACCCATAACGG
>CAVEFO010000054.1:0-8239 GCA_963615055.1 Lachnospiraceae bacterium
CCCTCCACCTGACGGGCCTTCAGGGCCCGCCATCGGAAAATTTCAAACAGGCGGGTCTCCTTGCGGCAGACTTTGCCACCCACAAAAAATCGGAAACAGCGGCCTATAAATTATGAAAGGCCGCCATTGACAAGGGCCGCGCTTCGGGGCGCGGACTTTTCTGCCCGAAGTGATTGACGAACATAGAGTCAGATATCGATAGCACTTTGCCGATTCATAAAAAACTACTTGCATTTTTGGAATCATGGGAGTATACTCTCCACAACATCAATTTCACATTTGCGAAAAAGGGCTCGCCGATTTAGGCGGGCTTTTTTGACAGCGATGGGTAAAGAGGCCGTTTCCTCCCGGAGGGGAAGCGGCTTTTTTGATTGAGGAAGGAGTTTCCGGACATGTTTCGATTATTGAGTTTTGTTTCGATTTCGGCATTCGCGCCGCTTTCGGTTTTCGCAGCTGAGGACGCGTCGGCACTTTCGGCGGGCGATATGGCGTATGTGGCTTTTGCGACGCTTTTGGTGCTCTTGATGACACCGGCCGTCGGCCTCTTCTACGGCGGGCTCGTGCGCCGGAAAAACACCATCAATACGATGATGATGTCCTTCATTTGTCTCGCCATTTTCACGGTGCAATGGTATCTCTTCGGCTACTCGCTGGCCTTTGGGAAAGACATTGCGGGCATAATCGGCGGCGGCGATAAATTATTGCTGCACGGTGTGGGGCTTGCGGCGGATCCGGAGTATTCGGAAACGATTCCCGCGATTCTTTTCTGCATGTTTCAAATGGCCTTTGCCATCCTGACGGCGGCGATCGTTTCTGGCGGCATCGTGGAACGCACCCGTTTCCCGGCTTGGTGCCTTTTCATTTTCCTCTGGGGGACGCTCGTCTACGACCCGATGTGCCACATGGTCTGGGGCGTCGGCGGATTCATCCGGGAAATGGGCGGCCTCGACTTTGCCGGCGGGACCGTCATTCACATCACGTCCGGTTTTTCCGCGCTGACGGCGGCCATTTTGATCGGGCGGCGCCGCGATTTCGGCACGGCGTCCATTCACCCGCACAACATTCCCTACGTCATCATCGGTGCGACTCTTCTTTGGATCGGCTGGTTCGGCTTCAATTCCGGTGCGGGACTTACCGCCTCCGATGTCATGGCGCAAGCGCTCGGAAACACGGGCATCGCGTCTTGCACGGCCGGTCTCGTCTGGGCCGTCTTGGAGAAATGGCAACACAATAAAGTGACGACCGTCGGTTTCATGACGGGCATCATCGCGGGGCTCGTCGGGATCACCCCGGCAGCCGGTTTCGTCGACAGCGACGCGGCGTTTTTCATCGGCCTTTCGACGCCGATTGTTTCCTACATCATGATTACGTACGTGAAAGCGAAATTTGCCTACGACGATTCGCTTGACGTCTTCGGCTGCCACGGGATGGGCGGCGTCTGGGGCGCGCTCATGACGGGCGTTTTCTGCACAACGGCTATTAATCCCGCCGGCGCGGACGGTCTTTTGGCCGGAAATGCGGCGCAAATGGTGCCGCAAATCACCGGCATCCTTGTCGCGATGGTCATGGCCGTCGTCGTGACGACCCTTCTCGTGAAACTCGTCGGTGCCATCATGCCCCTCCGCGCGACAAGCTCGGAAGAAGCGCAAGGCCTCGACCTCCTGGAACACGGCGAGCGGGCGTATAATAAAATATGAGAGATGAGGGGGCGCAGCCGTTTCCTGCTTGATTTTTGCGGTGTTTCTGCTGATGGCTGCAGCAAGATAGGAATGAGGGGCGAGGCCGTATGGTCATTTGCTCGATGCGGCATATGACGCAAAAGTGAAAATAAAAAAGTTTCGCTTCTCATCGCTGCCATCCGTCTGACAGAAACGTATGGCAAAAGTAAATTTCTCTATGAAAGGAGATTATATTTCCATGGAAGAACGGAAAATTTATAAAGTCGAGGCGATGATTCGCCCGGAGAAATTGGATGAACTAAAAGAAGCTCTCTATGCCATCGGCGTCACAGGCATCACCGTCTCGGACGTGTACGGCTGCGGCCTCACGCACGGCCAGACCGAGCTCTTCCGCGGCCGTGTGCTCACGGTGAATCTGATGCCCAAAACAAAAATCGAGATTGTCATCTACGAGACACCTCTCGATTTGCTCATTGATACGATTCGCCGCGTCTGCTGTACAGGAAACGTGGGCGACGGCAAAATTTTCATCTCCGAATTGGTGGGTGCCGTCAAAATCCGCACCGGAGAGTCCGGCGGCGCGGCCATTATCGACGATAAGGCGTAGCGTTATCCGTTGACCGTTATCCGTAGACCGTCTGTCACATAGAGAGAAAAGCTTGATGGGGCTTGATGTTTGTGATGCTTTGCTTTTCTGTCATCTTGCATTCTTGCTTTTGTGTAAGGCTTGATAAGGCTTGATGCCAAAGAGAACTTTTTTCGCTTTGGCATTTTTGTCACCGAAGCTGCAAAGCAATTTGATAGGGGGAAATCAAGCCTCTTCAAGCCCTTTCAAGCCCTTCAAGCTTTCACAAGCCGTTTCAAGCCCTTCAAGCCATCTGGGAAAGGACAGAAAAGCAAAGAAACTATTTTGATCTCACACATACAGCGCAGGCTTTCGATCGCGGAAGACGTTGATCGTTTCCCGAATTTTTTGCAGCACATCCAAATCGATTTCGCCCGTTTCGATCGTTTCCTCTTCGGGCAGATGCAAAATTTCCTCGCCCAGGGGAGAGAGGAGGAGCGAATTTCCCGCGTATTTCGTCTTGCCCGCGTAGCCGCTTTCATTCACCGCGCAGAGGAACATTTGGTTCTCGATGGCGCGCGCCTTGTTGAGGATGTCCCAGTGGTAGCGGCGCACGAGCGGCCAGGCGGCGGGGAGGAAAAAGAGATCAACGCCCGAGAGCGCCTCTTTGCGGATGAGCTCGCAGAAACGGACGTCGTAACAAATCGCCAGCGAGCACGGAATGTCGTCCAGGAAGAAACGGACAGTCTTCGTGCCGCCGCGGAAATGTTTCTCCTCGCCGACCGGCGTGAAAGCATGCATTTTGTCGTAGATGGCGACGAGCGCGCCGTTCCGATCAAAGACATGCGCGCGATTGAAAAGATCGCCGCCCGCGCGGACGGATACGGAGCCCGCGACGATATTCACGCCGTATTTTTTCGCGATTTCCCCGCAAAGGGAAATGGTCTCGCGCCCCTCTTCATCGGAGGCGGCGACAAGAGCGTCATGCGTCCGGGGCAGGAATCCCGTATTCCAGATTTCCGGCAGGACGAGAATGTCCGGCGCCTCTTGACTTTCGGCGGCGCGCGAAAGAAGCTCCCTTGCGTGCGCGAAATTTTGATCGAGCGCGCCAAGCGTGACGTCCATTTGAATCAGTGCGATTTTCTTTTTCATAATTTTCTCTCCTGTCGCCTGCGGGCGATATTTTTTGCCGTCTTGCGGCGGATTTTCGGAAATATTATAGCACAAAAACATGGCTGTCCATGATGATCCGTCTTCCGTCTTCCGTCTTCCGTTATCCGTTATCCGTAATCCGTAATCCGTTATCCGTTATCCGTTTGCCGACCGTCACATTGCATGCATGATAAACAAAGTCTTCACGCACGGTCCATGGTCAACGAACAGCAGCTCAATGAACGCCAAAAGCGGAGCCGGTATCCGACGTCTGAGGTTTGAATCTCTATGCGCCGATCAAAGCTAACAGCCAACAGCTAGCAACTAATAACTATCTTGCGCTTGCCGAAAAGGCCGCGTACCTCTTAGCCCTCTTCCGGAGAAAACTGTCCGGTAGATGATTTTCGGCGCTCCGTCGGCCGGGTGATGGCTTTTCCATATGAGAATAAAGCTTAGCAAGGAATTCTGCTAAGCTTTATTCTCATATAGAGTCCCCATCATCCGGGCATCCGCCACCGGCGACTGTCCACTGGAAGGTCGCCTCCGGAAGAAGACTAATCGGTACGCACTTTACGCATTTCTTATATGACGGCGAAGCCGCCGCGGCTTTCCGCTCAAATGGTATTCATGATACTCAATAAGTTTTGATAGCTGTCCACTTCATGATACACGACTTTGCTTGTCGACATTTCGTTGAAAAGCTTTCTGGCACATTCGATTTTGGCCTTTTCAATCGGGCGGAGATCGAGACTGGACAGGCTGCCTTTCGTTTCCGCGATGAAGAAAATGTGCTTGACCGTTCCTTCGTAAAAAGCAATCGCCCAGTCTGGGGAATAATGACCCACCGGCGTCGGGATTTGGAAACTTCGCGGCAGTTTCGCATAGACGCAGACCTCGTCAGCGGCGTCCAGCGCTTCGGCAAAGGTCCGCTCGACGCTTTTTTCCGCCGTGCCGTCTGTAAAGACATAGTCTTGGATGGCTTTTTGGGCGAGGAACGCTTTCTCGAAACTTTGCACTGGCGCTTCCGCCGTGAAAATGGACGCGTCGTAGGCGCCCTCGACCACGTCGTACGACACGTGCTCCACGATCATCGTCGCCTTCTGCTCATTGACGAGACGAATCACGTGGGAAATAAATTCCTCCGGATTTTCACGAAACATCGCCAGCTTATCGCCGCGAATCTTTTGCAGGATTTGAGAAACGGTGCGCCTTGTTAGCGTCGTCCCCTCCGCAATCTTTCCAATCAAATCGTAGCGAATCCGCGTCCCCTCGGATACCTTCAGCGCTTGCGTCTTCGTCTGTTGTACAGTAAAAGAATCACCGCGCGCGAGAGCATCCGTGTCCATCTCCGCCTTCTGCCGCCCGACCGTCGTCGTGTACAGCAGCTCAGACACCGTGAGATGGTCATCGATCGCCGCCACCGCTTTTGCAATCAGCTCCGCACTGTCAAAAGTCACCGTGTACGCATATTTATGATTGATCTCGCGCCACAACGCCTGAAACTCCTTCTTTGCGAAATTCTCATTCAGCGGATTTTCACGTACCTTCGTCTCGCGCCCGTTCCGCGTCAGCTTATCCAAAAGACTGTCATCATAAACCGCTTGGATCAGGCGATGAATATCCTCCGCCATCGGCTGCAAACTCTCCGGCAAAGGCGACGTCCGCCCATCGGCGACCGCCTGTCGATATGCGTCCGTCACTTTATACGACTCATCCACATAGCCGTTTCTAATCAGATAAAATTGGATCCTCCCCGCCGTTTTGGAATCAATCACCACCGGCTGCCCGTCTTGGCGAACCGTTTTCCCGATGAAATATTCGATCGTCGCCGCTCGCGGCCTGTCATAGAGCACCGACTTGATATCCGACTGCAAATCCGCCACAAACGTCTTGTAACTTTCACTCGCCACGACCGTCAGCGTATTGATCTCCAGGACACGATCCCCCAGCGCCTCTGCATCCATCCGCTTCCCGTCCCGGTCGATACACAGACGCAGCCCGCGGCCCACCTCTTGGTGCTTCGCCGTATTGCTGTCCGAATGTTTCAGCGTGCAAATCTGAAACACATTCGGATTGTCCCAGCCCTCCCGCAGCGCCGAATGAGAAAAAATGAAACGCGTCGGCTCCTCGAAAGACAAAAGCCGCTCCTTATCCCTCATAATCAAATCATACGCCGACACATCATCCGAAAATTCACTTCCCCGCTTCGCCCGGCTGTCGATGCTGCGCCCCGTCTTCTTATCGATACTGAAATACCCCGCGTGGACCCGGCGGGCATCACTGCCGACCTCCTTCAGATACCGACTGTACGGCGTATCCAAAAGCGTCAGATACTCATCGAGCACATGCCGGTACTCCTCTTCAAACATCACCCCGTACTCGCCCGGCACCGGCTCCCCCGCCTCATCGTAAGCGCGATACTTCGCCACCTCATCAATGAAAAAGAGCGACAAACACTTGATTCCCCGATCAAAAAGCTTCTCCTCCTTCTCAAAATGCGACAAAATCGTCTCCCGGATCTGAATCCGCCGCATATCCCGCTCGGACGCATTTCCCGCCACCTCGCCGACGCGGATCACCTCGCCGTTTGTAAAGGAAACCGTCCCCGAAAGCGGATCAATCTCCGAGATGACATAGCCCTTGTACTGCTCCATCTGCCGGGACAGGAAATACAAATCATCCCCGACACCTAAAAGACGCGTCACCCGCCGGATTGCCCGATCGAAACCGACCTCCAGCTCTATCCGCACCATCGGCGGCTTCTTTTGCGACAGCACAATCTGCTCCGCGTATAAATACCCCGTCACCCCGTGAAGATTCTTCACATCGAAGCCCTTCACCTCGATCTGCTTCACTAGCTTCCGATTGAAAGCCTCCAGCGCATCCAAGACATACACCGGATTGTGGTGCTTGGCGTGCGTCGCCGAGTAATACAAAGTGAAAAGCGGATGGAAACGCTCCAGCGCCTTCCGCGTCACCTCCCCGCCCATCTTCTGCGGCTCATCCAAAATCAGAATGGGGCGATTCGCAGCGATCACATCAATCGGACGACGCGAGCCGAACTCATCCCGCTTCGAATAAATGATACGCGCCGCATCATTCCCCTTTCGACCCGGCACATTCTTCTTCTCATTCAAAGACGCCGCAAACGCTTGCGTATTGATAATCATCACATGAATATCCGGACTCGACGAAAACTGATCCAGCCGGCTGAGATCCCCGCTGCTGTAAATAAAGAAACGCGCCTTCTTGCCGTACTGCTCCATGAAATGATCCGTCGTCACATCAAAAGACTTCTTCACACCCTCGCGGATCGCAATCGACGGCACCACGACGATGAATTTGCTCCAGCCGTAGCGCCGATTCAGCTCAAACATCGTCTTTGTATACACATACGTCTTCCCCGTGCCCGTCTCCATCTCGATATCGAGCCCGCAGCACCCCAGCTCCTTCGACAACGCATCCGACAGCTTGATATTATTCTCCCTTTGCAGCGCTTGCAAATTCGCCAAAAGCGCTTCATCCGTGAGCGTCACATCCTCATTCCGGTAGCCCGCGTCCTCATCCTCCGGCCCCGAAAACGAAAGCTGCTGCACCGCCTCCGGTCGTTCGCCCACATCCCGGATATAGCGCGCCGCCTCGCGAGACCCCTGCCCTTCAAAGACACGCACCACCGCCATGGCCGCATCCGTCTGATACGGCTGGATTTTGAAATGAAACTTCATCATTTTCCCCTCCGCCTCATAGCACCCGGCGAACCGTATCCGGACTGTAGGCCGTAAAAATCTGATCGAAATTCGTCGCCACACTGTCACTTGCTATCGAGCTGTCGCGCAGGACGAAATAATACGGCTTCTCCTTCGCGACGGCGGTGATCGTCTCCTCTGTCACATCCCGGTCGAAACACGCGACCAGATAATTCCCCTTCACAAAGAACACACGCTTTCCCGCGACGATACGCTCCTCAATTTTGGCGGAAAGCGGCACCGAAAGCTCCGGCATCACTTGAAACAGCAAATCCTCCGGGGTCCGATCCGCTTTGATATTGTCCTCCAAGGACGAAAAGAGATCCGCCGTGTACTCCGACGGTGCATAATACACCTCTTTCATATTTGAGCTGTCTAATTTCAGCACGCGAAATCCGCCATCAAACGCAGCCTCCGGATGCGCCTCGGCAATCTTCGTCGCCGCCCGCCGAATCCGCTCCTTGCCGATCTCGCAAATATTTTTGTAGCCCGCCTTGTACGCCTCGCTCTTCTCGTCGAACGTCTCCGGGATCTGCACCATGATGAATTTACGGTGTCCCCCGTCTTCTGTATTCAACTGCATGACGGCATGGGCCGTCGTGGCAGAGCCGGAAAAGAAATCGAGGATCATATCACAATCATTCGTGGCATGATAACAAAGTCTTTTGATAACATTCATTGGCTTTACTGTTTCAAAGCCATGTGCTCCTATCAAACCCATAAGTTCTTTTTTGGCACTTTCTGCTGTTCCAAATTCTTTACTAATAAAGCCCCAGAATGGTTCTGTCGTTTCATTACGTTCGTATTCTGGTCTCATTTTAATAATAACCTTGCCGTCTCGAATCAATAAATCTCCCAATTTTTTATAAGTGGCAACTTGGTCTTGACCAAGTTTCCACTGTTTCCCTTCAGGAAGGGAAACAGTGGAAACCCCATCGGAAATATCGAAAATCATTGTTTCTCTTCCACGGATTCCATTTGCGTTCATTACTTCAAGAAAATGTTCTCTATATACGCCTTTTTCATCCGACAAAGGGTATTCTGTACCGACCCCCAAAAGTTAGACCTAAATTCTAACGATTGGAGGTCGGTATTTT
>CAVEFO010000055.1:0-7896 GCA_963615055.1 Lachnospiraceae bacterium
ATTATGCAAGACAAGGAAAAGGACGACGCAAATAGTGAGGCTATTTAAGGAGTCCGCGGGCGCACGTATTGCATAATTATGCCGCAAAATAAGATTCTTCAATTTAATCAGTGGTTCCTTAACTCTTAACCGGAACATACGGCTCCATTTTTTGGTGAAGCGTCATTTTTTCCGCTTGATCCCGTTCCTCGGCCGCGTGCTGGAAAATGTTCTGCGCGTTGATTTTATTTTCCGGCGCGATTTCTTTTTTCCACGAGCCGTCCGGCTGCATGATGTGCGCTTTTTGGTTGTCCGCCAGCTCCGTTTCCACCATCGCCTTGATGCGGCCGCGCAGCACCGGATCCTCGACCGGTACCATCAGCTCCACGCGATCATTCAAATTGCGCGGCATCCAGTCCGCACTTCCGATGTACAACTCTTCACGCCCGCCGTTTGCAAAACAGAAGACGCGGCTGTGCTCCAAGAAACGACCGACGATGCTGCGAACCGTGATGTTATCCGAAAGCCCCGAAATACCGGGAATCAGGACGCAAATCCCGCGCACGATAAGCTCGATTTTTACGCCGGCCTGCGACGCTTCGTACAGTTTCTCGATGATTTCCTTATCCAAAAGGGAATTCATCTTCGCAATCATATGCGCCTCTTCCCCATTTTTCGCCCGGCGAATTTCCCGCTCGATAAATTCCGTGCAACGCCGACGCAAATTGAGCGGCGCGACGATGAAAGAATTCCACATCGGCGGATCCGAGTAGCCGGAGAGCAGATTGAAAAAGGCGGACGCATCGGCACCGAAAAAGTCGTTGCACGTCAGAATCCCCAAATCCGTGTACAATTTCGCCGTCGACGCATTGTAATTTCCTGTCGCGACGTGGACATAGCGACGGATTCCGTCTTTTTCGCGCCGAATGACCAGAGTACACTTGGAATGGGTCTTGAGTCCCACAAGTCCGTAAATGACGTGCGCGCCCGCTTTTTCGAGACGACGCGCCATGCGAATATTGTTCGCCTCATCGAAGCGCGCCTTCACTTCCATCAAGACCGTCACCTGTTTCCCATTCTGCGCCGCATACTCCAACGCTTGGATAATCGGCGACGACGACGAGACACGATACAGCGTCTGCTTGATCGCCAAAACCGCCGGATCTTTCGCCGCTTCGGAGACGAATTTCACGACGGACGCGTCAAACGATTCGTAAGGCAAATGAATCAGCAAATCATTTTGCCGGATCATGTCGAAAATATTTCCGTCGCCCAGCGCAATCTGGCTCTGCGGCAAATGCGGATGCGCCTCCGGATAGCGCAAGCGGTCGTACCCCTTCAGGGCGCAGAACGAAAAATACACCGTGAGATCAATCGGCCCGTCAATCCCATACAAATCTTCTTTTTCCAAATTCGTGAGACTGGCCATGAAACGAAGCAAGAAACGGCTCGCGCCCGCCGCGTACTCCAGCCGCACCGCGTCCCCCTTCTTCCGTTTCTTCAGCTGCCGCTCCACCTCGGCAACAAGACTTCTGGCATCCTCCTCGTCCAGCTCCAAATCCGCATCACGTGTGATCCGAAACGCCCCGGCCTCCAGCAAATCGTAGCCGATAAAGAAACGGTCACCGAAATGCCGAATCACATTTTCCAAGAGCACAAATTCCCGTTTCCCCGGACGCGACGCCTCCTGCGGGAGCGCAATGATACGCGGCAGGACGGACGGCACGGGGACAATCGCCGTCTTCACGTCGACATCGTCCTCATCGACCTCCTCACCCTTTTCGTTTTTCTCCAAAAGGAGAGCCACATTGAGACTTTTGGACGCTAAAAACGGAAACGGGTGCGAAGAGTCTACCGCCATCGGCGTCACGACGGGGAAAATTTCCCGCTCGAAATATTCGGAAAGCCAAGAAAGCTGCGCCTCTCCCGCTTCCGACGGATCGATGAAACGAAGCCCTTCCCGATCCAAATCCGCCAAAATCTCTTTGAGATACCGATACTGCCGCGCCACCAGCGCGTGCGTTTTTTCCGAAACAGACGCCAACTGCTCGTCGGCCGTCATATTCGCATTGTCCCGCTGCTCGGCGTCGCGTTCCTGCTGATGCTTCAAGCCCGCGACCCGCACCATGAAAAATTCATCCAAATTCGAGCTGGTAATCGCCAGAAATTTCAATTTTTCCAGCAGCGGATTATTCGGATCCACCGCTTCTTCCAAGACGCGACGATTGAAAGACAACCACGAAAGCTCCCGATTCAAAATGTAGCGCGTTTCCATCCCCTCACCTCTTATCGTTTCACCAATTCCGCGTCGATACCGAAGACATTGCGGAAGAAATCTTTTTCTTTTTCAAAAATCCACGTTTCCAGCGCCGTATTTTCATCACTGCCATAGGAAATCAAAAGCCCGTCTTCTTGTAAATCGGCCGTCACATTTTTGAGTTTCTGTTTCCGTCCGACATCCATGGCACGGACGATACGGAAAATCGCGATGAGCTTCAAAACCGTCATTTTCGTCGATTCTTCCAAGACGGCAAACGGCTCGTCATCATCGGAGGGCGTGCGGCTGTGGTCGTAGAAAACGATACAGGCCACAATATCTTTTTCTTTGTCCGAAAGGCCGAAAATATCGATTCCTTTCACGATTTGACACGCCTGTGCGCTGCGTCCCAAAAGATTCACATATTTCCCGACCTGACAAAGAATGATCGCCATGCGAAGTAAAAATTCATCGCGCTCGCTAAGCCCGTTTAAGGAGCGGAACGCTTCGATGACCGTATGCGAAAACGTCTCCATCGCGGCGGCGTGCTCCGGTTCGTAATAGTAGCGCGCCGCAATCGAGCGAGTCAGCTCCAGATTTTGATGACGCATCCAAAGAAGCGCGGGTGCCGCCGTGCGTCTGGCCCCGTAGAAAGCGGTCGCTGCCTCGATAAATGTCGTCCCCATCATGACAACGCGAGTGGCCGGCACATGTTCCAATATTTCCTTATATATATAAGCCGTGGGAAGGACCGCCTCCGCGCTTTGCTCATTCAATCCGAATTTACGCATGAGAAGCGCCGGCGGCATCGTGACCGTCTTCTCGAAAATCGTGCGGAAATCGGACGGACGAATCTCCAGAAATTCCCGTTTCCCCATATCCATGCCCAAGAGCGTCGCGATCATCCGCGCTTCATGCCCGCTCATCACGAGACATTGCGGATGATACCGGCCGATGGATTTCCAGAGCGGCATCATGATGGAATGCACGTATTCTTCCATCGCTTGCGGGAAATCACGCGACCGCCTCTGATTCAGCTTGAACATTTCCAGAAGCCGCAGCGTCCCCATGTGGACATTTTGCTGGTATTTCAAAGCGCCCTCTTCCCAGAGCGTGAGCCCCAGACACCCCGACGTGATGTCGACGTACAGAAAATTCGTGCCGAGCGCGCCGGGCTGCTCTTTGTCGCGCAAATGCAATTTATACTGCAACGCGAAATGTTTGTAATAAATTTCCTGCGGCATATCGATGATTTCAACGGTAAAACCCGTATTCACATGAATCAGATCGAGAATTGCCCGCCGATTTTTCGCTTCCCGGAAAACAGCCGTCGCGTAGACCGCGTACTCCTTGACGTCGTAATCCGCCAAAAGCTGCTTGAGACCGGAGAGCATATCGCAGAGCCGACGAATGGACGCGAACGATAAATATTTATTGACGAACGCTTCCTCACCGAAGGAAACTTCTTTCCGGACCTCTTCGAGCACTTGGATATCATTCACGCCGCCGTATCTCACCACGCGCAAGGAAAGTGACATCGATCCGATGTGAATGATGCCGTAAATTCTGCTGTCCGTTTCCATAAACGCCTCCCCCTTTTCTTTGTGCCGACGTTTCTACCAAATGGTTCCTATATATATTCATTATACTATCTCTATCCAAAGAAAGTATACGCGCCTTGTGTAAATTTTCCGTCAAAATCCGCGCGCAAAAAAAACGATTGCCTGCCGCGAGACAACCGTTTTTCGTATGTATGGAAATATAAATTACGGAAACATTTACAGCCCCATCATGATCCGACCGTAAATGACGAAGACTGTCACGCCGGCCGCCAGCACCATGAAGGCGTAATCCATCCCTTTGGGTGCGACGCTGTCCAAAAATGTCCGATTCTTGGAGCCGAAGCCGCGGAGCTCGAGGGAAAGAGCCATCGTCTCGCTGCGACCGAGAGAGCGAAGCATGAGCGGACGAACAATGGACAGATAGCGGTGGATTTTTTTGAAGAAATTTCCTTCGAGTGCAAGTCCCCGGCACGCCTGCGCTTCCGCGACCGCGCGATTTTCTTCCATGAAATCCGGGACAAAGCGAAGACCCGCTGTGAACATAAACGCGTATTCATACGGCACGTGCATTTGCCTCACCATCGTCGCCGTGAGATCTTGCAGACGCGTCGTCCCCAAAAGATAAATGAAGAGCAATGTCATGTCCATCATACGAAGCGCCGCGACTTCGCACATTTCAATTGTCCCGCCGCCCAGATATTCCACCGCGCCCAGCATGACGGCAAAGACGGCGAGCGTCATCACCGTTTTGATGTTTTTCAAAAGCAGATGCGCCGCGATGAGCAGCAAGAGCTCCGCGCACATCAAGACGGCAAGACTGTCGGGACGATGGAGCACCAAAGCCCAGAACGCCGTACCCACCGTCAAAACGATTTTCGTGATCGGAACCAATTTTTCCATCATTTCCCCGCACCTGCCTTTCTGTATGCCTCACAAAATGTTTTCATGTCCCGGCAATACGGCGCCCCGGGCAACGCGCGCCCCAGCCGGACGGACGTCGGCACCGAGAGCCCCCAATCCTCCGGGCGATTTTCCTCGGAAAACAATTCTTCCGGTGTCCCGTCGAAGGCGATCCGTTTCCCGGCCAAAACCAAGACGCGGCTCGCCTCGCCCGCCACGATGTCCATATCGTGCGTCACCAAAAGAATCGTGATTCCCTTTTCGCGCAAATCATTCATCAGCGCGCACAGCCGTTTCTTCTCGCGCCCGTCCTGCCCGCTCGTCGGCTCATCGAGGACAAGATACTCCGTATTCATCGCCAAAGCCGAGGCAATCGCCGTCCGCTGCTGATCACCGCGAGAAAGCGTCCGCGGATAGGCATCGGCAAATTCGGAAATATCGGCCGCCGCCATCGCTTTGTCCACGATAGCGTCCAGCTCCGCGCCCCGTTTCCCGCTTTGGAACGGACCGAAACCGACTTCTTCGCGCACTGTCGGCATGAACATCTGCCGATCCGGCTGCTGAAAAACGTAGCCGATAAAGGCCGAACGCGCCGCCGCGCCCTCTTTCGTCACATCGCGGCCATCATACAAAATTTCTCCCGCATTCGGTTTCTCCAGTCCCGTCAAAAGACGCGTAATCGTCGTCTTCCCGCTCCCGTTTCGTCCCGTCAGCGCGATAAATTCTCCGCGACCGAAAGAAAGAGACACATCTTGCAAAATTTCCGGCCCGTCCTTTCCGTAGCGAAAGGAAACTCGTTTCATTTCCAACATCAGACTGCCCCCTTTCCCGCCGTCGCCGCGACCGAAAACGCCGCGTCATCGATATTCAGGAACGAGCGCGGGAACCGCACCCCATCCCTTTCCAAATCCAGCTGCGCCGCGAAAATTTCCGGCACCGCTTCTTCGTAAATATGATTCTCATACATACAGCGCATGACCGCCTCCGACGCGCCCTCGCTGACGATATGTCCCCGGTCGATCAGCACGAATTTTTTCGCGTACGGCAGCACCGCTTCCAAGTGATGCTCCGCGACGACGACCGTCAGCCCGTAGTCGCGATTCAGCGCGCCGACCAATTCATAAAATTCCCGAATCCCTTCCGGATCGAGCGCCGATGTCGGCTCATCGAAGACGACGACCTTCGGCTCTTCCGCCAAGACCGCCGCAATCGCCAATCTCTGCCGCTGCCCGCCGGAAAGCTGCGTGACCTTTCTCTCTTCCAGACCGTCCAGATGCACTTTCGCAAGCGCCTCCTTCGACCGTTTCCGAATTTCCTCCGGCGCAAAACCGTGATTTTCCAGCGTGAACGCCATTTCCTCGCCCACCGTCATCGTCACAATCTGCGCACCGTAGTCCGAAAGAATGACGCCAATGGAAGATGCCAAATCCGAAATATTCGTCTGCGTCGTCGCTCGGCCGTCCGTATACACCATGCCTTGCATCGTCCCGCCGTAATAATGCGGAATCGCGCCGATCATCGACATCAAAAGCGTCGTCTTGCCCGCGCCGTTTGCTCCCGTCAGTACCACGAAATCGCCTTCTGCGACCTGCAGCGACACATCGTCAAGCGCCGGTTTCTCGGCAAACGGATATGTGTACGTCAGATGCTCCACGCTGACAATCCCTTCCTTTTCCTGCGTGAGAACAAGACCCGAATGGTCGCTGTCCGGCACATCCGTTTCCGCCATGTAATGCATCGATTTGAAAAGGCGTAGCGCCGGGAAATACAGAAACGGAGCGATAATCCCGTTTCCCACAGCGACGAGCGTCACCGCCGGCAAAATACCGTAGAGATAAATCGGCAGCGGGATCCCCGTCACCCACATCAGAATCGCCGTGAAGATAGCGCCGGAAACCAGCGTCGTCACAAAACCGGCGAGCGTCGGACGAAGCGAAAATTTCCCAATCTTAATCGGCGGCACGCTGTGCGCAAAGAAACCGGCCACAAACGCGCCCGCAAATTCGCTGGCGAAATCCCCGTACGGAAAGGCCGACTTCGATGTGAAAACTTCCATCAGCGCCGCCACCATGCAAATGCCGAGACATTGGCGGTACGTCGGCTTCGTGAGCAAAATCGCCACGCAATACGTCGCAATGACCCAGTTCGGTGTGAACCCCATCACCGACGGCGAGACCAGATGCAAAATCATCCCAATCGCCAGCATCAAAGTCGAGACCGTCAGCCAGCGGAATTTCCCTCCCCGCGACTTGATAAATACCGGAAGCGATGACTCCCTTGCCTCATCCATCTCGTTCACCCTTTCTTTTCCCTGACAACAAAAAACCTTTCGCTCTTGCAATACATGCAAGGGACGAAAGGTTAAAATCCGCGGTGCCACCCTCATTGATTCCACAGCGGGAATCCGGCTCTATGTACATGATAGTACACGCTTTCCGATAACGGTGAAAGTGACCGTCAGTTCCTACCCCGGAAACCGGATCGGACTGCCTCTCACGGGCCCATTCATCACGCGCACACACACCGGACTCCCACCTACGCCGGCTCTCTTGGCTGTGCCTCGCGAGACTACTCCTCCCGCTCATCGAGCTCCTATGCGGTGCATTGTAGCACCCAGAGAAAAATCTGTCAAGAAAAATTTCAAAAAAAATCCCCGCGCTAAGCTGCGCAGGGAAATTTGGTGACCGGTATGGGATTCGAACCCATACTCTCTGCGCTGAGAACGCAGCGTCTTAACCGTTTGACTAACCGGCCATGTGAAGTGTATTGTACCAGCTCTCTCTCAAAAAAGCAATAGGAAACGGCAATAAAAGCGACAATCCCACTCGAACTAAAAATATTTCGATATCCGCTACAAAAAAATGAACAATCAGCAATTAGTAAGGAGCAGTTCAGATATCGCCTTAGGCGACGCCTTAATATGCAGCCTTGATAAAAATTTTTCTCTCACACAGAGCTCCCATCTCCCCCCTACGAAGATATCCTTCTTCCCCAAAAGTGCAGGATCACGGTGACTCCTCCCTGTTTATAAAATCGCGCGAAGAGAGTTCCTGCACTGCGCCCTTCTAACTACTCACTGTTTTCTCCATCCGGCCCAAAATTCTTTCCGAAATTCCGAAAATCTTCCGTCGATAATGGCTTCTCGCATATCGCGCATGAATTGCAGGAGGAAATAGAGATTGTGGATTGTCAAAAGGC
>CAVEFO010000056.1:0-7386 GCA_963615055.1 Lachnospiraceae bacterium
TGCCTGCCTGCCTGCCTGCCTGCCTGCCTGCCTGCCTGCCTGCCTGCCTGCCTGCGAAAGGATATTTTCTTCTTCCATCCGTGTCAACCCCTTTTTAGCACTTTTTCAAAATTTTTTGCAATCATCATCGCACACACCCAGTAAAAAACGCAAAAGCAAAAGGCGGCACAAAGCCGCCCATTATAAAAATTCGCCGCAGGCGACACCACGTTCCCTCATCTCTTTCAGCAATACGCCTTTCAATATATTAGCATCAAGAGAAAAGAACACGAAAAACTTGGCGCCTCAGTCCTATCAGCACTCCGTTTTCAGCAAAAAAAACGCCGCAAAAACGAGCCGTGGAAACGCTACGCCCCTCACTCTACCACATACACCGTGACATCCCTCGAGCCCCATTGGTACGCCTGCTCCAGCGTTTCCACGCCAACGTCTACGATATCACCTTTGATTGCACCGCCGATATCATCCGCCAGCGCATAGCCGTAGCCTTCGATGAAAATAATGCTGCCGAGCGGGATCACATCCGGATCGACCGCCGCGTGCCCTTTGCCTGCGATATTACCGAGCGACGTGTGGCCTTGACCGCCGCCGTCGTAAGGCGTGTACGCCGTCGTGTGCATCTCCATTTTCTTTTTGTATTTCCCTTGGAATTTCGGCTCATCCTCCAAGCATTCCCAGACCACATCATCCGCGACGCCCGTTTCCTTGATGCCGCGATACCGCTGGAACGCGCGAAGCTGCGTCTCCGTCGACGAGCCGAAAATGCCGTCCATCGAGCCCGTCGTAAAGCCGTGGAGCGTCAGGAGATTTTGCAGACGCGCGACTTTTCCGCCGCGGTCGCCCACACGAAGCTCGCCATTCCCCAAGGAAACAGCATTCAGGCTCTTTTGCGTCTTCGCGTCGATACGCCCCGTCACCGAGATGTCATTGTCCTTTTGGAAATCCTTCACGGCCTTTTCCGTCGCCTCGCCGAAAATGCCGTCCGGATTTTCCGTGAAATACCCCGCTTTGGAGAGCCGCCGCTGGTAGCGCTTAACCCCGTCGCCGCGGTCGCCGCGCTTGTATTCCCCTCGCTCCTCACGATTCATGGCTTCCTGCGTCTCTTCGTCAAGAATTCCCGTCTCCGGAAGTCCCTGATCTCTCTGGTATTCCTGCAGGGCCGCTGCTGTCTTAAGGCCCAAAATGCCATCCGCCTTATCCTTGAGATAGCCCATCTCAATCAGCTTTTCCTGGCATTTGCGCACCTTGGCCGCATCTGTCTCCGCCACCGTTTTCTCCGTGCGCACGACATCCTTGGATTCGCTGCTTTCGGAAACGCTCTCTACCGTCGCTGTTTCCTCGGTTTTCGCCGTTTCTTCCGTTTCTGTCGGCTCCGGTGCCGTTTCCGCGACCTTCGCCGCCGCTTTCTCATACAGCCGATTCAACACAATATCGTCGAAACGTCCCGTCTCAGGAAGTTTTTCATCTTTTTGAAACTTTTTCAGCGCCACTTCCGTCTTTGTGCCAAAAATGCCGTCCATCCCGTCATCCAGATACCCGAGCACGACGAGCCGCGTCTGCGCCTTTTCGACGAGAACCGAGCTGTCCTCATACACCCGTTTCTTATCCAAGAAATCACGCGTCTCCTCATCGATGATGCCCGAAGTCGGGATCCCGTGCCGCGCCTGATACTCCAGCACCGCCTCCGACGTCGTCTTTCCGTACACGCCGTCCACCTCGGAGAGCACGCCCGCCGCGACCAATTTCTCCTGGTACATCCGCACCGGATTGCCGCGATTTCCCTCCGTCAAAATCACGCCGCCGCCATCACGTCCCGCCGTCCCGACCGCTGCCCGGATTTTCGCCTGCGTCGCGTCATCCGCCACACCCGTGATCGGAAGGTCATGATGCTTCTGGAAAAGCTCCACCGCTTTCTTCGTCGTCGAGCCATACTCCCCGTCTATCGAGCGCCCCAAATACCCGACCTCCGTCAAAAGCCGCTGCAGCGCCTCCACCGAAGGCCCGACCATGCCGGACTCCAATGTCGCCGCCGTGCCAAAGCCCGTTCCCATCGCCCAAAGCAGCAAAGCCGCCAAACTCTTTTGCCCTCTCATCCAAGCACCTCCATCCGATCAAATCGTATCGAACCGTTGTCACATGGTTGTATTTTACCATTAAACAGACAAAAAGTAAAAAATCCGCCTCCTTTTTGCCGCTTCCTCCCCACTTTGATATGGGAAGAAAGGGAAATTTGGGAAACGGTTTGTTGGGAGCGATGAACTTAGAGCCGGAAGCTCGGAGCGGCATGCTTAGTTTCGGGTGGCTCATCTCGCTACTGTCCGTCCACCGCTGACCGTGATTCGCACGTGAGAACCATCGTACTCATGCCATGTGACAGACGGTAAACGGATAACTGATTTCGGACAGCGGCTTTTTTGTCAGATACAAGATAGCCGAGAGCTGGGAGCGGCGTGTTTGAATTTTCGCTTCACACAGCTTTTGATTGTGCTATAATGAACACAGAAGGCGACATGAATCGTACAAACTCGTAAAAATACAGGAAGGTGCCAAATGCTTGAAACCACGATACAACTAAACGGGAAAAACATCAAAATTATTTCTTCGGATGATGCATCGACCACAAACTATATCAGTGAACAGGATGCAGAAATGGATCGGAGAGCCACGGCTGCCGTGCGTGCGGCTATCGACAAAGCGAAAATTTGTAAAAAGCCCATCTGCCGTTATGACCCCGCATCCGACCGTGCCTATCTGGAATACGCCGATGGGAGAAAAGAATATGTCGATTAAGAAACCGCTGCTTCTGGTGTTTGCCGGCCCAAACGGTTCCGGAAAAAGCACGGTGACCGGCTATTTTGAAATCGTCGGGGAATACACGAATGCGGATGACATTGTCGCATCCACAGGATTTATAATGGCGAGGAAAATGTCGATTTTAAACGTTTCGTACCGGGCGCTCTTTGGGGCGACATGACCTACGCCACCAATGCCCGCAGTCACGCTGCGCTTAGAATAGAAGGAAACCGATGACGGATACAAGAAAACGATAAAAGCTCCGCCCCGCTTTCCTCCTCCCTCAAATCATTTCATACAAAGGAGTCTTCTCAATGGATTTGCAATATCTACTGTTTTTACAACATTTTCGCGAAGGCATCGGCGCCCCCTTGGCCCCCTTCATGCTCTGGATTTCCGATTTCATCATCAGCTTTTGGGTACTTGCCGCCATCGCGCTCATCTATTGGGTCTGGGATCGGCAAGGCGGCCGGCGCATCCTGCTCGGCTTTTGCTATGGCGTCATTTTCAGCGCCGTTTTGAAACTCACATTTTGCATTTATCGCCCATGGATTCGCGACGCCCAGATTATTCCCTATGGAAATGCCATCGCCTCCGCCGGAGGCTACTCCTTCCCCAGCGGCCATTCCACTCGCGCTGCCACCATCTTAGGAGGTATTTCTTTCCTACTGAAACAAAAAGGTCTGCTTCTCCCGGCCTGCCTCCTCTTTTCCATCGTATTCATCGTCATGTTCTCCCGCAATTACTTAGGCGTCCACACACCGCAAGACGTCATCGTCGGTTTCCTCATCGGCCTCTTTTCTATTTATGCCGCAATCAAGACCGATACGTGGACAGCCAAAAGTGAAAAAAGACGGTGGCTTTTCATCGCAACCACCGTCCTTCTTTGCATCGCCCTCGCCCTCTATTACGAGTACAAACCCTATCCGACAGACTATCTCCCGGATGGCAGACTCCTGTATGATCCCAAACCGTGGACAGCCTACCAATACGAAGGATTCGGCGGCCTCGTGGGCTACGCCGTCGCAGCGTTCTTCGAAAAGCGCGGCTTTGACTTTGAGAAACTGGATCGGATATCACGATTTCTCATCGGCCTCCTCGCCCTCTTTCCCCTCTACACCCTTCTGATGTACATGGGACCCGTCCTCGCGCCGCTCACCGGATCTTACGCGGCCAATTTCCTGAAATTTTTCTTTCTCGTCATTTATGTCTTAAATCTTGTCCCATGGGTCATGAAACTCGTTTACCGAAAGCGAACAGAATCCTAAACTGCCCGTTTCCCTACCGCCGGAACGTTCCTTACAACGCAAAACCAGATACAAAGCCACAAAAAATCCCGACCCTCTATTAAAAGAGAGCCGGGATTTTTTTATTTCCTTATTCCTTTGCACTCGGGAAGCCTTCCCGCTTCGCGATCACCGACAAGCCGCCCATGTACGGACGCAACGCTTCCGGCACCACAATCGAGCCGTCTTCCTGCTGGTAATTCTCCATGATGGCCGCGACCGTCCGACCGACCGCCAGACCCGAACCGTTCAGCGTGTGGACGAATTCCGGTTTCTCCCCCTGCGCGCGACGAAAACGGATATTCGCGCGGCGCGCTTGGAAATCCAAACAATTCGAGCACGACGAAATTTCCCGATACTTATTCTGCGCCGGCATCCACACTTCGATGTCATACGTCTTCGCCGATGAAAAACCGATATCACCCGTGCAAAGACACACCACATGATACGCCAGATCCAGCCGCTGCAGCACACGCTCCGCCTCCGCCGTCATCGTTTCCAGCTCTTCCCGGCTGTCCTCCGGCTTACAATACTTCACCATCTCCACCTTGTGGAATTGATGCTGGCGAATCAGCCCGCGCGTATCCTTCCCCGCCGAGCCCGCTTCCTTCCGGAAACACGGCGTGAAAGCCGTCAAATGCACCGGCAGATCCTTGCCGTCCAAAATTTCCCCCGCGAAATAATTCGTCAGCGGCACCTCGGCCGTCGGCGTCATATACATCTCCTCGCCCTCGACCTTGTACATATCCTCCGCAAATTTCGGCAGCTGCCCCGTCCCCGTCATCGACGCCCCGTTGATGATATACGGCGGAATCACCTCCGTGAAATCATTCTCCGCCGTGTGCATATCCAGCATCAAATTATAAATCGCACGCTCCAGCCGCGCCGCCGCGCCCAGATAGAAATAGAAACGCGATCCCGACACTTTTCCCGCGCGCTCCGCATCCAAAATCCCCAGCGCTTCACCCAGCTCATAATGCGCCTTGATCGGGAAATCAAACTTCGGCGGCTCGCCCCAGCGCCGCACCTCCGGATTTTCACTGTCATCCGCGCCAAGCGGCACCGACGCATCGCACAAATTCGGAATTTGCAACAAAAGCGCCGAAAGCTTCGTTTCGATTTCTTTGAGTTCCCCGTCAATCGCGTCGATCTTGTCGCCGACCGCCTTCATCGCGGAAATCGCCGCCGACGCATCCTCTCCGGACTTCTTCGCCGCCGCAATCTTCTTCGTTTCCGCGTTCCGCTCCGACTTCAGCGCCTCCATCTCCACCAAGAGCGCGCGCCGCTTCTCATCCAGCGCGAGCACCTCATCCAAATCAAACGAATTGTGCCGATTCTTCAAATTCTCCTTCACTGCGTCCGCATGTTCGCGGATAAACTTCATGTCCAACATCCTGTTTCCTCCTCTGCAACCCCTTGCAATAAAAAACGCCCCCGGAAAAGGGACGAAAAAACTCGCGGTACCACCCAAATTGCCAAAAAGGCCAACTCTATGCTGTAACGGCTGCCCCGTCCGGCTCCTCACCGACCGCTCCGAAGCGGAAAGCCTCCCCATCTCCACCGGCTCACACCGACCGCCGACTCTCTGTGAAAGATTCCGGGAAACCCTTTCTCCATCCTCGCGTTTCGCCCATTATACCACGTTGTGACAGGAAACGGAAGTCCGGCCCGACGGAAATCACTTCATCCCTTCCATTTGCCGGAAACTCCGAAAATTTGGCATTACCAAAGCCGCAATGCGTTACGAGGATACAAATATTCTGTTTCCGAATTATACAAGTTTCTGAAAACGGGTTTACGTTTACAAATTCGATGGCGCGTTCAAAGCAGCCACCGCTGGCATTTTTTGAAAAGCCGTTATGCGGCCCTTAGCTCATTCTCTTCCTTGTAACACATCATTCAAACCGCCCCTCATCCGCTCTGCCTTTGCCGCTTTTGGCTTACGGCAAAATGTACTGCGCGAAACGGAAAACGGCCAAAAAAATCCCTCGCTTTTAACGAGAGATCCAAACGCTGACCCACGGATGGCAATCTATTCGACGAAACGAAAGAACGCCGCACCCATCCAAGTCAACACGCAAAAATAAATGTACGATCTTGCCGGCCTGCCCGCGCATTTATCGTCCAACACGATATTGATAAGAAAGCGAAATCTCTCTCCTGCATTTCTCAGCCTTTTTTCTGATAGCAGGATTCAAAATACTGTCAAGACAACGATCGAACATGAAATATTCACGCTTGCTGAAAATGGCTCTGTTCACCATTTCTTCTTTAAATTCTTCCCAAGGCAAGAACCGTTCCAGCGCACTCCACTGGTACAAAAAATACGAAAAATTAAACAGTAGCGTCGTATATAATACATTCCGCAGATAATCCTTTATTCCAGTGCTCGTACATTCCTGATGATAACACTCCTTCATCCTCGCCAAAATTTCAAGAATTTCTTCCGGAAACGGCCCCGTTTTTAAAGAATTACTATCCGATGTTGCATGCTGCCTCCACCGAACACACTCTCCATGCAAAAATAATAAATCTCCATAAGTTCCCACATCGTACATAAAAATAATATCATGCAATTTACCATACATCTCAGGATGATAAGAAACATTCTTATACACACTTGTGTTATAAATCGCACAACAAAAAGTCGGCCGCCCTACAATCATTTGCAAAAATGCGTTTCGATTCTTAGGATACAAGAAATAAGAATTCGGGTTTATATCCCAATTACAATTTTCTACATTATATAACGCTCTCCCCCCCCCCCGACGCCATAACTGCATTCGGATTTGCGTGCAACAGTTGCATTGCCCTATCTATATATTCAGGATGCACCGCATCATCATCATGAAAAATTGCCACATATTTATTCGCCGCAAACTCTTGCGATTTTTGAAAATTCCCTGCATTTCCCATATTTCGAGAATGAGTAATGACTTCAATCCTTCGATTCGGATATTTAATCTGAATTTCCTGAATCACTTCCAGCGTATCATCCGTAGATGCATTATTCAAAACAATCGTTTTGCGCCAAGTAGCCATTGATTCACATATAGCACTCAAAGCTATACGCAAATACCGGCTTCTGTTATAAGTAAGTACCATAACATCTAAATCCTGATAATCCATTACTGATTGCCTTCTTTCCCAAATTTCTGCCCCCACTCCTTGTTCGGCGCAGTAAAAAATGTTGCATACAATCTTTTCAAAAATTCTCTCATTTTAGAGCCGCGTGGAATGATATACACAAACTGTACCGACCCCCAAAAGTTAGACCTAAATTCTAACGATTGGAGGTCGGTATTTT
>CAVEFO010000057.1:0-7099 GCA_963615055.1 Lachnospiraceae bacterium
CCTTTCTTTTTCGGAAAAGAAAGGAAATGAAGAACGACAGGAGTTCTGCGGGGAAATACCCCGCGTGATTTCATAAAAAAAGTTGCGAGAAAATGTGGTAATTTTTAGCAACCATCACTGCCCAACGGGCATCTTCTTCTTGAAGAGGATATATGGTAAAGAACAACATTTCTAAGGAGGAAAAACAGTATGTCAAAAGTCATTGGGATTGATTTGGGGACGACAAATTCCGTCGTGGCGGTTATGGAGGGCGGCGAGCCCGTCGTCATTCCGAATGCGGAAGGTTCGCGTCTGACGCCGTCTGTTGTCGGGTTTTCCAAAACGGGCGAGCGCCTTGTGGGGCAGCTGGCCAAGCGCCAGGCGGTGTCCAATCCGCAGCGCACCATTGTGTCCATCAAGCGCCACATGGGCAGCGATTACAAAGTGGATATCGACGGCAAGAGTTACACGCCGCAGGAAATTTCTGCGATGATTCTGCAGAAACTCAAAACGGATGCGGAAGCGTATCTGGGCGAAAAAGTGACGGAAGCCGTCATCACCTGCCCGGCGTATTTCACGGACAGCCAGCGTCAGGCGACGAAGGATGCGGGGAAAATCGCGGGGCTGAATGTCCTCCGTATCATCAATGAACCGACGGCCTCTTCTCTTGCCTACGGCCTCGACAAAGTGAAGGACGACAAGGAACATCTCTTCCTTGTCTACGATTTGGGCGGCGGCACTTTCGATGTTTCCATTTTGGACTTGGCGGACGGCGTCTTTGAGGTCAAGGCGTCGAACGGAAACGGGCATCTCGGCGGCGATGATTTCGATGCGCGCGTCATGAATTGGATTGCCGATACTTTCCAGAAACAGAACGGGTTTGCGCTGAAACGCGATCCCATGACGGATCAGCGCCTCAAAGAAGCGGGCGAAAAGGCGAAGATTGAGCTTTCGAGCGTCATGAGTACGGAAATCAATCTGCCCTTCATTACGATGGACAGCGAAGGCCAGCCGGTGCATTTCGTCGCGAATCTGACGCGTGCGGAATTTGATCGCATCACGGAAGATCTCGTGGAAGCGACGGTCGCGCCGATTGATACGGCGATGAAAGATGCGGGCGTTTCCACATCCGATATCGAGAAGATTCTGCTCGTTGGCGGTTCGTCCCGGATCCCGGCCGTGCAGGAAATGATCAAGAGAAAATTCGGTAAAGAAGCGAGCAAGGGCATCAATCCGGACGAATCCGTCGCGGTCGGTGCTGCCATTCAGGCCGGCGTTTTGAAGGGTGACGTGAAAGACGTCCTCCTTCTCGATGTTACGCCGTTGTCTTTGGGCATTGAAACTTTGGGCGGCGTCTTCACGACGATGATTAAGAGAAATACGACGATTCCGACGCAGAAGACGCAGATTTTCTCGACAGCCAGCGATAATCAGCCCTCCGTCGACATTCATGTCCTGCAGGGCGAGCGTCCGATGGCAGCGGACAATAAGACGCTCGGCCGTTTTGAGCTTTCCGACATTCCGCCGGCGCCGAGAGGGGTACCGCAGATCCAAGTTTCCTTTGATATCGATGCGAATGGCATCGTCCATGTGTCCGCCAAGGATATGGGGACGGGCAAGGAGCAGAAAATCGACATCACGTCGTCCACGGGACTTTCCGAAGAAGAGATTGAAAAGATGCAGCAGGACGCCAAGGCGCATGAAGCCGAGGATCAGAAGCGCAAAGAAGCCGTGACGGCGAAAAATGACGCGGAAGCGCTCGTGTACCAGGCGGAAAAGACCGTGCGCGACATCGGTGACAAGGGCGATGCGGCGAAGGTGAAGGAAGTCAATGACGCGATTGAGAAACTGAAAGAAAGCCTTAAGGGTGATGACATCGATAAGATCAAGGCCGATGCCGAAGCGCTCACAAAGCCGCTTCACGAATTGACGGAAGCGCTGTATCAGCAGGCCCAGCAAGCGCAGCAGGCCCAGCAAGCCGGCGGTGCGCAGGGTGATGCCGGGCAGAGCCAAGCGAAGAAAGAGGACGACAATGTGGTCGATGCGGACTACAAAGTCGTCGACGACGATAACAAGTAATATAGGACGGCAATATGGCGGCAAAGGATTATTATGAAACTCTCGGCGTTTCCAGAAGTGCGTCCGAGGATGAGATCAAAAAAGCGTATCGGAAACTCGCGCGGCAGTATCATCCCGATTTGCACAAGGACGATCCGACGGCGGCCGAGAAGTTCAAAGAAGTGAATGAGGCCTACCAGACACTTTCGGATGCGGATAAACGTGCGCAATACGACCAGCTGGGTCATGCGGCTTACGAGCAGGCGCAGCAGGGCGGCGGCGGTGCGGGAGCCGGCGGATTCGGAGGCTTCGGCGGTGCGGGCGGTTTCAATTTCGACATGGGCGATATTTTCGACATGTTCACCGGCGGCGGCCGTCGGCAGCAAAACGGACCCGTGCGCGGTGCCGATATGCGCTACGATATGGAAATCACCCTTCGCGAAGCGGCGACCGGCGTCAAGAAAAGTTTCCATGTCAGGAAAGACGAGACTTGCTCACATTGTCATGGCAGCGGCGCGGAGCCGGGCACGAAAGTCGAGACATGTCCGCATTGCCAAGGCACGGGGCAGGAGCGCGTCGTGCAGCGGACGCCTTTTGGGCAGATGATGAATGTCGTCACTTGCCGTCATTGCGGCGGGAGCGGAAAAATCATCCAAGAAAAATGCCATACCTGCCATGGCTCCGGACTTCAGAAAAAGGAAAAGACGCTCGAAGTCAATATCCCGGCCGGGGCAGACAGCGGCGTCCGGATGCGAATCGGCGGCGAAGGCGAGCCGGGGACGCGCGGAGGGCCGGCGGGCGACCTCTATGTCTATATCTTCGTCAAAGAAGATCCCGATTTCGGCCGTGAAGGCGACAATCTCTACCGCCGCGCGGATATTTCCTTCCCGACCGCGGCGCTCGGAAATACGATTGCCATCGAGACCCTCGATGAAAAAGTCGAGCTCCAAATCCCGGCGGGCACGCAGACCGGCACGAAATTCCGCATCAAAGAGAAAGGAATGCCCCATCTTCGCGGCAGCGGGCGCGGCGATCTCTACGTGATTGTCAATGTGACGGTGCCGAAAAATCTCAAGGGTGAGCAAAAAGAAGCGCTCCTGAAATACGCGGATATCTCCGGAGAAGACATTTCCGGCTACAAAGGAAACGGCTCCTCCTTTCTGGACAAACTCGTCGATAAATTGAAACATTGAAATAGGGAAACAAAAAAATCGGATGGCAGTGATGTCATTCGATTTTTTATTGGCTTGAAAGGCTTGAAAGGCTTGAAAGGCTTGAAAGGCTTGAAGGGTGGCACTGCTTTTCTAAGGGCTAATAGCTAAAAACTAGGAACTATCTTGCGCGTGAGAATCCAAATGGTTTGCAGCGATACACTTAAGCCGCAATAAATGTCACATTTATTTGCATAAATAATAGAGATAGAGTATACTACTTTGTGGTTTTGCGTGCGTTGGAATTTTTAAGAAACGGGGGATTCATTTTGGTTACCACCATTGCGAATTGTTTGGCTCGCGTCTCGCTGATTAAGCAGATTGCCGTCGGGCTCGTGATTGGGATCCTGATTGCGACCTTTGCGCCGGGCTTTGTTTCGGTTATTTCCATTTTCGGCGATCTCTTCGTCAAAGCGCTGAAGGGTGTCGCGCCGATTTTGGTTTTCTTCCTCGTCATGAATGCGATGGCGAGTCGGAGAGCCGGCGGCAATGCGACGATGAAACCGATCATTATTTTGTACGTTATCGGGACATTTGCGGCGTCCATCGTCGGTGTGACGCTCGCGACATTCTTCCCGACGACGCTTCATTTGCAGATGACAGAGGCCTCCAGCGTGAATCCGCCCTCCGGCATCATCGAAGTCTTGCACAATTTGATTCTTTCCGTCGTGGACAATCCCGTCGCGGCGCTCCTCCATGCCAATTACATCGGCATTCTTGCGTGGGCCATCATTATGGGGATTGCGTTTCATATCTCGGCGAATACCATGACGAAAAACGTGCTGGCCGACATCGCGCAAGCCATCACGCGCGTCGTCGCTTGGATCATCCGCTTTGCGCCGCTCGGCATCATGGGCCTCGTCGCCCAATCCGTCGGCGACAGCGGCCTCTCCGCGCTGATCGGCTACGTCCACCTCTTGGGCGTCCTCGTCACCGCCTATTTCCTCGTCGCCCTCGTCATGAATCCGCTGATTGTCTTCTGCTGCGTCCGCAGAAACCCGTATCCGCTCGTCTGGGCGACCATTCGCGAATCCGGCGTCTACGCCTTCTTCACCCGTAGCTCGGCCGCGAATATCCCGGTCAATCTCTCCCTCTGCCGCCGTCTCGGGCTCAATCCGGATACCTACACCATTTCCATTCCGCTCGGCGCGACGATCAATATGGCCGGCGCCTCGATTACCATCTCCGTCCTCGCCCTCGCTGCGGCCTACACGCTCGGTATTCATGTCGACTTTGCGACGGCGCTTCTGCTCTGCGTCGTTTCCACCATCGGTGCGTGCGGGGCTTCCGGCGTCGCGGGCGGCTCGCTGCTTTTGATTCCTGTCGCCTGCGCCTCCTTCGGCATCAGCAATGACATCGCCATGCAAGTCGTCGGCGTCGGCTTCGTCATTTCCGTCATCGAAGACGCCTGCGAAACGGCGCTCAACAGCTCCAGCGACGCACTCTTCACCGCGACGGCCGAATTCGCCGAACGTGCCCGCGCCGGTACACTCAAGAGCGAGGACATGGTCCCGAAAGGGAAATAAATGAAACAGAAAGAAACGGCAGCTCAATCGGGCCGCCGTTTTTGCTTGCACGGGAAATCGGGGCGAAAATGCCCTGAAGCGACACCGCTTTGCCTTTCGAAAGAGGGCCGGCAGGTGGCGTTTTTGATGAAAAGCTTTTTGCGCACATAGTGCCGTCTATCTCCCGGCGCTTCGCGCCACCCTCTTTCAAAAGAGGGCTTGACTTGTAGCGGCCTTCAGCCGCATTTTAATCGCGCGAAGCGCGTTCAGCTTTAGCCTTCTTTTGAAAGAAGGTGCCCCGTAGGGGCGGAAGATAGAATGCCTCGCAGAGGCATAACAGCAGCAGTATCGTTTTTCTCCCGAAGGGGGCTGAGCGGATGCTGCCATGTGTGTCCGGCACGGCCTTTTATAACCCATATAAAAAACTTCAATAACGAAAAAGCGAAAAAATACGGATGGAGGGCTTGACAAACAGCAGGGGGGGGGTGGTAGAATCATCATTAACGGATTCGGAGCGGACGCTTTGGGGCGATGCCGCTTGGATCGGATACTTATTTTCATATCTGTTTTCGGCGTAAAGGAGAAGTGCTATGGGACAGAGAACAAAGAAATTGGGAATTTTGTCGGCGGCCGTCGTCTTGGCATTGGGGACGCTTGCGTTTCCGCAGGGCGCGGAGGCAGCGACGGCTTTGAGCGGGACCGGATCTGCCGGGACTGCGTCAGCGACGGGGGACAATTCGACGGCTATCGGCGACAACGCAAAAGCGACCGAGAAGTATTCTATTGCGGTAGGGGATGGCGCGATAGCCGGCGGGACGGAACCGACAGCAGCGCAAAAGGAACTCGGTGATGAAAAGGGCTCGACGATTGCCATCGGGGCGAGCGCCGAAGCACAAGGGAATTATTCCACTGCTATCGGCTATAAGACGGAGACGACTTCGACCGGGCGTAAAGGAGTTGCGATTGGACACCAGGTGACCGTGTCCGGGGATTCCGCTATCGGAATCGGCCAGCATATGGAAGTCGGCGGTGAGGAAACCGTGGCCATCGGGTATGGGGTGTCGACGGGCGTGCAAACCTCGGAAACGGCGATAACATATGCGAAGGGCGTGACGGGGATCGGCTCAAGAAGTATGGCGTTTGCGGACTTTTCTACGGCGCTGGGTTACGGAACGTATGCAACGGCAGAGGGTTCTGTGGCGTTAGGCTCTTGGGCAAAAACAGGATTTTGGTATGATATTTTCCAGACCGGTACTGCGTATTATTTAGGAGGGGGAGCGGCGTCTATAGCACAAGGTTATCTCAGCAATGCTGTGGGTGATTACAGCGTGGCAATCGGTGCTTCTGCAATGGCCGGTGGTTTTCTTAGCCTATCGGACACATATGTGGCTACGGTTTCAAGTTATGCGGTGGCACTGGGATATGGGGCGGTGGCAGCGGCCAATAATTCGACGGCCATCGGTCACAGTGCTTCGGTAACGGTGCTGTCAGAGGGTTCCACGGCGATTGGGTATGGTGCTTATGTCGGCCGGACTCCGACGGACAAAGTTTTGTACGCGAATGCTATCGGTTATGAGGCGCAAGCGCAGCAGAATGGGGCTTTTGCCATTGGGTATCAGGCCTTGGCCGCGACGGAACAGACTGTGGAAAATAAGACAACGGGCGCGGAAGATTCAAGCGGGGCCATCGTTACCACGGTTTCCTTCGGGCATAAGGACACGGATAAAAAATACGTATACAGTGCGGACCAGCAAACTTATATAGAGGGTGATGCGTATGGGACGACGGCGCTGTCTCGGCTGACGAATGTTGCGGTCGGGAAGTCGGATACGGATGCGGTGAATTTCTCGCAGATCAAGATCGAGGCCTCGACGACGGTGGGGTCGCATTTGATTGCTTCTTTGAATGCAGACGGGACTTTGAATGAGAACGGGACGATCGGCAAGAATCTGACGTATTTGGATAATGCAATCGTGGCTTTGGAGAACAAAGTCGGCGGTATTGAGACCACAATCGGTAATGTCACGCTGGATACGACCGGTTTGGAGTTTGATTTTTCGGGCGGCAAGACGGACGATACGCAGACTATCAAATATACCGATGGAAACGGAACCGCTAAGACGTTTGATATTACAATTAAAGGTATTTCCGGTGGCGGTAGCGGCGGTACGACGTATACGGCCGGGAACGGAATTGAGATTGATGAGACCGCTACGACTCCGACCATTTCCGTAAAAGTAGCCGAAAACGGGGGCCTGACGGTAGATGATAACGGCTTGGCCGTACAAAAAGACGGGAAGGTCGAAGCGGGGAATACCGGTCTTGTGACGGGCGGCACGGTGTATG
>CAVEFO010000058.1:0-6943 GCA_963615055.1 Lachnospiraceae bacterium
GGGCCCGCCATCGGAAAATTTCAAACAGGCGGGCCTCCTTGCGCGTCGCTTGGCTGCTCATAAAAAATCGGAAACAGCGGCCTATAAATGATAGAAGGCCGCCATCAACAAGGGCCGCGCTTCGAGGCGCGGACCTTTGTGCCCGAAGTGATTGGCGAACATAGAGTCAGATATCAATATCATTTTGCTGATTTGTAAAAGATAACAAACAACGGCCTTTTCATCGAGCACCGAAACTGCGTTTCCTGAAATTCTAGCAAAAAAGCCCCGCTGAGACGGAGCTTATCAGGTTACAGCATATCTTTTTTCCAGAGCATCCATGCGACGAGGATGGTAATCAGGACGCCGAAGAGGATGAGATACAGGAAACCGAAGGGGTGATTGGCGAAGGGGACGGGGACGTTCACGCCCCAGAGGCTGTAGATGAATGTCGGCACAGCCAAAAGAATCGTCATCGACGTCAGGAATTTCATAATCTGCGCCAGCCGGTTGGAAATGATATACGAGAACGAATCCATCATGGACATCATAATCGTCGTGTAAATGCCGACCATTTCCAGTGCCTGCTTGTTTTCGATGATGACATCTTCCAGCAAATCTTCGTCTTCCTCGTACATCTTGAGCAGCCCCGGCAGCGCGCTCGTCCGGAGACGCAGGAGTCGCTCCATCACGTTTTCATTGGCGTGCAGGGCGAAATTGAAGTACGTCAAAGATTTTTGCAGCTCCAAGAGGCGGAACAATTCTTTATTGCGCAGCGACTTTCTGACTTCGTCCTCGATGAGATCCGTTTTCTTGTAAATTTGCTGCAAATAATACAGGAAAGACGACGCGGCCGCCGACAGAATCTGAAAGAGGAAACGCGTCTTTTTGTATGTGTGGAAACCGGTAGGGACATCGAGAAATTTTTGAATCACGAGAGACGGCTCGACGCACACCGTGATGATGAGCCGGCGCGTGATAAAAATGCCGACAGGGAGCGCGTCGTACGCATCCTGCTCCAGCACGACCGGCGTATTGATGACGACGAAAATATAATCGTCCTCCGTCTCCACGTGCGAACGTTCTTCGCGGTCGAGTGCCGACTGGAGGACATCTGCGGGAATATCGGAAATGTCCGAGAGACGCTCCAATTCCTCATGCGTCGGCGCCGCGCAATTGATCCACGAGCCCTTTTCCGTCGCTTCCGGTGCGATCTCGCAAAGTTTTCCGTTTTCATCGTGCTTGTAAGCCGTGAGCATGAGCGTCCCTCCTTTCATCTTTTTCTTTGCTCATTATAGGGCAGAAATAAGTTTATGGCAAGGAAACGCGGCGCGGAATTTTCAGATTTCTTTCGTTTTCCAACCCATCGAAAACCGATCGAATGAATCTATCCGAAACGTCCGAAATCCTCTCCCGAAAAAGTTATGCACAAAAAGTGAATAAGCTTGTGAAAAAGCTGTCGTTATCAAAACCGTTTCGCAGAAAGACGGGATGTTTTCATCGTAGCTCCGTTGTGGATAAAAAGAAAATGCGCGGACAAAATGTCTGCCGTTTCCTTCGGCAACAGCCGTGGGGCACTCGGCACCCGTCACGGAGCACAGCGCGTCGTCCCCGTTTCCCTTTCACGAAAATTCCAAACAAAAAATCCGATACAAACGCTGTACCGGATTTTACGTTAAATTTTTTTACTCCGCTTCGTCCACAAAAAGTTGTTTCGCCGCTTTGTAGCTCAAAGAATATTCCCGGCCGCTCGCCGAGAAACGAATCGGCCCCTCATACGGCTCTTTAGCCGTCACGCAGATTTCCATGCCGATCTCAATCCCGGCGGCCTGCAGATAATCCATGAGCTCCATGTCTTCGCGGCAGTACCCGATCCGCGAGCGCTCTCCGACTTCCAAATCAATCAGGCGACGAGCGCTTTGCGGCGCGTGCGTGCCGTCGGCGGCAGGAATCGGCGTGCCGTGCGGACAGTACACCGGATATTGCAAAAAAGCGTCCAAGCGGTCGATTGTTTCCGCCGATACGTGATGCTCCAAATGATGCGCTTCCCGATGCGCCTCGCTCCAGGAAAATCCCAAATGCCGCACCAAAAAAACTTCCCACAGACAATGATAGCGAATCATGCGCGCCGCTTCTTGGCGCCCCTTTTCCGTGAGACGGCTTCCCTTGTAGGCCTGATAATCGATGTATCCTTCTTTTTGCAGCCGCGCAATCATTTCCGATGTGGACGGCGGCGAGACTTCCAGCAGATCGGACAAATCTTTATTGGAAACGACATGCCCGTCATCACCCAGCGTATACAGCGCTTTCAAATAATCTTCTTTTCCGGATGTCATGACAAATCTCCGTTTTGAGAAAAATTCGCAAATTTCCTGTGCCTCATTATACAAAGGAAACGAAATGACGTCAATTTGAGAAACGCGGGGCGTCCGTCTCCGCTTCGGGCGGCAAGCGCAAAATAATCCATTTCCTGAAACGATGGGACGCAAACCCGGATGTATGATTTCCTTTTGCGGCGTTTATTATGCAAACTTTTGCAAGACAGAGATGAGGAGCCAAGCACCGGCATTCTCTGATTGGAGCGGCAAACGCAAAATGATCGCTTCGATGCATTTATAAAAATCCGGCGAGGCGTTTCTGCTTTCCCTTATCTCTATCGGCGGACAATCATTACACGCATTTGCCTCTGAAGAGAACCGGAAATAAAGCCGAGCGCCTCATCTCCCATCTCTATGATTTGTGATATAATACCTATGTATATTTATTTTTATATTACTTTCAAGAATGAAGGAAACTCCTGATGGGATACAAGAGAGAGAGGAAACAAAAGCCGGGCGACGCCTGGATTCAAAAGAAACCCTCAAAATGGAAGAGAGCGTTTCAAATTTTGCTCGTTGTTTTTGCCATTGTATTCTGCGGCACCGTGGGCGGCTGCCTCTTTGCGACGTGGAGCGGTATGCCCGATGTGTCGCAAACGATGGCGCCGGATATGTCCTCGCAGATTTTCGATCGGAAAGGACGGCTCATCACGACGGTCCACGCCGAGCAGGATCGTCTGCCGGTCGATATTTCCGTCGTGCCCAAGAATTTGCAAAACGCCTTTATCGCGGCCGAAGACGTCCGTTTCTACGAACACGGCGGCATTGACCCGCGCGGCATCATGCGCGCCGCCGTCAGCAATCTTCTCCACGGCAACGCGACGGGACAGGGCGGCTCGACGATCACCCAGCAGCTTGCGAGAAATGCGTTTCTCACACAGGAACAGACGATTCGCCGCAAGGTGCTCGAAGTGATTTTGGCGCTGGAGATTGAAAGGAAATACACGAAGGACGAGATTCTTCAGATGTACATGAACCAGATTTATTTCGGCCAAGGTTGCTACGGCGTGCAGACGGCGTCGAATGTGTATTTCGGAAAAGATGTGCAAGAGCTGAATTTGGCACAATGCGCAATGCTGGCCGGTCTGCCGAACAGTCCGAATTATTATTCGCCTTTCCGCAGTCTGGAAGCGGCGAAATACCGCCAAGGCATCGTGCTCGACCAAATGGCGAAATACGGCTATATCACGGAGGCGGAAGCGGCCGCGGCCAAGGATGCGGATTTGGAGCTGGCCAAGCCCGATGCGGCGGATACGAATCGTCCGGCCTCGTATTTCATTTCGTATATCATTCAGCTTTTGGCCGATAAATACGGCGCGGAAACGGTCTACAAGGAAGGCCTGCACGTCTACACGACGCTCGATTTGGATATGCAAAAAGCGGCGGAAGCAGCTCTCCGCAATGATTTGCCGGAAGGCGTCAAGGACGGAAACGGCATCCTGCAGCCGCAGGGCGCGCTTCTCTCCATGGAAGCCAAGACGGGAAAAATTCTGGCCATGGTCGGCGGGCGCGGCGATGATCATTTCAATCGCGCCGTGCAAATGACGCGGCAGCCGGGCTCGTCTTTCAAGCCTTTCACCTATGTGACGGCGCTGGCAAACGGGCGTTCGTCGGCGACATCGCTTTCCAATACGACCAAAGAATTTGCCTCCGGCTGGGCGCCGCAGAATTACGATCGCACGCAAAGCGCCTCGGTGACGCTCCACGATGCGCTCGTCCATTCGCTCAATATCCCGACGGTGAATTTGGCCAATGACGTCGGGATCGGAAAAGTCATTGAAACGGCCAAAGCGTGCGGGATTTCCACGCTCGTCACGGAAGGGGATTATTCCGATACGAATCTGTCGGCATCCCTCGGCGGCCTCACGTACGGCGTCAGTGTCTGGGATATGACAAAAGCATACGGCGTCTTTGCCAACGACGGGAAACTGGTGGAACCTTTCGCCATTTTGAAAGTCGAAGACAGAAACGGGACGGTGCTCGAAGATCACGAGACACCGGAGCCCGGCCGCCAAGTGCTGGAAGTCGAAGCCGTCCAGGAGCTGAACAGCATTCTCCAAGACGCCATCAGCTACGGAACGGGCGGCGGCGCGTATATCGGCCGTCCCATGGCGGGCAAAACCGGTACGACGGATAATGAACACGACGCGTGGTTCGTCGGATACACACCGGATGTCGTCACGGCCGTCTGGATCGGGGATGATTCGGGCAGCGACGCCGGATACACGGGCGGCACGATTCCGGCCTCCATTTGGCGCGATTACATGAGTGAGGCCGTAGCGGATATGCCGGTCACCGGTTTCCCCATGTCCGAATCGACAAGACAACGCATCGCCGCCGCCCAAGCCGAAGCCGCCAAAAAAGCCGCAGAGGCCAAAAAGAAGGAAGAGGAAAAGAAGAAAAAAGAAGCCGCGGACAAAGTCAGAAAAGAAGCCCGAGAAGCCGGCACCAAACTTCTCAACCGCATCTCAGGCAGCCTCAAGAGCGAGGCCGGCGCGACCTCCAAGCAGTAATGTCCGTTGTCCGCTGTCCGTTTGCCGTTCGTCACATCCTATGAAAAGTAGAAGTCAAACACGCTCGGTTCACGGTTATACGGATAACGGACACCGGCACTATGTATCGCCTTCAAGCCCTTTCAAGCCCTTTCAAGCCTTTTCAACCATCATCACCCCGCTATCCGTTCACATCCTATGAAAAACAAAAACCAAACACACTCGGTTCACGGTTATACGGATAACGGACATCACCCCCAACAGGAGTCCCCATGCACAGTACGTACATTCTTTTGGAAACCATGGCCGTCGGCTTCGGTATCGCCCTACTTTTCGGATATCTGGCGCAAAAATTGCGTCTTTCCGTCATCGTCGGGTACTTGGCCGCCGGCTTTTTGATCGGCCCCCTGACGCCGGGATTCGTCGCGGACCCCGAGCTGGCAAATAATCTCTCCGAAGCCGGTATCATTCTGTTGATGTTCGGCGTCGGACTTCATTTCAATACGGAAGACCTCATGTCCGTCAAAGGCATTGCGATTCCCGGCGCCATCGCACAAAGTGTGGGCGCGGCGACCTTCGGGATTCTCGTTTCCATGATGGACGGCTACTCCCTCGTCGAAGGCGTCTTTCTGGGACTGGGACTTTCCGTCGCCAGTACCGTCGTCCTGCTTCGCGTCCTGACCGATGCCGGGCGCCTCAACACCTACGCCGGCACCGTCGCCGTCGGTTGGCTCGTCGTCGAAGACATTTTTACCGTCCTCATGCTCGTCCTCCTGCCATCCATCGGACCCGCCCTTGCCGCCGGAGACTCCATTTCCTTTCTGACTATTCTTTCGGCCATCGGCATGGCCATCGTGAAACTCATCCTGCTTTGGATTCTCGTCATGGTCGTCGGCGGCCGCGTCGTCCCTTGGCTGTTGAAACGGATTCTGCGCACGCGCTCCCATGAATTATTCACGCTGACCGTCCTCTCCGCCGCGTTTCTGACGGCCCTCTTTGCCGCATACGTCTTTGATGCATCCTTTGCCCTCGGCGCCTTCTTGGGCGGGATGGTCGTCGGCAAAAGCAAAGTCAGCCATCAAGCCGCGGCCGAGCTCATCCCCCTCCGCGACGCCTTTGCCGTCCTATTTTTCCTCTCCGTCGGTATGCTCTTCCGGCCGGCCTTTCTCATCGAGCAGCCCGTCATCATCATTTTGGCTCTTATGATTGTCCTCCTCGTGAAACCAATCATCGCGATCGGCATCGTTTCCCTTCTGGGCTGCACGGCAGAAACGGCTTTCACCATCGCCGCCGGGCTCTCCCAAATCGGTGAATTTTCCTTCATTCTGGCGCAGACGGGCCTCGGGATGCATTTGATTTCCGAAAATATTTACAGCGTGCTCATCGCCTGCGCCCTCGTTTCCATCGCCGTGAACCCCTTCTGCATGAAAGCCGTCCCGCACATGGTGACGCTTGCCCGCGCGCATCCGGCGCTCTGGCATTTCCTGAACCATCGGGCGGAAAAGAAAACGGCGGAAATTTCAAAATCGACGACCGATTTCATGGAAACGGCAAAAGAGGGGGAAACATTTGCCATCATCGCCGGCTACGGTCCCACGGGCCAAGCCGCAGCCGAAAGTGTCACCGCCGCCGGTCTTTCGCCCGTCATCCTTGAAATGAATATCGACACCGTCAGCGCCTTGGAAGCCAAAGGTATCGCAACCGTCTATGGCGACATCACGAAGACAGAAATTTTAAAAGCCGCCGGCATTGAGCGCGCCCCCTATTTCATCATCACCGTCCCGGCCACCGAACCCGCCGCGTTGGCTGCGATGGCTGCGAAAAACCTCAACCCGGACATCGTCATTTTCGCCCGGACACGCTTCCTGCAAGACGCCGATATCCTAAAAGACGCCGGCGTCGATCACGTCATCTCCGAAGAAAGCGCCATCGTCGACCGCCTCGCCGAAATCGTCGCAAAAGCATTAGCCAAACGGGATGAAAACCCGGAAGAAACGAAGCCTGAAGGAAATAAGGACTGATTTTCTCAAAATTCCATATGAAAACTGCAACTGCAAATTGAACACTTTCCCAACATGATTGTCAACGAAACTC
>CAVEFO010000059.1:0-6807 GCA_963615055.1 Lachnospiraceae bacterium
TCGTGACAAGAGCTCCATACCCAAGTGCTATCGAATAATCACTTGACGCTTTGGCCGTATACCCGTATGCAGTCGAATTCATGCCGCGCGTCACGGAAGTACTATCTACCGCCCCGTTCCAAGACAGATCCACCCATCCCTTTGTCTGGTCGCCAATTACAATGCCGGAATCGGTGCCCACCTTAAAAGTAAATGCCGTCCGGCCATCATTTGTTTTAACCGTCACAAGACCATCCGCATCAGCTTCATAAGGCGTGTACGTCGTGGTCGTCGTCGCACTGTCCCCTTCCTCAATCGTCACTGCCTGCGCATTCACGAGTTGTCCGTACGTCGCCGCATCCGTATTGACCGTTCCATCCGCCACATGCACAATCTTTCTTTGCTTTTCCGAGCTGCCGACAGAAACCGTATCTGCCGCCTCCGACGTCGAGCCATCGCCAATCACGACGGAATCATTCGCCACAGTCTTGACCCCGCTACCAAGCACAATAGCATTCTTCGCCGTAAAATTGTTGTTCGAACCAACGACGAAAACGTTCGCATCTTGCGCAGCATCATTTTCCAGATAGGAATTAATCGTATTACCGGCACCAAAGACGAAGGCTTTGTTCGCCAAGACTTCATTGCTCGCGCCGAAAACATACGTGTTGTTTCCTTTTGTCGCATCAATCGTCGTCTCATTGGTTCCTTCATCTGTGATCGTCGCTCCGACGATATTGTTATATCCGAAAGCCGCCGAATTTTCCCCGTAAACTTTCACTTCTTGGCCGGCGGCCGTCGAATTTCCCCCGGCCGCCGTGTTATATCCGCCAAGGGCCGATGCATACTCTCCGCTAGCGGTGTTCTTCATACCCATCGCAACCGAACCTTTCTGACTAGCCGTATTCATCATGCCAAATGCAGATGCCCCCGACCCGGAGGATTCGTTTCCGACACCAACCGCACTGGAATAAGCAGAGCCCGTAGCTTTGTTACTCCCGCCGAGCGCTACATTGTAATAACCCACCGCTTTGTTTTGCGCGCCCATTGCAGTTGCGAAATTACTGGAAGTCCCATCCGCATCTCCGGCCTTATTGTTATACCCGACGGCAGTCGTCTGATATGCATAAGCATAATTGTCTACACCAATGGCCGAAGAGCTGTCTGCTTTCGCCTGGCTTGTACCACCCAAAGCCACAGCGCCCTTTCCTGTTGCTTTTGCCCCGCCGCCCACAGCCAAAGCACCATCGCCACTCGCAGTCGCCCTGGACCCTAAAGATAGCGACCCATCCGTCCCCTGCGTCATATTCTTAACACTGATTTGTCCTTCTGCACTGATGGTAATCGTATCGCTCCCCGTATACCCCGATTCAGCCAGTGACTTGGCAATCGCATCATACACCGTGGTGCCGTCACCACCTGTAGCACCTGAATCCGTCGCCCACCCATTTTGCGGCACGCCAAAAGAACCCATAACCAAAACGAGCAAGCTTGACAATAATCCTATCTTCTGTTGTTTTTTCACGTTTACACCTCCAACACCAAAACATATTGCAATAAGAAAACCGACGAAGCAAAATCATCGCAAAAATTTCGCTGCGCAGTATTTCGATGTTATCGTATCACCCCCCCCCTGTTCCTTGTCAAGAGCTCCTTCGCATATTCTTTCCCAATCCTTTATCAAAGTTTTCTATTAGTGTGTAAGAAAATTTTTATACGAGAATTACAACTGCCAATTTTTTATAAGGGGGATAGGCAAAACTTGGAACCGGAACCGCGACTCGGGAAGATCGAGACGTCTGACAGCTGACGCCGCGATTTCCTCGTCATAAAATTTCCCACGAAAAAAGCATTCCAAACCGGCGGAATGCTTTTTTTGCGGAAAACGGAAGGCTCAGTCTTCCAGTTTCCCTTTCAAATCGTGATCGACCATCGCGCAGACGGCGGCGTCGGACCAGACGTTTTCTGCTGTTTCTATCATATCGATAATGGTGTAAATCGGCAAAATGATGCCCATGATACCGATTGGCGCGCCCGTGCCGCTCATGAGGGAGAGCGTCAGGAAATAGCAGCCCATGGGGACGCCGGCGTTTCCGACGGCCGCGAGGACGGAGATGACGAGCCAAGCGATGAGCGTGGGGGCCGTGAGTTCCATACCGCCGTTTTGCATGAGGAAGAGGGATGTGATCAGAATGAAGGCGGCGCAGCCGTTCATATTGATGGTGGTGCAAATCGGGAGGACGAAGCGGGAGACTTTCGGATTCACTTTCATATTTTCTTCGGCGCAGGCCAAGGTGACGGGAAGCGTCCCGGCGCTGCTTTTCGTAAAGAGCGCAACGGCAAGCGCCCGCGACATTTGCCGGAAGACTTTGAACGGATTCAGGCCGCGCGCCAAAAGGAAGAGCGGAACGATGAAGAGAATTTGAATGAAATTCGAGCCCATGATGACGAGAGCGTATTTTCCGAGAGCGCCGACGATGACACCGGCTTCAATCTGCGCGGAGAGTTGCGCCGCGTATGCCAAGATGCCGAGCGGAAGCGCCCAGATAAGAGCGTGAATCAGCGTGAAGAGAAGTTCTTGGAAACCGTGAATGCCTTTGAGCAGGACTTCGCGATTTTCCGTGCGCGGCATGAATGCGAGCGCCAGCCCCACGGCGGCCGCAATCAGCATGACGGAGAGGACGTTTCCCGTCAAAAACGGACGGAGCATATTATTCGGCACGACGGAAAGAAGATGGTCGTAATAGGTCATCGCTTCCAAATTCGTCGGGACTTTTTCCTGTCCGGCGAAAACGAGCTCGGTGGGAAGATTTCCCGGCGAAATGTAGAGGTAAAGCGCCAGCCCGATGCCGGAAGCGGCGAATGTCGTCAAAAGCGTATACGTGACGGCGTGCGCGAAGATTTTTCCCGTTTCCTTCTTTCCGCCGAGCGAGGCCAGCGTCGTAATGACGGCGAGCGCAATCGTGGGCACGGCGATGAATTGGAAGAGGCGCGTGTAAATCGTCGCGATGAAATCGAAAAAGCGATTCAGCTCTTCGATGCCCATCCAGCCGAGCACGGCGCCGACGATGAGCGCCAAAATCCAAAGGACAAATTGCTTGCCGTTTCCTTTTTTCTTCTTTTGCTCGTCGATGGCTTCGCGGACTTTTTCGTCCACACTGTTTTCATTCGGATTCATGATGTTCTCCTTTGTAAAAATAGAAACAAACGATTGCCGACGGCGAAATCGGACACAAAAAAACTCCCGCCCTCAAGGGACGGAAGTCTCCGTGTTTCTCACCCAATTTCATCCAGCCGTCACCGGCATGAATCTCTGCGGGTCTCGCATTGCAAGATCCTGCGCGGTATCGGGCGCTCCCGGATTTCCCTACTGTCATTTCAGGAATTCTTGCTCGGAAATGCACTTCCGCGCCGCTTCCGCACCCGCTCTCACTCTCCGGGCTCGCTTTTGCCTCCGCCGCACGCGTACTCTCTTTCGTCATCACAGATATATTAAGTTCATTATAATGCAATTAAATTTTATGTCAATAGCCCGACCGCTTTCGGCATCCGTTATCCGTTTACCGTTTCTCACACCCCATGCGGCACAATGGCTCTCACGACAGGTCAACGGTTCCCGGACAACGGACAATAAAAAGCGGATTGTTATTTCGCCCGTGTAAACTCCTATTGTTATCCGCTATTGACAATCGGAATGACAAAGTCTATAATGCGTTCGGTTACTGTGAAAGAAAACGGAGGTACATGCATGAACCCATCTGTCCGAAAAGACGTGGTCGCTGCACTTTTTGCGGCCCTCGTCGCCATTCTGACGCAAATCGTCATTCCCATCCAGCCGGTACCGATCACACTCGGGACCATGGCGGTCATGATGGCCGGCGCCGTCTTGGGCGCGCATTACGGCGGGCTCTCGATTCTCATCTATGTCATCTTGGGCGCGGCAGGTCTGCCCGTCTTTGCCATGGCGCGCGGCGGACTGTCCGTCATCGCGGGGCCGGGCGGCGGATTCATCCTCGGCTATATCGCAATGGCGATGACGGTCGGTTTCATTTGCTCCCGAAAAGGACATTCGATGAAATGGCTGGTGGCGGCGATGGTCGCCGGGTGCCTTGTCGTCTACGCCTGCGGGCTCGCTTGGTTCATGGCGCTCACCGGCATGGGACTCTTCCCTGCCATGACGCTCTGCATGTTTCCGTTTCTGCCGGGAGACAGTGTCAAAATTCTCTTGGCCGCCTTTCTCGTGAATCGCTATCGGAAATACATTCACTTGTAAAAATATCCCCTACGAAGAAAAGCATCACTTTGTGCCGGTGATGCTTTTTTTCGTGGAAAAATATATTCTTGCAAAAATCTGTCGAATACAAAATGAAACTTGATCCGTGCGCCCGCTTTCCGACAGGCGCCGAATACCTGTTTACCGTTTAGCGCCCATCACCACCAAAAAAAACAGAACGGAAACAAGCACGGCCGACGGTTACACGGAAAACGGATTCCGACCGGCACCATGCGGCGAAAGGAAATAAATACATTCGCGGCGCTGCCTTCTTGCCCCTTTCTTTCCCTCGCTGTATAATAAAACCGCTGGGGGAGTCTTTCGCGGACTGAGAGGCCTTGGGCCGACCCTTTGAACTTGATGCGGATCATACCGACGTAAGGAAGCGACAGACTCTGTTTTTCGATCCGCCTAGAGCGGATTTTTTTGTTGGGGAGGATTTGTATGACACAAGCAGAAGCGGCCCGCGCGGGCGTGATCACAAAGGAAATGAAAGCAGCGGCCAAAGAAGATGACGTCGATGCCGAATGGCTGCGCCAAGAAATAGCGAAAGGGACCGTCGTGATTCCGGCCAATCCTTTACACCCATCACTGCGTCCCCGCGCCATCGGTCAGGGTCTTCGGACGAAAATGAATGTCAATCTGGGCGTTTCATCCGATGTCTGCGATTATGAAACGGAACAGGCTAAGGCACGCCTGTCATGGGACATGGGCGCCGAAGCCATTATGGATTTATCCTGCTTCGGAGATACCTCGCCCTTTCGTCGCTGGCTCGTCGCCCACAGTCCCGCTGCCATCGGCACCGTACCGATGTACGACGTCAAAGGCGTCCTGCACAAAGGCCTCAAAGATATGACGGCGGACGATTTATTTTCGGTCGTGGAGCGCCACGCCAAAGACGGTGTGGATTTCATGACGATCCATGCGGGGCTGAACCGAGCGACTGCCAAGCACATCATGCGAAACAAACGCATCACCAATCTCGTTTCCCGCGGCGGCTCCGTCCTTTTTGCCTGGATGGCCATGCACGGAAAGGAAAATCCGTTTTACGAACAATTCGACCGTCTCTTGGACCTTTTGAAAACGTACGATGTGACGCTCTCTTTGGGCGACGGCTGCCGCAGCGGCTGTGGGCACGATTCCACCGATGCGGTGCAAGTATCCGAATTGATTCATCTGGGTGAGCTGGTAAGCCGCGCCCGTGACGCCGGCGTGCAAGTCATGGTGGAAGGCCCCGGCCACATGCCGATTTCGGATATCCGCATGAATGTGGAGCTCGCCAAGAAACTTTGCCACGGCGCGCCGCTGTATGTCCTGGGACCGATTGTGACCGACGTGGCACCGGGCTACGACCATATCACCGCTGCCATCGGCGGAGCGCTTTCCGCTGCCTGCGGCGCCGATTTCCTCTGCTATGTGACCCCGGCCGAACACCTGCGCCTGCCGGATTTGGATGACGTCCGCGAGGGCATCATCGCCTCCAAAATCGCCTGCCATGCGGCCGACTTGTCCAAAGGCGTGAAAAATGCGGCCAAATGGGACGAAGACATGAGCCGCGCCAGACGAGATGTGGATTTCAAGAAAATGATCCCGCTGGCCATCGACCCGGACAAAGCGCGCCGCTACCGCGAAAGCAGCCGCCCCGAAGAGGAGAACACCTGCACCATGTGCGGCTCCATGTGTCCCATGAAAACGCTGAATGAAATTTTGAAGCAAGGAAACGGAACGGAAAATCTGTTCGGGAAATAAACCGACGGCAGGACACGCTTCCACAAAAAGCAAAAGCCAACCGCACCGCCCGTTTCAAGCCGGCCGCCTCAAAGCGAAATCAAAACGCGCACGCGGACATTGATTTTCTCACACGAAAAAAGACGCCCTTTTGAGCGTCTTTTATTTTCGGATTGGTGCGGTTGGAGAGATTTGAACTCTCACGGGTATTCCCACTACCGCCTGAAGATAGCGCGTCTGCCAGTTCCGCCACAACCGCGTGGCAGAGAAGCCGCCGGCTCACAGATTTCTTTCCTGCGAGCCGACATTTCCTCTATTTCGGTGGACTACCACCATTTTTTTGTGGTGCGGCTGGTGAGACTTGAACTCACACGACCTTGCGATCACTACCCCCTCAAAGTAGCGCGTCTGCCATTCCGCCACAGCCGCATATGGTGCCTCAGAACGGAATCGAACCGTTGACACATGGATTTTCAGTCCATTGCTCTACCAACTGAGCTACCGAGGCATAAAAATTGGCGACCCGGATCAGATTTGAACTGACGATCTCCGCCGTGACAGGGCGGCATGTTAGACCACTACACCACCGGGCCGCATGGTGATCCACCCGCGACTCGAACGCGGGACACCTTGATTAAAAGTCAAGTGCTCTACCGACTGAGCTAGTGGATCTGGCAGGGGTAGTAGGATTCGAACCTACGCATGACGGAGTCAGAGTCCGTTGCCTTACCGCTTGGCGATACCCCTACATGGCTCCTGAAGTAGGACTCGAACCTACGACCGATCGGTTAACAGCCGATTGCTCTACCAACTGAGCTATTCAGGAA
>CAVEFO010000060.1:0-6724 GCA_963615055.1 Lachnospiraceae bacterium
AACGCCGAAAGTACTTGGCCGGAAGCGGCCCGGGAGGATAGGAAGCTGCTGATAAAGAAACTCCTACGCAGATTGGCGTGGGAGTTTTTTCTTGTGCTTTTGGGGTGAAGGAAGGATTGGATGGGCTTGAATTGGCGCGGGGCTTTTTTTGTCACGCGCAAGAAAGTTAGCAGTTAGCAATGAGCAGTGAGCAGTGCAGGTGTCGCTTCGCGACATTTTAATAATGCGGCCGAAGGCCGCCGCCGCTCAGCCCTCTTCAGGAAGAGGGGGCCCCGAAGGGGCGGGTGATGCATTGCTCACTGCTCACTGCTCACTTTTTACGCTCTATGCTTATCGTGCTTTAAGGAAAGGCGAAGGGGAGGGACGCGGCTGGGAATGAGGCGTTTTTTTGTTTTCAAAGGATGAAAAATGTGGTAATATATTGGCTTAGTATGTGGTCGTGTGACCGGTGGGTACGTTGTTGAAATTTGATTCCGGCAAATGAGCCGGGAATTAAAAGTTGTGAGAAGGAGAAATAGCATGAAAGGAAATAGCATGAAAGGGAAAAATATGAAAAGGGAAAATCTGAAAAAGGGGATGCTGAGAGCGGCGGTGGTGATGGCGCTTTTGGGGTCGGTGGCGGTGCCGGCAGTGACACAAGCGGGGTATGTGGTGTACGACACTGCATTTGATTGGACGGATGCTTCGAATTTTGATAAAGTTATCGATTGGAGCAATGGTGAGTATCTTCTTAATATGGAGGTGCAAGCCGGATTTTACGCCAAGAATGCTGCCCCGGGTGAAAAATACTTCGCCCATTATACAAACATAGACTATAGGATCAATGAACGGCTCTTTTCAACTTGTTATGAATGGGTAGGTAACGTATCCATTTTTCCTACTCAACTTTCTCGCATAATCATTGATGAAATATCACATGATGAAGTGAGATTATATAACAAGCAGGAACATTTTATAAATATAAATAGAGAATATCGGGACTTTCATGACCCTCATAATTGCCATCTACTCTATAGGATTAAAGCGATTCAGAATTCTTATCTGGATTTTAGTGACAGTGGCATTACGTGGAAAAATGGTGGGACGTTCATCACCTTAGATCACCAATTCAATTTCGGTACGGACGGCCTTTCCCTTAATATGGATTTGCCCAAAATAAAAAACCCGGGAGATGTCAAAGGCGGGGATAGCATGGTGCTTCTTCATTCCGGCGGATATTACGATCCCTTTGCATTTTGCCTGATAGTAAATCCGAATTTATTTAAGGAGAAAAATGTAGAATACAGTTTCAATCCCACTGAGTCGATTACGGCCGGCGGCGTGCTTAAGATGGCGATCGCCATGATGACGACATCGACGAGGGATACGGCAATGACCCTGACCGCAAAAAGTAATGCCCTGAAGACCTTGGATGTGGATTTGACCAAGATTGGAAACGGCGGGGATGCTTGGAAGACGGATAGTACGCAGTTGCCGCTTCCGGACACGGCGCTTTATGACGGTTCGGAGGGGATCTGGGGTCAGGATTATTACACGAATCCCCTGACGGTCACGGTCAAAGACCGTGTCAGCGTTGCCAATATCGAACCCTGGTCAACGATGACACTGGTGCGGCTTGATGGATATATGGTCGGTAAAATTACCACGAAATATGGCGAGGAGACCATTGATGTAAAAAGCTCCAACATCCCCAGCAGCTACCTCGACATCTACGGCACCGGCATCCGCTACGGACAAAAGGAATTGAACTCCGTGAAATTCACTGATACCTCTACCGGCGGTGTGGAGGTCAGTGGTACGAGCACGGATACATTGAGCGTGATAACGGTGCCGACTACAAGTGTGCGCCCCTATGGTTGCTATTATTTGAGATATACCGTCGGGAATAAAGAAATAACGGGCGTAGGCTCGTCGGATTCCGGCATCGATCTGTCCAATGGAATCGGCTTTCAGGCGGGCAAGGGCTATACAGTGGGCCAAAAGCTCACTTTTGATCTTGGAAATACGAAATTCACGAATATGACCCTCGCCCGGAACTACACCCTGCTGGATTTGACCGGCGCGAATTGGGGGTCGGATGGCCAGCTTTCTCTTAAAGGAACGGATGGGACGGATGTTGCGTCTGAGACATTGCTCAGCGAAAAATATTTGGGCGAATCGTCGAACGGGGTGCAATCCTTCTTGACGGACGATATCACATTCAATTTGACCGAGAACAACAAAAAGATTGATGTTTCCGTTTCTTCCGGAAAAGTTTCCGAAATCCAATTGGGTGCCTTTGATGTGAATCAATCGGGACTCACCATTGGCAAAGGAGTCTTAAGGGAAAACGGCACCATCGATACTTCCAAGTTCTCCCTGACCGGCATTTCGACGTTGCAAGACGCGGCCAATTACAAGGAGACGCTGACGCTGGCGACAGCACCGGCTGACGGGAAATATAATTTCAAAAACTGGAATTATAAGGACGTGGAGCAGGGATACACGGCATACCAACAAAACAATGCCACCGGCAGACTGGCTGGGACTTTGGATGTCTCGAACGGAGATATTCGGCTCACCACCAACGGCCTGAAGACCATTAACTACGGCAACCTCGACTGGAAGGAGTGGAGTAATTCGAAGGAGGCAGTCGTCTCGCTTGACGGCGGAAGGCTGGAAACTCTGGATCTTTATTCAGGTTTGTCATTTTTTAATAAATGGCATTCTCAATCGAAAGGGACCGTGCGCCTTTTTGAGGCCAAAGGACTGACCGACGAAGTTACACTGAAGCCCCCGGGGCACTGGGTGACCAATCCGAAAATTACCGAAAATTCCGCCGTCACCACTTATCGCCAGACTCTTGGATGGCCATGGACGGGAGAGTTTACTGTAAACGCGGCCGGCATGACTCTTTCGGGGAGGCGGGCGGATCAGATCGTATTGACGAGTACCCAAACAGAGGATGGAAAATATAATTACACGGTGGATTACAAGAGGGATAGGTGCTTTGTCGACGGATTTTCTATCGGAAAGATTGTCTGGAAAAAAGATGAGGATGACAAGAGCTACGGCTTCAAGCTTACGCAAGATTATGATTTCTCCTCTTGGAAAGGCCAAATCATTTTTGACGCCGGCGAAACCACCGCTCTCTTCTCCAACCCCAATCAGATCGGCCTTGGGGAGAGCATGACGTTCTTCGATGCGGGCGATCATATGACAAAAGAAGCATGGGACAACAAAGTAATCGTCACGCGGGAGAGGGGAAGTATAACGAGCTATAAGGGACAGGATCGCGCCGTGACGGTCGAAGGAAATGTCAATCTGACGATCAAAAAAGATGATGTCTATCAAAAAGTCATAGGAACCGTATCTGCGGAATATTTGAATAAAGTTTCCATTGATCTTTCCAAAATCGGAGCCGAGGATACGGAAGAGACAAACAAATGGGTCAATGGCGGGACGCTCTACAGCCTTACGGAAAGCACGCAGGATTATGGTGCAGATGGGACGAAGGCGAATGTCGAAGTTTCCGGGATCATCCATGAGGGCGTGAAGGCCGGCGAATCCATGACGCTGGTGCATATCGAAGGTCTGAATGCAGGCGTTGCCGGAAATATCACTGTGTTTGATCAAAAGAAAGAGGTTGAATTTTCCGATACGGCAGCCAATGGCATTATTGCCACGGGGACTCATACAGAGACGCTGAAAAGCAAAGTGTCGGAAAATGAAGGCCAAGGCACCTATGATCTCATTTATCACGTGGGCGAGAAAAAAACGGTCACGGGGATTAACACGGATAGCCTGGACTTGACGGCGGAGGCTTTCAAGGCGGGGGATCAGTATACCCTCGGAAATAGGAATCTTGTCATTGATGTAGAGAAGCTCGTGGTCAGCGAAATCGGGAATGTGACGACGCCTAAAGAAATCATCAATTTCTCCGGCGATGATGGCGGTAGCGGGATATTCCAGCTGAAGGCCGGCGAAGACGGCGCAGCGGGGAAGACGGCGATCAGCTCGATTGACTATACCGAAGCCGATGCCGATGTGGTGAACGGCGTCAGAGCCGGTGGGCATGAAAACAACAATTTCTCTACCAGCGAGGATGGAAAAATCGTTTATGTGAATCCTGTGACGAAGGATACGAACAAGGTAACCATCAGCGAAGTCGACCTTTCCAAGGCTATCCGCAGCTTTGACAATCTCACGGATACGGGAACCATCGATGCCAGCGGTGCTTCTTACCAATATTCCGGATTGAAGAATATTGCAGATGTCACCGGAAAAGCAATTACCGTCGTGGGTTTCACGAAAGGGAACGACTTCAAGAACTGGAATTGGAGCGGATTGTCTGCAAGATCGACAGCGCCGGAAGCGACTGTTTCCGTGACCCAGCAAACCGGCATCACGGCGGAAGTGAATGGCACCCATGCGATTTCCGAGGGAAATGTCGTCCTTGAAACCGGCGGACTGAAATCCCTGACATTCGGGAAAGATATTGTATGGAACACCGATGCTGACGCCGCCGTGACGCTGTCCGGGCAGGATGTGGAAACCGTCGATTTCTCTGATATTTCTTTTGATTATACAGAAATTTGGGAAAACGAAGATCAAAGCCAAACCCAAGCCGGCAGCCAGACCATGCATCTTTTGAGCGCGAAAGATATAGCAAGCGCGCCGACTATTACCACACCAACCGGTTGGACGGACAGAGCAGGAGAAGAGGGAATCACCTATTACGACAAAAACAAAGACAGTCGTTACCATGATGATGCGTATAATCTCACCGGTCATGGCATCACGCTGATCGTCGATCGCGGCGAGCGGATTGTTGCCAAGACGGAGGAATCGGGCGCTAAGAAGAATTACACGCTGGACTACATCGGCGGCCAGGGCTATGTGACGGGTATGACTATCGATGAGGCCGGCATCACATGGGAAAACGGAAAAACGGCGATTACGCTGGATGAAGATTACGCTTTCTCCGACGTGAGCGCGGCCAATCCGCTGACTTTCCGGGCGGACAAGATGACGGTTTCCAATGTGTCCGCCTTAAAGAGCGGCGACACCATGACACTCTTTGATGCCAATGGTCATATGTCCGATACCGATTGGGCGAATGTCATGACCATCGAGCCGGCATCGACAACCGTGAATCATTATACGAACCAAGCAACGAAAGCAGTGACCATCACCGGCGATGTCGATATCAATCTCACCAAAGAGAAAACGAAACAAGTCGTGGCCACGGTCTCCGACCAAAATATGAATACCATTGCCATCGATCTCTCCAAAATCGGAGAAGCCGGCGACGATACCGATGCATGGAATACAGAGTCCGCGCTCTATACCAATGCGACATCGGGGCAGGATTATGCGGATAAAAACGTCAACGTTTCCCTCGATACCACGAAAAAGATTTTCGGCGGCACCACGAATGAGAGTGTGAAGACCGGCGACCAAATGACCCTTCTTGACATTACGGGGACGAATGCGGGAGAAGACGGAAATATTTCCACTATCTATGAACTGACTGATGTGGCGTTCAAAGATAAACAGGACAACGGTCTCATCGTCACCGGTACGCATACGGATACCATCGAGAGCGATTTTTCTGCGGCGAACGACAATTATCAATTGCTTTACACCGTCGGACAGAAAAAGCTCAATGAGGGCAGTGAAATCAGCGCCTATGAATTGGATATGACGAAGGATGCCTTCAAGTGGGGCGATGAATATACGCTTTATACGCTTTCCGGCGACGTCACGATTGATGTGCGCAATATCGCGATAAAAAATATCGGAGACGGCAAGAAGAAAGCCTTCATCGATTTTTCGGGCGATACCGGCTCCGGACAGTTTATACTCAAAGATGATGATCAATCGGGCCGGAGCGTGTATAATGTCACCTCCTATATGGAAGAAGAGGACATCAACGGCATTTGGGCCGCCGGCAATCAATACCGCAACTTCTCCACGGACGGGAAAACGGTTTATCTCGATTCCGTCACGCAGGATGTGAACAAGGTGACCGTCGGCATGGTCGATCATGCGAAAGAGATTCGTTCCTTTGACAACCTCACAGAAAAAGGCGAGGTTGTCACCGGCGGCTTCGTCATTTTGGACAATTTGTCGCTGACGAAAGATTGGGGGACAAATTTCTCCCTCGCCAAAGCGACGGGAGAGTATACTTTCTCCCAATGGACGCTTCCCGATAAAGAAGAAGACGTTTACTGCCGCCAGGAAACCGGCGTCGTCGGGATCATGACCGGTCAATACAATGTCGGCCAAGACGGTGACGAAACAGGCAATCTCATGATGCAGATGAAAGGCATCAAATCCATCTATTTCGATGACGGCGTGAAATGGAGAGAAGGGAGCGCCGTGCTTGACTTTGCCGGGACGGGCGTGGACTTCACCGGAAAAGAAATCGATGCGTCCAAAATTTCCTTCGATGCGGACAGCGTGGAAAGTATCGCCAAGACAGACGGCGCGTATCAGATGGTGCTCATCAATACCGATGCAGCGAATCATCTGGACAAAGCGAACATCAAAAACAACGAAAACATCAGCATGACCATCGCCGATACGATCAGTTTCAAAGGCCAAACGAAACTCTCCGCCGATAAACTGCAATTCGTCGCGGACATGTGGAGAGGAACGGGGACGGCGACCGTCGATTCTCACCGTCACGTCATGGCCCAAGCGGCGGCGATGCAGGCGATTGTCAATGGAAATACCGAAA
>CAVEFO010000061.1:0-6706 GCA_963615055.1 Lachnospiraceae bacterium
CCCGCGTAGCCCGTCAGATTTCCTTTCGCACCGACGACGCGATGACAAGGGACAACCAGCGTGATGGGATTGTGACCGACCGCACCGCCGACCGCCCGTTTCAAACACAACAAAAAAATCCGAAGCCATCACGACTTCGGATTTCAATCTCTGGTGGATGATCAGGGTCTCGAACCCCGGACACCCTGATTAAGAGTCAGGTGCTCTACCAACTGAGCTAATCATCCGTTCGACGAATGCCATTGTATCATGCGAGTCGTTAGGTGTCAAGCGTTTTCCGCCGTCCACCATCCGGCGTCCGTTTGCCGTTTACTATCCGGCCTATCTCTATGGCTTTATCATTTCCCGCACACAGTCAATGATCAACGAAAAGTAATCGGCAGCGCCTTTTTCACTTTGCCTTATCCAGCATAATATCTAATATAACCCGATCCGTCTCCACCATACCGGGAATGCTGACGCGACCCATATTGCGAATACAATCTTCCGGCGTCTCCGCCACGATCCCGTCGCTTAGACGGATAACGGCGCCTTGCATAGCCAGCATCGCACTCATGAGACCGCCGGCTGCCGCGGTTGCCAATTTCAATCCGCAGCCGACTTTGCCGCCGTCGCAGATAATCCCCGTGATATCGCCGGCCATATTGCGGATGGCGCCCGCGATTTCCTTGTCCCCGCCTCCCATGAGCCACGTGATGGCCGCCGAAGCAGCCGGAGAAGCCGCCATGGCACACGCGCAGATGGCGGAAAGCTTCCCGACATACGAATTGATATATTCATTCAAAAGATGCGCAAAAGCGAGCGCCTTCACCGTCATCTCACGACTCGCGCCGAACTCTTTCGCCGCCTCCGCCACAGGCAAAATCACGGCGACCCCTTTCGAGCCGGAACCCGCCGAGCTCATGACCGCATACGGACACCCGTCCAGCCGTCCCTCCGTCGCACCGGAAACTTTTCGCATCACACGGCCGAGCAAATCATTTCCGAGAATGCGGCTGTTTTCCGGATGCATCGCCTTGGAAATCCCGACCCCGACCCCCGGCGTCGTCATGCTGTAAAGCACCGCCGATTCATTCATGCGGACGCCGTCTTCCATGAAAGACAATTCCTCTTCCGTCGCCGAATCGACCAACGCGCGGATTTCGGAAATTTTCATCTCGCGCAATTTCGCAAGGAGCGGATCTTGCGCCTTGACCCCGGCTTCCTGTTTCCGCAAAATCTTCCCATTCGCACGCGTCAAAATGATATTGGCATGAGAAACGGCGATGACCGATTCGCCCGTCCCCGTCGTCGTTTCCACGCGACATTCCACATAGACCCCCTGCCGCGATTTATCGATATCGACGGAAACGCCGCCCGCCGCGACGAGCGCTTTCGCTTTTTCGGAAACACCCGGCGTGATGGCTTGCAACAATTCGAGCCCTTTCTCCGGATTTTGAAGAAACGCGCCGAGCGCCGCCGCATACGGAATCCCGACCGCGTCAAAATTCGGAATCCCGACCGCCATCCCGTTTTTGTAAATATTTCCGCTGACCATCAAATCGATTTTTTGAACCTCGCCGCCCACAGCCTTCGCCGCATCCGCCGCCGCCAGCGCCACTGCGACCGGCTCCGTACACCCGAAAGCCGGCACCACATTCCGGCGCAACATAGAAATCATTTCTTCTTTTGTCAAACCCATCAGACCCGACCCCTTTCTTTTCGAGAGCATAAAAAAATCGAAATGCACCAAAAGAACACTCCGACCCGGCGCCTCCGTCGCCACCGCTTATGAACTATTTCCTTCTTTATCTAATTATAATACCATATTACTTTACGCTTTCAAACGTTTACAAATCAATCGCAATTTCCTGCATAGCCATCTGTTTTGTGTATTCGGCTTCCCTGTCTTTGGCCGCTTTTTGTAAATCCGCTATCTGTTTCTGAAAGTCTGCGTCGCTTTCGTGCTGTTTCCGGGGGAAGCACCGCCGGCATCGTTATCTGATTTTGCGAGAAGCATCATGGAGCAAGACAAGGAAAAAGGCGACGCAAATAGTGACCCCTATTTAAGGAGCCTTTTGACGCCGGATTGCGCCATGATGCCGCAAAATCAGATTCTTCGATGCCGGCGGCGCTTCCCCAAGTTTCTTCCAGTTCTTTTGCGGTTTTTTCGCGTTCCTCCTTTACGTGTTTCAGCTCGCCCAGCCTTTCGTTGAATTGCGCCTTCGTCACGTAGTTTTTCCCATAATCTTCAAAAACCGCCGTGACTTGCTCATCCGTCAGGCCGAGTGCCTTTAATGCTTCTTTGTCCATGTTGCGCTCCTTTCGCTGTTTTACGTCATTACCATTGACATTGTGCGTCCCCGTTCTTTTACGCCTGCGGTTCCGGAAAGGCAATAAAAAAACACCGCGAAGGTGTTCTTATTCTGTTTTAGCCCAAACGGGCATAAAAATACCACGGCTTAACCGTGGTTATGTTGATCTTTCTTATTAGCCTCTTCTTCCTGCCGTTGCTCTCTCAGTATTTCTAGAATATCTTCAAGAATGGCGAGTTCTTCTTCGACGGTCTTAGGGCTGTCGTCAAGAATCCATTCTCTTTTCTTTTTGGCTACTTTTTCCATGTTAGAATCCTTTCTTTTTCAAGGCTTTGCAAAACTCGTTTTACAAAAGCGCTTTTCTTCAGCCCGGTTTCTTTTCCCATTCGCCGGAAAATATCTTGTATCCCCATCTCCGCCTTCATTCTATCATAGTTTTCTGCTTTTTGTAAGGTCTCGATATGTCCCGTATTTGTGATCAGGGATATACCATTTACATTGGCAATCCCTACTAAAGCCCTAACATCCTCCATCAAGAACGAACTCCCGCGGGGATGCAAGTCTATTTCGGTCAAAATGTTACACGCAACGTCTAAGTATGCCATTGTTTACCTCCAAACGGGCATAAAAATACCACGGCTTAACCGTGGTAAAATTAGTTTTCTTTCGGATATGGCGGGAGCCTCCCTTGCCTTTTCGCCTCAAGCAATTCCTCCGCGATAAAATCGAGCTCTTCCTCGTTCAACACACTATAGGGACTCGGTGTGATATCATCTTCACACGTGGGTGAAATTCTATCAGGTACGCTCCTGTCCAGAGGGTCAAATCCTAATTTCTTTACAATTTCTTCATGCGTAAGCACTCACCACACCTCCAATTTTACCCCAACGCTTTCAAGCTTTGGCTTTTACCGTGGTAAAAATCAATGCTTTTCTGCGTTTTTGCGGGCTTCTTTTTCTCTTTCGATATCCTCTTCGATTTCCGCCAGCCATCGTTCCATTGCTTCGCGTAGCTCCTCCGACGTTTTGGGCCTGTCATCAAGGATCCATTCTTTCCTTCTTTCTGTTACTTTTTCCATGTTGTGAGCCCCTTTCTTTCAAAGTTTTGCAAGACTTGTTTTATAACAACTTTACCGTGGTAAAAATCAATCATTCTGATTGAAAATCTGATCCCATACTCTCTGGAATTTTGCGCCCTCGTCATCCAGCATATCACCGTTTGCAAGAATGTTGTCAACGATAACGTCATTAGCGGCGTCAAGTACCGCCTGTACATCGTCTGCCTCTACAAGTTCACGAACGTTAGGGATATGCTTCTCTAGTACGTCTATTTGTTCTTGTGTGATAATCATCTCTTTCGCCTTCTTCCCGCATGCTCAGGATTTGCCTGTATAAGCTTTCCTGCGTTCCTCCTATCGGGCATAAAAATACCACGGCTTTTACCGTGATAGTAATGATTTAGCGTATCCCGTAATCCTCTATATCCGGCAAAATCTCTTCCAGCGTTTTACCGTCATATAACTTTACGGAAAAGACATCATCTATACTATGCGCAATATAGTCTGTATCTCCGTACCACATAGTGAGACAATTCTCCCCGTTCGGGTCAATCCCACAATGTTTATTTTTGTACTCAAATCCGTAGCACATCGCGCAATAATCACAATCTGCTAAATCTTTTTCAATCCGCGCTCTCGTAATCATAATTTTTCACCCATCGCCCGTCTGATATAATCGGGAATTTCCTCGGCGTTTCCATGTCTGTTTCCCTTATTTGCTTTCTCGGAATAATACCAGTGGCAATGCTCCCCGTGCGTCCCAAATGCAGCTTCCGCTTTATGCCCGTGGTCATTATCTGAAACTTGGAAATATAGATCTCCGTTTTCGTCGTAGAAGTTCCATGATTTCCCGCCTTTTGCCGCCTCTATCTCTTCTATTGAGAGAGGTTCGCCTTTAGCAAACGATTTTCTTTTCTTTATTATACCACGTTCTAAGTCATGAAGCGCAAAAATCTTTTCCCGCTCCGTTTCTCGTATAATGTATTCTATTCGTGTGTTTTCTTTGACTTTTAGCGGGTTAGTAGCTTTCGAAGCGACGTTTTTCATCTTCACCGCCTCGCTATCACTCCCGTACTTTTCTTTCCATTCCTTGAAAGTCATCGGCGGCGCGTCCCTCGTCCGGCTCGCCTTGCCCGTACATTTCGAATTATTTCATCTGCGCCTCCATCTCTTTTGGGATACGCGCCTCCTTTCCGTTGCATTTCCTTTGACACGCAAGATGTATTCCATTCTTCCCTGCGCAGCAACAAGTTTTTGAAACTTTTGTAAGAAATTGATTTTACGGGGACGCGATTTTATAATAGAGGATAGATGCGGTGCACAGAAAGGAGAAAACATGAAAATCCTTTGGACATTATTTTGGACCTTTGCCGGTATCGGCGTCGTCACCTTCGGCGGCGGCTATGCCATGCTGCCGTTTTTAGAGCGCGACATCGTCGGAAAACGCCGGTGGGCGACCACGGAAGAGCTCATGGATTATTTTGCCCTCGGCCAATGCACACCCGGCATGATTGCCGTCAATGTCGCCACCTTCGTCGGCTATAAAATTTCCGGCTTTTGGGGCGCCTTCTTTGCGACGCTGGGGATTGTGACACCCTCCTTTGTAATCATCTCCGTCATTGCCGCCTTCCTTTCCGGTTTCTCCGATTCCCCGCTCGTCATTCACGGCTTTGCCGGTATCCGCGCCTGTGTGTGCGTCCTCATTCTGGACGCCGTCCTCACCCTTTCCAAAAAAACATTGAAAGAGAAACGGCCGCTCCTCATCTTTCTCTTCATCCTCGCCCTCGCCGCTCTGACACCCACCGGCCCCGTCCTTTTGACCGTCACCGCCGGCGTCCTCGGCCTTCTCTTCATGCCGAGAGCGGAGAAAGGAGCCGAAAAATGACTGAACTTTGGACAAATATATACGTGCAACTTTTCTATGAATTTTTCAAAACAGGACTCTTTGCCGTCGGCGGCGGTCTTGCCACCCTCCCGTTTCTCGTCAACATATCCGAGACGACCGGCTGGTTTTCCGCCTCCGACATCGCGAATATGATCGCCATCTCCGAATCGACTCCCGGCCCCTTGGGCATCAATATGGCAACCTACGCCGGCTACCAAACGCGCGGTCTTTGGGGCAGTCTTGTCGCGACAGCCGGCATCGTCGCGCCCGCGCTCATCGTGATTATCCTCGTCTCCCGCGCGCTCACCGCCTTCCAAACATCTCCCATCGTCGCCCGGATTTTCTACGGCCTGCGCCCCGCCAGCTGCGCCCTCATCACCGCGGCCGGCCTCGGCGTCGCCAAAATTTCCCTCCTTCGCCCCGCGCTCTACGAAGAAACGGGGAACATTCTCTCTCTCCTTGATTGGAAAAGCCTGCTGCTCGCCTGTTTCCTCTGGTACGCCCTCCGGAAATGGAAGAAACATCCCATTCTCTACATCGCATTCTCCGCCTGCTGCGGCATTCTCCTCTCACTTTGAGACAAAAACGCTCCCATCTGCTATAATGACAGAAATATTTCATTTCATTTCAAACAAAGGAACCGTCATGGAAAGCTACATCGGAAAACATCTTTTGATTGACTGCTATCGCTGCAAAGAAGGCGTAATCGACGCAGCCCATCTCCTCATCCCGCTCATGGAGCAAGCCGCGAAAAAATTGGACGCCGAGCTCTACGGCACCTTCTATCACGAAAGCGACCACGAAATCATCGTCGCAGGCTTCGGCGACAATATCCACATCGACATCCACGCCTACCCGATCGAAAATTACACCGCCGTCGACATCTACCTCTACGACACGGACCTCAATCCCGCCGCCTGTATGCGCATCCTGCGCGACTATCTCCAGCCGGACAAAATCCGCGCCACCTCCGTCAAAAGAGGAAATATCGACCGGAAACTGGATCTCAAACCGAAAATCAAATCCAGCTCGACCACCATCCGCAAAATGCGCCACACCGGCCGCCAACTCAATGACGCCGGACAGAAAGTCGTCAATCTCTTCAACAAAGGCCGCAAAAATCTGATAAAACGGACGCGTCGCTAAGGAATCTCGGATTAAAAACTCTGTATACGATAAAAGCCAAGCAAATCGTTGCTTGGCTTTTTGTATGGAAGTACAAAGATTGGCAGCCCGGAAGAGTCCTTGATTTTCAGCAATACATGAAACGCAAGACGTCAGATTGGCGGGCATCAGACGTCAGATGTTTGCTCGGCTTTTTTGTCAGGCGCAAGATAGTTGTTAGTTGCCAGCTGTTAGCTTTTAGTTTTGGGTGTCACATAGAGATTGAGACGGCAAAGGTCAAAAGTTAGCAATTAGCAATTAGCAGTGAGCAGTTAGCAGTGCAGGTGTCGCTTCGCGACGATTTCA
>CAVEFO010000062.1:0-6391 GCA_963615055.1 Lachnospiraceae bacterium
TGCGCGTCGCACCGTCTTTCTTGGCCACGGAAACGGTCGTGACATCCGCAAACGACTCGTCATTGCCGATCAAAATCTTATCCGCATCCGAATCCGCTCCTTTTCTGACAATCTTCGAATGTTCATAGAGCGCTTCATCGAGCTCTTTGAGATTCGTCGCCACCGTGACAAGAGCGCCATCCTTCAGCGATTTCTGCGCACTGATATACTTGCCCCGTTCCGTCACGCCGATAGCCGCATCCAAATCCGCGAGATTCTGCCCCGTGGTATGCGTCCTGTCGATGTAATTGCCGCTGACATCATTCCGCAGCTCTGCATACGCCGTATTACCCGTCATGATCCCGATATTTCCGGAGGTGACAATCGCTTCCGTGACACTGAATGTCGCCAGCGTCGTTGTCCCGTCATTGGCTTTGAGCGTCATATTCCCGTCTTGCAAGCCGAGCTGAATCTTCTGGTCCGACGCCAGAATCTGATCCCAGTTCGCCGCCTGACCGCTCGCCGACCCGGCTGCGACACCCGTAACGGTGCGCGTGCCGCCGTTTCCGAGATCGATGGTCTTGACACCGGCAAACGTCGTTTCATCCGCCGCATCTTTCCCGATATAAATCGCGTCTTCGTCATCATTCATTCTGACAATCTTCGACTGCGCCGCGAAGGCCGTATCCAGTTTTGTAAGATTGGTGGAAACATCCTTCGTCGCGTCGATATAATTATACGTCGTCCCTGTCGTATCAAGCTTGCCAATCTGGCTGTCGAGTGCTTTCAGATTCGCACCCGCCGTATTGCCCTGCTTGATATAATTGTTTTCCGCATCCGCCGCCGGAATCGCCGCACGCGTCTCATTCCAGAGATCGCCGCCGGAAACAAATCCCGTATTGTCGGACGCAATGGTGGCCGTAGTGAATGTCGCCAAAAGTGTACCGTCATTGGAAACGAGCGTATTCTTCGCCGACGTATCACCATTACCGCGCGCATCCGTCGACAGCTCGACCGTCTGACCACTCTTCACCGTCGACTTCCAGACAGTGCCGCCATTGACGAGACGAGCATCATTTTGATCCACTTCGCCTTCACCGGCAATCGCAATGGAGAGATCGGCCAAATTCGTATCGTTGAATTTGAGTTTCGCCGTCTGGACATCCCCGGACGTCTCTGCCTTCGCCGCCGTCGCCTCTTTGATAATCTGGCCAAATGCCGCCGCATCATGATTGCTTTCGCCGTACTTCACGCCACTGACCGTGCGGTACACCGTATCGCCGGCTATACCGATATTGCTGACATCGATGGTCGTAATGTCGGAGAATGTCGTATCATCCGTTGTGTCTTTACCGATGAGAATCTTGCCGGCATCGTCACCCGTCCCGACGCGGACAATTTTCGACTGTGTCGCAATCGCCGCATCGAGTTCCTGCAGATTCGTCGCCACATTGTGCGTCTCATCCTGTGTGCTGATATACGTACCGCCCGTCACTTTCCCAATCGCTTTATCAAGAGCTTCGAGATTCGTCTTCGTCGCCTGATTGGAAATATAATTGTAACTCGTCCCCGTCGGGCGAAGTTCCTCATACGCCGTGCCACCGGTGATGAGGCCGATGTTACCGTCCGTAATGGCACCGCTTCCGGAGATTTTGAGTTTGAACGCGTCGGTATTTCCATTGGTCTTGACGGTAATGATGCCGTCTGCGTTCATTTCATACGCTGTGCCATTGTTGGAGCTTGCAAGCTGTTCCCATGTCGCCGCTTCCCCGGTCGTTGTGCCGGCTGCCACGCCCATGATGGTACGGTTGGTGCCGTTGCTGACGTCAATCGTCGTGACGGCATCAAATTCCGTCCCGTCTTGGTTGCGCCCGACGAGAATCTTCTCCTTGTTTTCACCGCCGACACGAACAATCTTCGATTGGTTGTAGAGAGCGGTGTCGAGTTCGGTGAGGTTCGTCGCCACATTGATGCCCGCTTTGCTATCCTGCGCGGTAATATAGTGATGCGTGCCCGTGACTTTGCCGATAGCCGCATCCAAATTGGAAAGATTTTGGCTCGTTTTGAAAGCCTCATTGACGTAGTTTCCAGTGACGCCATCACGCAATTCGGTATACGCCACACCACCGGTCACGATGCCTTGGTTGCCGGAGGAAATTTCGCCTTCCGTAACCGTGAATGTCGCCAAGGTCGTTGTCTCGTCATTGGCCATCAGCTTCATGTTGCCGTCCTTCAGCCCGAGCTGGATTGTCTGGCCGGCTTTCACAATCTGGCCGTATGCCGCCGCATCATTCTTGTTTTCGCCATAAGCCACACCCGTGATGGTGCGATAGTTCTTGTCGCCGTTGCCGACATTGATGGTATCGACACCGTCAAATTCCGTGCCGTTGCCGACGAGAATTTGATTCGAATTTTCCTTGGAAACGCGGACAATCTTCGAATGTTCATAGAGAGCTTGATCGAGTTCTTGGAGATTTGTCGCTACACTGACAGTGGTGCCGTTCTGTGCGCTGATGTAGTTTCCTTTGTCGGTTACTTTACCGATGGCACTATCCAATGCGGCGAGATTTTGCGCCGTGGTGTAGCCGTCGGTGCCGCCTTTCTTGACGTAGTTTCCGTTTGCTGCCGGGCTGAGGTAGTCATACGCCGTACCCCCACTAATGAGACCGGTGTTATTTTTTTCGATGTCGCCGTCACCTGTCACGGTGATCTTCGCCAGGGTCGTCCCGTCATTGGCTTTGATTTCGCCGGAGGGGTTCGCGGTATTGATGACGATGTCATTCGTCTTCCCTTCCTCGTAGTTCGCTGCGATCTGGCCCCATGCCGCCGCTTCGTTCTTGCTCTTGCCATAAGCCACATTCGTCAGACGCGAGAGGACAACGTCATTGTACGTATTTTCGTCAATTCCGCCACTGGTATTGGCCGTGTAGTATTTGTCTCCGCTTTGGTGACCGAAGGAAACGGTCGCCACTTTGTTTCCGTCTTCCGTGACAAGATCATCATTGGCGACGGCTTGGTAACCGAGTGCCATGGATTCTTTGCCCAAAGCTTGCGCTTGGAAGCCGTGAGTGGTCGAGAATTCCGCATTGGCATAGCTGTTGAGACCGATAGCCGTGGAGCCTTCGCCATTGGCACGGCTGCCGTCACCGATGGCGGTCGCACCTTCATGGAGCGCACCCGCACCGAGACCGATGGCCGTCGCACCTTTGAGGAAATTGCCGCTGTCATCTGTACCACCGGCTGCCGCTCCGTATCCGATGGCAATGCTGTAATTGCCGTAAGCCATGCTTTCTCCACCGACGGCGATGGAGTCATTGCCGCCACCATAGTAGCCGACACCGTCAACGTAAAGACCGGTCTTTGCATTTTGACCGAAGGCCAAGGAGCGAGCGCCAAAGGCTTTACTTTCATAGCCGAATGCCGATGCCCCTTCGCCGTACGCGATACTTTCCGCGCCGAAGGCCATGGCTCCGGTGTTGTAGGCATGCGCATTGGAGCCGATGGCACTGCTGTCTTTTGCGTCGGCAGAGGCCGCACTGCCGAGTGCCACGGCGTCATTGCCTTTCGTATTGGCACCATAGCCAAGGGCTACGGATCCGTTTCCGCTTGCTTTGGCTGTCGCACCGATGGCAACTGTCGCACCTTCAAGTGTCTCCGAAGATGCTGTCCCGCTTGCGATGGCTTTGTAGCCGAGGGCCACGGATTGCGCACCCGTTGCTTCCGCACTGCCGCCGATGGCAAAGGAGTAGGCACCGCTTGCCGTCGCTCCGAGATTCGCACCCGTCGTACTCATCGCCATATTCGTGACGCTGATTTGGTTCGTGTCGCTGATGGTGATGGTGTCGCTTCCGGTGTAGAGACCGTCGGATATCTTCTTGTTGATCGCGACGATTTCTGTATCCAAATTCGAGAGGTTGGTCCCGGTATCGTTCCCGGAGCTGATGTACTGCCCGGTGACATTCTTACGGAGTTCATTGTACGCCGTACCACCGGTGATGAGGCCGATGTTACCGTCCGTAATGGCACCGCTTCCGGAAATCTTGAGTTTGAAGGCATCAGTGTTGCCATTGGTCTTAACGGTAATCACACCGCTCGAATCCATTTCATACGCTGTGCCATTGTTGGAGCTTGCGAGCTGTTCCCATGTCGCCGCTTCCCCGGTCGTTGTGCCGGCTGCCACGCCCATGATGGTACGGTTGGTGCCGTTGCTGACGTCAATCGTCGTGACGGCAGCAAATTCCGTCCCGTCTTGGTTACGCCCAATCAGAATCTTTTTGTTGTTTTCACCGCCGACACGAACAATCTTCGACTGCTCATAAAGTGCGGTGTCGAGTTCGGCAAGATTAGTCGCCACATTGACGGTCACACCGCCTTTTTTCGATTTCTGTGCGCTGATATATTTCCCGGCTTCGGTCACGCCGATCGCGCTGTCCAAAGCAGAGAGATTGGCAGCCGTGGTATTCGTGGTCGCCACATAGTTGGTGCTCGTCACCGGACGCAATTCGGTATACGCCACACCGCCGGTCACGATGCCTTGGTTGCCGGAGGAAATTTCGCCTTCCGTAACCGTGAATGTCGCCAAGGTCGTTGTCTCGTCATTGGCCATCAGCTTCATGTTGCCGTCCTTCAGCCCGAGCTGGATTGTCTGGCCGGCTTTCACAATCTGGCCGTAAGCCGCCGCGTCGTGGTTATTATTGGTTGCGCCACCATACGCCACGCCCGTGATGGTGCGATACACCGGTTCGCCGCTCGAAGCGACATTGCTCACGTCAATCGTCTTGACAGCCGAATAGTCTGCGCCGATGGTATCTCTGCCGACGAGAATTTCAGACGACTTGTCAGCATTCACGCGCACAATCTTCGACGCCGTCGACAAAGCCGCATCCAATGCGGAGAGATTTGCACCCGCCGTCGCATCTTGATCGATATAGTTCTCCGACGTAATCCCTGCGCGATTTTCGGCGTAGAGATTCGCACCGGAAACAAAGCCCGTATCATTATTCGCGACACTTTGCATCTTCGTGAAGGTCGCCAGCACCGTGCCGTCATTGGCGGCGATTTGATTCGCGTTGATGGTCTGTCCGTTGACAGTCGTCGTCGTATTTCCGAGATTCACTGTCTGGTCGGCCTTGGCAATCTGGCCGTATGCCGCTGCGTCATTTGTCGTTTTGCCGTAGGCTACATTCGTGAGGCGCGAGAGGATGTCGTCGTTGTAAGTTGCTTCGATGTGGTTGCCGGAAGCGTCCACGGTGAGATATTTATCTCCGTTCTTGTGACCGAAGGAAACGGTCGCCACGTTCTTTCCGTCTTCCTCCGCGATGTTTGTGGATGCCACCGATTGATACCCGATGGCCGTCGCAGCCGTACCGGACGCATAGCCGGTATAGCCGAGTGCCGTGGCGCCCGCACCCGTCGCATGGCTTCCGTAACCGACAGCGGACGCGCCATTTGCCGTTGTCTGGCTCAGAGCGCCCAGCGCAACAGAAGCATCGCCTTTCGATTCACTGTAGTAGCCGAATGCCGAAGATTGCGCACCGGTCGCTTTGCTCTGCGCCCCCATCGCGGTCGCATAAGCCACGGTGGCCGCACTCTGTCCGCCGACGGCGACAGAGCCCACTCCCGCCGTCTGCGCTTGCGTCCCGATGGCCAGGCTGTCTTGACCTGCCGCGTTTGCATAACTACCAAACGCCACCGCATCTTCACCGGTCGCATCCGTCTCGACGCCAATCGCCGCCGAACCGTTTCCGCTGGTCTTCGCATTGAGACCGATGGCAATGGTCGCGCCGGTATTTCCCTTGGAGCCGGCGTCCAGTTCCGTCCATGTCGCTTCGGCGCCTTTGCCGATGGCAATCGCCCAGTTTCCGGTCGCTTTCGCTTGAGTCCCGAATGCCTGTGCGTACGCGCCGCTCGCCACGCCGCCCATGCCGAGGGCGACGGCGTTTGTACCGGTCGCAATCGGCGATGTCGTGACGGTCGAGTCGTACGTCTCGCTCATCGCCATGTTTCTCACACGGACGGTGTAGTAGTCTTGGTTATTTTCTTTGGCTACGGAAACGGTGTCACTGCCCTTGTACGTATTCAGAGTAATGGCATCTTCCAAAGCATGGTAGACGGTGTCGCCGCTCAAAAGTCTCGCGTCGCCGTCTTCGACTTTGCCTTCACCGGCAATGCTGATGGAAACTTTATTCGTATTCGAAGCGGCGTCGATGTATTCCAGCGTCGCCGTCTGCGCTTTCGTGGCCACGTTTCCGCTTGTCGCATCATACGTGCCGGCTGCAATCAGCTGGCCGACAGCCGCCGCATTGTGGCTATCCGTGCCATAAGCCACGCCGCTGATTGTGCGATTAGCATGACCGACGGTCGCGACGGAAACATCCGTGACGCTATCGAAGTCCGCATCGTTTCCGATCTG
>CAVEFO010000063.1:0-6334 GCA_963615055.1 Lachnospiraceae bacterium
TGTAGACGGCGCCGACCTTCATGCCGGAGAATACCATGCCGACGATGAGTGCCCCCGCTACGCCCAAGATACCGACGTTGATATCACGGAAGCAGGAGAACAGCACGATGGCCACGAGTACCAGCATGGAGGCAAGTGCAGGAGTAGAAATATCCATGTAAACTTGCACCACCTTTCGTTAAAGTGTTCTTGTTATTATGTTTCGAGCATCCCCGCTCCGTTATTCGGCCGGGAACATTTTGGTCAGCAGCTTCGTCAAAAGGACGAAGAAGCTAATCACGATGAACATCAGCGGCACGCAGACGACCATCATAATGATAGAGGCTTGTACTGGATCCATGACTTACCTCCTTATTTCGTCAGCATCGGAATCATGCAGAGCACGAGACCGCCTGCCACAACAGATGCAATCTGGCCGGCGACGTTGACGCCGATAGCATCCTGGACGATGAAGTTCGTCGGATCGTCTTTGAGAGCCATCTTAGCGATAACACGGCCGGACATCGGGAATGCGGAAATGCCGCACGCACCGATCATCGGATTGATCTTGGTCGGAAGGAAGATGTTCAGGATCTTGGCGAAGATGACGCCGCCCGCCGTATCGAAGACGAAAGCGACAGCGCCCAGGCACAGAATCTTGAAAACATCGAAGGTCAGGAAGTTCTCAGCCGTCATCGTGGAACCGACAACGATACCGAGGAACAGCGTAACCAAATTGGAGAGGTCGTCTTTCGCGCAATCCGCCAAAGCGTCGCAGCAGCCGGAAACCTTCAAGAGGTTGCCGAACATGAGAGCGCCGATCAGCGGCACGGAAATCGGAGCCACAACGCCGGCGATCATGACGACCATCAGCGGAAAGATGAAGAGAGCGCGATCGGAAACCGGGGTCTCTCCTGTGAACGGCATATGAATCTGACGTTCTTTCTTCGTGGTCAAGAGTTTAATAATCGGCGGCTGAATGACCGGAACGAGGGACATGTAGCAGTATGCTGCGACAGACAACGGTCCGAGCATTTCCTGGCAGTAACGGGACGCGACGAAAATCGTGGTCGGGCCGTCTGCTGCGCCGATGATGCCGATAGCGGCCGCCTGGTTGAACGGGAAGCCGAGGCACGCAGCAAGGAATGCCGTCATAAAAATACCAAACTGCGCAGCGGCAGCAAAGAGCATGACGAACGGTTTACGCATAAGCGGATCAAATTCGCACATCGCGCCGATGGCGATAAAGATCATGACCGGGAACAATTCGTTGGCAACGCCTGCCTGATAGAGAACATACAGGAAGCCTTCGGCGCCCGGATCCTGCAAGACTGCGTAGTGCCCCGGGATATTGGCCAAAATACAGCCCAGACCCATCGGGAACAGCAGAACCGGTTCGTAATCGTAACGAACAGCCAAGAACATCAGGACGAAGCCGACGACGAACATCGCCAGGATGCCGACATCCGCAAGACCGTATACGCCTTGGAACAATTCGTCAAGCAAAGAAGAATCCAATTCCATTTTTGAAATTTCCTCCTTAAACGAAGCGAAATAAACTTGTATTCCTCTTCGGATGCACCAAGCCGATAAAAAGGCTCGACGCCCCGGATCTCCGTGAGTCCTATAATGTATGGGGGAAAAGTTCGTTTTTCTGCCTCACTGAGAACGGAACCCGATTCTTGCCGAGAAAACCGCACCGCTCCTTTCTATATCGACAATTTCGGTCAGGGATGAGTCGATTTCATTCCTGTGTCCGAAGGATACTGTTTTTAGAAACTTGTGTCAAACCGCAAGAACTCGTTTCGCCTTTATTTTTGATTTCTTTTATTGTAATTTACTGAAACTTTTCCCTTTTCGTCGCCGCTTCGAAACGAACCCACGAAAGCGTTTATTTTGGACAAACTAAAAGCATGACTTTTGAACTGAGCCAAAAATCATGCTTTTTTGTTTAGCAATATATCCGGGCTTTCCCTTTTCCGGAAAAAGCGCTTATATATTTGTTTCCTCTATTATATCAGATTGTCTTCCGATATTAAAGTCCCAAGAGGCCGAATGCGACATAGCAGACGACAGCGCCCACGACGGACATCGAGAGGCCCCAGAACAGCAGGTTGCGGAAGAGGGTGCCTTTGTCTTCGGTGACGGCGTTTGCAATGCAGAGGGCGCCGAGCGTGGACAGCGGGGACGTATCAACAAGGTGAGCACCGATGTTGATGGAGGAAATAAGAGCAATCGCTTTGTCCTGATCGCCCGCGGTGCCGACAGCTTCGAGAAGTCCCGGAACCATGTTCAGGAACATCGGCATGACGACGCCGGAGGACGAGGAGTAAGCGGAGATGAGGCCTGCGACGAAGCCGACGACGCCGTTGACGGTCGTGCCGTTGGAAACGACAGCGATCATGTCAATCAGCGCGTTGAGGCCGCCGGCCTGATCCATGACGTCAATCAGGACGGACATGCCGCAGACCATGACCATGACGCCCCAGGGCATCGCTTTCACGGCCGCGCCGTCGTCCGCAATGTCAAGGACAATGTACGTGGTGCCGATCACGAAAGCGACCGCGCCGACATCGAGTTTGAAGAAGATAACGCAGATAACCAAAACGAAGATGGTCAAGAGCGTGTATTTCTGTTTCCAATCCATCGGTTCCGGCTTCGGAGCGATTTCATCGATATTGAAATCCGCACTGCCGCGAGCCTTCATAATCCAAGCAGCGCCGCCCGTGAGGAAGAAGCCGCCGAAGTTGACGAAGCCCTGTGCAATTTCGGAATTCCAGTGAACTTTCCAAGCGATGCTGTCGAGCATTTCGTTCGGAATGCCGATCTGCGGCGCGATTTTCGCGATGATGCCGTTCGAGATGAGGCCGGTCGGAGCAAAGGGCGAGAAAGCCGCACCGTTTGCCGCACCGACGACGAGCAGCGTCATGCAGAAAGGCGAAAGTCCGATACGACCCGCGATGGCCATGCAGACCGGAGCGAGAAGCGCCGTGCCGGCAATGTTGCCCGGGCCGATCGTGACGACGAAAGTCACCAAGAGGAAAATAATGAACGGAATGAGCGCGACATTGCCCTTGGCAAGACGCACGCATTTAGCCGAAAGTTTCTGCATGGTCCCATTGACCTGTGCGCAGGAGAACATAAATGTGACGCCTACGAGGATCATGAAGAGGTTGATCGGCCAGCCTTTGTAGACGGCGCCGACCTTCATGCCGGAGAATACCATGCCGACGATGAGTGCCCCCGCTACGCCCAAGATACCGACGTTGATATCACGGAAGCAGGAGAACAGCACGATGGCCACGAGTACCAGCATGGAGGCAAGTGCAGGAGTAGAAATATCCATGTAAACTTGCACCACCTTTCGTTAAAGTGTTCTTGTTATTATGTTTCGAGCATCCCCGCTCCGTTATTCGGCCGGGAACATTTTGGTCAGCAGCTTCGTCAAAAGGACGAAGAAGCTAATCACGATGAACATCAGCGGCACGCAGACGACCATCATAATGATAGAGGCTTGTACTGGATCCATGACTTACCTCCTTATTTCGTCAGCATCGGAATCATGCAGAGCACGAGACCGCCTGCCACAACAGATGCAATCTGGCCGGCGACGTTGACGCCGATAGCATCCTGGACGATGAAGTTCGTCGGATCGTCTTTGAGAGCCATCTTAGCGATAACACGGCCGGACATCGGGAATGCGGAAATGCCGCACGCACCGATCATCGGATTGATCTTGGTCGGAAGGAAGATGTTCAGGATCTTGGCGAAGATGACGCCGCCCGCCGTATCGAAGACGAAAGCGACAGCGCCCAGGCACAGAATCTTGAAAACATCGAAGGTCAGGAAGTTCTCAGCCGTCATCGTGGAACCGACAACGATACCGAGGAACAGCGTAACCAAATTGGAGAGGTCGTCTTTCGCGCAATCCGCCAAAGCGTCGCAGCAGCCGGAAACCTTCAAGAGGTTGCCGAACATGAGAGCGCCGATCAGCGGCACGGAAATCGGAGCCACAACGCCGGCGATCATGACGACCATCAGCGGAAAGATGAAGAGAGCGCGATCGGAAACCGGGGTCTCTCCTGTGAACGGCATATGAATCTGACGTTCTTTCTTCGTGGTCAAGAGTTTAATAATCGGCGGCTGAATGACCGGAACGAGGGACATGTAGCAGTATGCTGCGACAGACAACGGTCCGAGCATTTCCTGGCAGTAACGGGACGCGACGAAAATCGTGGTCGGGCCGTCTGCTGCGCCGATGATGCCGATAGCGGCCGCCTGATTGAACGGGAAGCCGAGAAGAGCGGCGAGGAATGCCGTCATGAAGATACCAAACTGCGCAGCGGCAGCGAAGAGCATGACGAACGGTTTACGCATCAGCGGGCTGAATTCGCACATAGCGCCGATAGCGATAAAGATCATGACCGGGAACAATTCGTTCGCGACGCCTGCCTGATAGAGAACATACAGGAAGCCTTCGGCGCCCGGATCTTTGAGAACCGCATAGTGCCCCGGGATATTGGCCAAAATACAGCCGAGACCCATCGGGAACAAAAGGACCGGTTCGTAATCGTAACGAACAGCCAAGAACATCAGGACGAAGCCGACGACGAACATCGCCAGGATGCCGACATCCGCAAGACCGTATACGCCTTGGAACAATTCGTCAAGCAAAGAAGAATCCAATTCCATTTCGAAATTTCCTCCTTAAACGAAGTGAGTGGATAATGTATTCCCCGTCTTCATGAGCCAATTGATAAGAAATAGAAAAGTTCATGTTTCTGTCTCACAAGACACGGAACCCGGACCCTGTCGGGAAAACCACACCGCTCCTTTCTATAGCGACATGCCAGGTGAAGCACGAATCATTTCGCGCTCTTACCGAAAGGATAGCGCGTTTAGATTTTCGTGTCAATCCGGAAGAGCTTCTTTCGAATTTATTTTTGAATTTCATTATATTTTTTTAGTATTTTGTTCTTTCGTTTTTGTAGCAGAGAAAAGAACGCTCGTAAAAATTTATTTTCTCCAATCAAAAAGACATGACTCCCAAAAATCTATAGGAATCATGTCTTTTATTTTAGAAATATATTATCTTTCTTCCGCTTTGAGGAGGTTTTTCTATATTTCTATTTATCCGCCCGTTTCATCAAAGTCCCAGAATACCGAAGGCTACGTAGCAAACGACAGCGCCCACGACGGACATCGAGAGGCCCCAGAACAGCAGATTGCGGAAGAGGGTGCCTTTGTCTTCGGTGACCGCATTGGCGATGCAGAGCGCACCGAGCGTGGACAGCGGGGACGTATCGACGAGGTGGGAACCGATGTTGATGGAAGAGATGAGGGCAATCGCCTTGTCCGCATCGCCGGAGGTCCCGACCGCCTCGAGAAGGCCCGGAACCATATTCAGGAACATCGGCATGACAACGCCGGAGGACGAGGAGTAAGCGGAGATGAGGCCCGCGACGAAGCCGACGACGCCATTGACGGTCGTGCCGTTGGAGATAACGGCGATCATGTCGATCAGCGCGTTCAGCCCGCCGGCCTTATCCATGACGTCAATCAGGACGGACATGCCGCAGACCATGACCATGACGCCCCAAGGCATCGCTTTCACGGCCGCGCCGTCGTCCGCAATGTCAAGCACAATGTACGTGGTGCCGATCACGAAAGCGACCGCGCCGACATCGAGTTTGAAGAAGATAACGCAGATAACCAAAACGAAGATGGTCAAGAGCGTGTATTTCTGTTTCCAATCCATCGGTTCCGGCTTCGGAGCGATTTCATCGATATTGAAATCCGCATTTCCGCGAGCTTTCATGATCCAAGCAGCACCGCCCGTAAGGAAGAAGCCTCCGAAATTGACGATGCCCTGTGCGATTTCGGAATTGAAATGCACCTTCCAGGCAATGCCGTCCAAAGCTTCGTTCGGAATGCCGATCTGCGGCGCGATTTTCGCGATGATGCCGTTCGAGATGAGGCCGGTCGGAGCAAAGGGCGAGAAAGCCGCACCGTTTGCCGCACCGACGACGAGCAGCGTCATGCAGAAAGGCGAAAGTCCGATACGACCCGCGATGGCCATGCAGACCGGAGCGAGAAGCGCCGTGCCGGCAATGTTGCCCGGGCCGATCGTGACGACGAAAGTCACCAAGAGGAAAATAATGAACGGAATGAGCGCGACATTGCCCTTGGCAAGACGCACGCATTTAGCCGAAAGTTTCTGCATGGTCCCATTGACCTGTGCGCAGGAGAACATAAATGTGACGCCTACGAGGATCATGAAGAGGTTGATCGGCCAGCCTTTGTAGACGGCGCCGACCTTCATGCCGGAGAATACCATGCCGACGATGAGTGCCCC
>CAVEFO010000064.1:0-5972 GCA_963615055.1 Lachnospiraceae bacterium
GAGTTTCGTTGACAATCATGTTGGGAAAGTGTTCAATTTGCAGTTGCAGTTTTCAAAAAATCCAATTTCATAAAACTGTGATAGAATACGAGAAATATTTGTTGAAAAGAGGAAACGTCATGAAAATCCAAACCGCGCAGCTTGCCGTCCGGCCCGGACAAATCCGCGAAAATTTTCGCACCGTTGAAAAAGAAATCGAACTCGCCCGTAAAGCAGATGCCGATATTTTGATTCTGCCCGAGATGTGCCTCTCCGGTTATCTCATCGGTGACCTCTGGGACCAAAATGCATTTCTCCGCGAATGCGAAGCGTACAATGAAAAAATCGCAAACGCCGCCCAAGGTCTTGCCATCATTTGGGGGAGCGTCGCCGTCGATTTCGAGAAGACCGGTGACGACGGACGACCGCGGAAATACAATGCCGCCTTTGTCGCCGCCAATGGGAATTACCTTTGCCCCGAGCATTCCCCCTACCCCTTCACACCCAAGACCCTCCTTCCCGCCTATCGCCAATTTGACGACCGCCGCTACTTCACCGGCGCCGAAGTGCTCGCAAGAGAAGAAGGCCGCTCGCTCGAAGATTTCCTTTCGCCTTTTGCTATTCCGACGAAAGAGGGTATCCTCCGCGCCGGCGTTCTTCTCTGCGAAGACAGCTGGGACGAAAATTATGAAACGCATCCCATGGACATCCTCGCGACCAAACGGACCGATCTTCTTGTGAATCTCTCCGCCTCGCCCTTGACGCTCGGCAAAAACGACAAACGCCATCGGATGCTCGGCGCGGCCCTTTCCCGTCTCGGCGTTCCCATGCTCTACGTCAATCATCGCGGCATTCAAAACAACGGCAAAAACATCTACACCTTCGACGGCATGACCGCCGCCTACGATAAAGAAGGACATCTGATCGCCGAAGCCGCTCCCTTTGAGACGCCGCGCTCTGCCTTTCTCTTCACGAAGGAAACAAAGACGCTCCGACCCACCGCACCCATGCCGCCCACAAAAGAAAATTTACTCCTTCCGACTCTTCGCTACGGCCTTTCCCGATTTCTGGAAACCTTTCACATGGAGCGCGTCGTCGTCGGCGTCTCCGGCGGCATCGACTCCGCCGTAAACGCCGCCCTCTTCGCCTCCGTCCTCCCCGCCGAAAATCTCCTCCTCGTCAATACGCCCACGCGCTACAACTCCGAGACGACAAAAAGCTTAGCTGCGGCACTCGCACAAAATCTCGGCGCCCCCTACGTCACCATTCCCATCGGCGACGCGACGGAGGAAACGGCAAAAACGCTCGCAGCCCTCAAAATTTCCCGCGGCAATAAAAAAGAGGCCATCACCGTGACCCCGCTCATGCATGAAAACATCCAAGCCCGCGACCGCAGCGCCCGCATTTTGGCCGCTCTCGCTGCCTCCGTTTCCGGCATTTTTACCTGCAACGCGAATAAAACCGAACTCACTGTCGGCTACGCGACTCTCTACGGCGACATGGCCGGCGCCATCGCCGCGACCGCCGACCTCTGGAAACATCAAATCTACGCCCTCGGCCGTACGCTGAATGAGCACTTCGGCCGCCCCGTCATCCCCGAAGGCAGCTTCACCGTCACCCCCTCCGCCGAACTCTCCGACGCCCAAAACGTCGACCGCGGCCAAGGCGATCCTTTAATTTATGATTACCACGACTACCTCTTCCGCGCCTTCATCGAGCCATGGCAGCGCGCCACGCCCGAAGATATTTTGGAATGGTACATCGAAGGTAAACTGGAGAGGAACATCGGTACCCCACTCCGCGTCCGCGACATCTTTCCGACCGACGCCGCCTTCATCGCCGACCTCGAACGCTGGTGGAATCTCTTTTCCGGCTTCTCCGTCGCCAAACGCATCCAATCCCCGCCCATCCTCTCCATCTCCCGCCGCCCCTACGGCTACGACCTCCGCGAATCCCAGCTCGCCCCATACTACACGGACAGGTATTGGGAAAGGAAGAAACAGCTCCTCGAAGGTTCCCTTTCACGTCCGGAAGTTTAGGTGGCTTGGTGAGGGCTTGATTGGGCTTGATTGGGCTTGATTGGGCTTGATTGGGCTTGATTGGGCTTGAGGGGCTTGATAGCGTCATGCGGTGATGCTGACCGTGAACCATGTAACCGTGTGTAAGAAACTTTTTCTTCCATAGAGTCGGCCATCACCCGGCCCTTCGGGCCACCTTCCTCCGAAGGAAGATCTGACCGGTACGCGCTTCGCGCGATTTTATAAAATGCGGCAAAGCCGCCACCTGAACTGCTAATTGCTAATTGCTAATTGCTAACTTTCTTGCGCCCGGCAAAGAAGCCCAGCATCCCATCAAATCCTTTCACCACTTATTGTTTCCCCGCGCAAAAAAGCAGGAATGACTCCTGCTTCTCAATTCTATTTTGCTCTTCGCTTCACATCCGTCGTGACTTCAAATTTCATTTTTTCGATACTCATGCCCGTCGTATTCTCGATTTCTTTCTGGACGAGACTTCGAATCCGATGGATTGTTTCGCGAAGTTTTTGCGGGCTGGATCGACGGATGGACAAAGACAGCGTCAAGGTGAGGCCGCCGTTTCCGTCTTCCGGGTCCTCGCGGATGCCGGTCACCTTCCGGAGTTTGACTTCATCTTGCAAATCTCGCAGCGCATACGTGACCAAGGAATGAAAGATACGCCGCCCGAAGCGAAGTTTCCCGTAATAGCTGAATGACGGCCGCACGACGGATTTCTCTCCGGTATTTTTCCCCTGCCGCCGATTGAGAAACGATTTGATCGGGACAATCATGTAGCCTTTGAATTGGGGGCGGAGTTCCATGGTCGGCACGGGGATGATGTGTTTCCCCTCTTGATGCCGCGCTTTGTGGGCTTCGCGCATTTCTTCCGGGCGAGCGATATCTTCGATCCGAATGGTTTTCGCGGGCGCTGGAAGTCCGAGTGCTTCGGTGATTTTGACGATCATGCGATCAGATGTGCCCAGGATGAGAATACGAGCGGGAGAAATTTTTTTGATGGCCGCGGAAACGCTTCGCGCTTGGTCCTTGTCTTCAAAAATAGCGCGTCGCACGGCCGCGATGGGGCTGGCTTCGCGCTTGGCGGATGTCCCGGCGACGATACGACTCCGGTGAATCAAAATGCCATCGTCGATAATGCAACTGCATCGGTTTTCATACGCCACGGCCAAGGCGCGGTCGCTCTTCCCTGTACCGGCCGGGCCGACAAAGGCGATAATGTCCATGAATATCTCCTATAAATGGTAAGAAATTGGCATACTTTGCTTTTTTGTCAATCGCAAGACGGTCTAGAGCCGAGAGCTTGGAGATACGCACATAAAAGCAATAGCGGCCTTCGACCATATTGTAAAAATATCGCGAAGCGATACCTGCACTGCTCACTTTTCTCTCTATGCAGACAAAAAGCCCTTGCCGCCATCATTCCCCGATGATTCGCACTTCCGGCTCCAACAAAATTTCATAGCGTTCCCGGACGCGGTTTCGGACTTCCTCCATGACCGCCAACACGTCCGCACAGGTCGCATGACCGCGATTGACGACAAAGCCGGCGTGTTTCTCGCTGACCGCCGCGCCGCCGACGGAGAATCCTTTCAGTCCCGAATCATCAATCAGCTTGGCCGCCGCGACGCCGTCGGGACGCTTAAAGGTGCTGCCCGCGCTCCGATCTGACGGCTGTGTCTCACGTCGTTTTTGCTGATACTCTTTCATCCGCGCAGCTATTATTTCTTGATTTCCCGGCAAAAGTTCCATTTCGACTTTAACCATCGTTTCCGAATCATCCATGAAACGACTGTGGCGATACTGATAATCCATCTCGGACGTTTCATACGTATGCAAAGCGCCCGCTTTATCCAGTGTCACGACACGGCGAACGACTTGCGACATATCCCCGCCGAAAGCGCCGGCATTCATATAGGCCGCACCGCCAATCGTGCCGGGGATGCCGGCCGCGAATTCCAGCCCGGAGAGACTCGCATCACACGCAGCACGCGCGACAGCCGCCGTCGGGGTCCCGGCAAGCACCGTGATTTTGTTTCCGGAAAGCTCGACTCCACTAAGCCGATTCATCGCGATGACGACGCCGCGGATGCCCTTGTCACGCACCAAGAGATTCGCTCCGCCGCCCAGCACAAAATACGGGACGCCTGCATCCGAAAGAGCCTGCACAAGCGAGGTCAGCTCCTCTTCCGTTTCCGGCAAAAGAAACCAGTCCGCCGCCCCGCCGACGCCCATCGTCGTGTGCCGCGCCATCGGCTCATCCCGTCGAATCCGCCCCACCGGAAGGACGGCCGCCGCAATGGTCTCGATATCCGGCATCATTTGAGCGGCACTCCGGCTTTTTTCATTTCAGCGAACACATAGGCCAGCACTTCATACAGCCGCTCCGCATCCTCCGCGCCGAGATCTTTTTTTGAAATCTGCCGGAAATCTTGATAATAAAAACGCACAGCGTCCGCCAACTCTTCAGCCGAAAAGGCGGCCCGTGCCTTTTTTTCATCGTCGAGCCGCTTATCCATGACGCGAAGCGCCTCCTCCAAAAGCCCGATGGTCCGCGCCGCCTTCTCCGCCGTTTCTTGTCCGGGTATCATCATCCGCCCCTTTTCGGAAACCGTTTCCTTACTGCCCCAATTTTAAAAGATGGGCCAAATTGTAATACAAATCCTTGGCGGATGCCCGCAATTTGAGCTTGCCTTCTTCCGCCGGCTGCTCTTCACCCTTTGCGTTGTAAACAGCGACAGGTGTCAGAGACATCCCATAATGTCTCTCACGCCGATCCGCATAGAGCTCGACCTTCACTTCCCGAATTTTCTGGACCAAATCGCCGCGCGAAAAATCGAAGACATCCGCATGTTCCTTGAAAATTTCCGCATACAACGTAAAAGAAACATTCTCGATGGAGCCGGGGTAATCCATCGTCTGCATAGCGGACATCGACCGTACGTCCGCATAAATCCGCGTATTGGCATCCGCATAAATCACGGGATAACGCGTCGACTCCGTCAAAAGAGTCGCCGAATCCATCGCTTGCGCCGCTCCGCCGCAAAGCACGGCTGCCATCAAAGCCGTCAAAATTTTCTTTTTCATGATATCCTCCTCCGGAAACTGCGGGCGCATCACACCCAATTTTCAATAACTGTATTATAGCACGAACGTGTAGACGCGAATAGGAAACGAAATTCCTCGACTTCTTTTCTCCGCACAAGCAAAACAAAAAGCCGCGGTTTCCCGCGACTCTTCATTTCGCTTGCAAGCGTTTCTTATTTTTCCCAAAGCTTAGCCATGATGGCCGGATAGCTTTCATTGAGTTCTTCCTGGATGGAATTCAGAATCGCAATGACGAGCGCCGGTTCGAAATGCGACAGACCGGCCGCGACGATGCAGGAGAGCAGAACGCTTCCGTTTGCATCAGCGGAGAATTTCAGCATACGATACTGTTCATTCAGCGCATTCAGAATGCCGTAAATCTTTTCAGCCTTGTCGCCGGTCGCCATGCCTTCGCCCAGCTGGATTTGGATGATGGCATAGACGCTGTCGTCGAAAAGAATGCCGAAAGGAAGACTCTGCCCTGCGACCGGAAGACGGCTGCGGAACACATGCCCGCCGGCCGGCCAATCCTCAACCGCAAAACCGGTGATTTTGTTGTCATCCACAAATTTGCGGAATTCTTCAAGCTTCTTATCCGCGACATTCACGGCTGCTTCCTGCGTCTGTTTTTCTTCTTTTGTTGCCATTTTCATTACTCCTTTATATAGTATAAAACAATAGATTGGGAAAGCAAAATTTCTACGCCCCATCTTCGTCGAAATCTCCGCTTTCTGACATAATATATTACCACACTTTTTACTGTTTCGCGAGAAAATTTCATCCCATCCCAAACAACTCCCACATGTAAAAATAATTTTATTGAAAACTGCAACTGCAAATTGAACACTTTCCCAACATGATTGTCAACGAAACTC
>CAVEFO010000065.1:0-5841 GCA_963615055.1 Lachnospiraceae bacterium
CGGAAAATTTCAAACAGGCGGGCCTCCTTGCGCGTCGCTTGGCTGCTCACAAAAAATCGGAAACAGCGGCCTATAAATTATAGAAGGCCGCCATCAACAAGGGCCGCGCTTCGAGGCGCGGACTTTTGTGCCCGAAGTGATTGACGAACATAGAGTTGGATATTATATGAGTGCTTGGCTTTTTTGTCAGGCTCGAGATAGTTGTCAGCTATCGAAGGTTAAAGCAGTAGCGGCCTTCGGCCGCATTTTCAAAATCATCGCCGCCGGCGATACCGCTTGAAACTAACAGCCAATGGCTAATAACTAATAGCAATCTTGCGCCTGAGAGCCAAAGCCGAATCACAATTCGTGCAATTCTTCTTTGATTTCCTTATCCGTCCGTTTCGGGATGTCCTCGTAGCGATTGCCGGGGAGGGTGGGGTCGAAGCGGCAGATGCTTTTGTAGATGCAGAATTTACAGGGCGTTGTCTGTTTGTTGTAGCGCGTGGGGCAGAGGGGGATTTGGCCGTTTTTGAGATCCGTGTAGAGCGCGGCGTAGAGGGCTTTTGTTTTGGTAAAGAGGGCGCGGAGTTCCGGTTCCGAAAGGACGGGGGCGGTGGCGTAGAAACCGTTTGTCTTTGTCATCCGAATCGGAAGGGATGATTCCGGGGTACCGACGGCGCGGTCGAGGGCGCGGAGGAAATTGGGGTCGGCGAGGAAATAGCCGTTGACCGTTTTTTCTTCCTTCGGCGTCGTGCCGTCGGCCGGGACGGGGACGGTGCGCGCGGAGCCTTGGACGTAGAGATAGAGGAGCGCGCCGGGAAGGAGGGCGTTTTCCGATTCTTCGACGGCGGCCATGAGGTAGGTGATGAGCTGGAGTTTGAGGCCGGAGGTGATTTGCGAGAGGTCGATGTCGGGGGTGCCGGTCTTGTAATCGCACACGACGGCGGCGCCGCCCGCGACGTCCATGCGGTCGATGCTGCCTGTGACGCGGATGGTTTCATTTCCGGCCGGAATGGGGCAGAGAAACGGTTTCTCCATGGCGACGGTCTCGGCCTCGCTCTTTTGGCTCTGGGCGCGGAGGCGGGCGAGCGTGGTGCGGAGCGTGCGATCCATCGCGTTTTTCGTGTAGCGGGCGGCGGCGTCGGATAGAAGGACGCCGGATTGGACGCGGGGGGCGAGCATATCGGCGATTTCCTTTGACGTCTCGGAAATTTCTTCGTCGGTCGCGTCGCGCCAGGCTTTTTGGCTGCGTTTCAAATATTCGCCGAAGCGATGCAGGCCGGCGTGGAGGTAGTTTCCTATCTGCGGCGCTTCCACGGCGGCTTCTTTTTCATCGGCAAGGCGCAGGCCGTATTGCAGGAAATAGCGATAGGGACAGCCGCGGTAGTTTTCCATGCGGGAAACGGAGGTGCGGAAGGCGGATTTTCCTAAAAAGAGGCGCCTAGCCAGCGCGGGGGAAAGGGGCCGGGCGGCGTTGGTGTAGGTGAGGCCGGCGGAGGCGGCGCGGAGGGATTTTTCGTCATGCGCGTGCGCCCAATCGCGGAGGGCCGTCCAGATGCTGCCCGCCGTCGGGGTGCCGCTTCGGAGGACGCCGGGGAGGAGGGAGAGAGCCTGCGCGGGACGGAGGAGGTACGAGGTATCCGTGTCCGCCGGCGAGAGGAGGCGCGCCGTTTTTTTGGCGGTGGTGTAGCCGAGGCGCAGGAGGCGCAGCACGAGCGCCGAGGGCGAAAGTTCGCTGCCGTCCGTGTCGGATGTGGCGTAGGAAAGGGCGAGGACTTGCCGCGCGCGCGTCAGCGAGAGATAGGTGTAAAATTCTTCCTGATCGATGAGGGAGGCGAGGTCCGGCGCGAGAAGGAGGGCGTCCGTTTCCCGTATCGTCTCTTTGTCCGCTTCGGAGAGGATGCCTTCTTCCGTGATGCGTGCGGGAAATTCGCCTTCATTGGCGCCCAAGAGGAAGACGGCGCGAGCTTCCGTCGCATATCCGCGGTCAATCGTCGTCACGGTGACGTGGTCGAGCGTGGGCGGGATGAGTGCAAAGGTGAGGGAGGAAAGGCCGTCTTCAGCGACGGAGAGATACTCGGCGTCGTCCATCGGATCTTCTCCGCACGCTTTTACGAGATCATCCCAGAGCGCGAGCGTTTTTTTCCACACTTCGCGGTGCGGCCGTGTTTTCGTTTCCCGATAGGACGTTTCGTCCCAATCGGCCAGACGCTGCGGGATGTGTTCGTCCGTGAGGAAACGGTAGAGGAGCGCCGTCTTGTCTTGGGCGGTTTTCGTCTCGGCCCAAGCGGCCTCCAGTGGGGTGAGGCGCGAGAGAAGCGTCTCGCGGAGCCCATTCATGGCGGCGAGTTCTTCAGCCTCTTTGCGGCTCATGGGCTCGTCGGATTCGAGACGGAAATAGGTGCGAAACGTCCATTCGCGTTTCCAATGGTAGGGTTTGACGCCGACGCGGCGCGTGTAATTTTCGAGGCGGTCGACGTCGTCATCGGGCAAAATCGGCAGGAGCGGATTTTTGAGAAGGGCGAAAAGTGTCGCGTTTTTCCAGCGTTTCCCGCCGCCCGTTTCCGAAAGAAAATGCAAAAGGGAGGAAACGAGGCGCACGAGCGGATGGGTCGTCATGGGGCGTTTCGCGTCGAGGAAGGCGGGAATCTCGGCCTCGGCCAGTTTCCTTTCGAGGAGATTGCGGTAGGAATCGGGGCTGCGGAGGAGGATCAGGATGTCGCGGTAGCGGAAGCCTTTTTCGCGCACGAGAAGCGCGATGCGGCGGACGGCTTCATCGACTTCCGTCTCGCGCGACGGCGCTTCTGTCACAAAGACGCCTTGCTCGGGCAGGATCCGGGTCGCCGCGGGGTAGATGCAGGGCGCCGGCAGCGGGCGGAAGAATCGCTCGGCGAGCTCACGGATGCGCGGGCAGGTGAAACGGTGCGGCTCGGTCAGTGTCTCGGAGCTGAAAGAGCCGGTCTCGGCCGCCAGCGCTTTCCAGAGGCGATACGGCCGGTCGAAAAGCGGATAGTCGGCGGCTTCGCACGGCGGATCCATCGAAAGGGTCACGGTGACGTCTCGGGCGGTGCGGACGAGAGCGGCGACGGCGGAAATTTCTTGCGGAATCATGCCGTTGAAGCCGTCGATCCAAATCTTGGCGCCGCGAATCATGGGAGAGCGCGGGATGTCGGCCGTGAGTTTGTCGTAGAGATTGCCGCGATAGGAAAAATGCGCGGTGAGGTAGGCGTGATATTCGCGGCGCAGCAGGATGAGGTCGGAGAGCTTGCGGCCGAGCGGCGTGTCTTCGGCAGCCGGTTTGGCGGCGGCGAGCGCTTCCTCCGTGATCCCGAACGCGTCGAGCTGGTGGAAGAAAGCGGTGAGCGTTTTCGCAAAATGCGGTTGTCCGGCGGCCTTTCCCAGCATCCGCAATTCTTTTTTGTGCGCGCGCAAGAGACGGCGCAGAATCAGCTGCTGCACGAGCGGCGAGAGCGCTTCGTCCTCTTTTTCTCCGAGCTCTTGCCGCAGCCGGTAACCGAGACGCGAAAAGCCGCACACGTCGACGCGCGTAAAGCCGCCCGCGGGAAATGTCTCCGCGAGTTTCGTTTCCGCACGGTACGTCGCCTGGTCGGGGACAAGCCAAATGGCGTGCGCCTCCGGGCGCTCCGTGATGTAGCGACAAATCTCTTGGCAGCAGCGCGTCGTTTTCCCCGTGCCGGCGCGTCCGAACAGAAAATGAAGAGACATGGCGAAAGGACTCCTTTCCGGAAATTCATTTTGTTTATTATACTTTATCAGGGAAGAAGACGTCTCCTCCAAAATGTTTTTATATTGCCGGCGGATAGGCACAAACTCGAAAAATTTTTGGAAATGGATTTCCTTTGTGTCGTTTTGGCGGGGGAAACGGGATTTGTTTCTCTTGACAATCGGCTTATTATATAGTACGGTAAATGCGTTTCTGTAAGAATTTGTAATTGGGAAGGAGACTGCAAAAATGATAGGAATTTCAAGAAGAAACTGGATGAAGTGTGCTGCGGCCGCGTGTGTGTGTGCTTGCACGGCTTTGGCGGGGTTTGCGGTGTCGTCCGCTGCGCCTTCGGATGCGGCTGACACGGTCGTGTACGGAAAGATTTACACGTCGAACGCGAAGCAGGAATATGCGCAAGCGTTTGCCGTCAAAGACGGGAAGTATGTCTACGTCGGCAGCGAAGACGGCGTGCAGCCGTATGTGGGCGGCGAGACGAAAATTGTGGACTATCGCGGCAAAGGCCTCGTCATGGCCGGCGCGACGGAAGGCCATGGGCATTATGTCGCTTACGGGGCGCTTCAACAACTGAATGTGGTGGTCGGCGGCGCCACGCAGGATGAAATCCTCAAGAATGTCAAAGAATATATCGAAAAGAACCCGGATAAAAATGTGTATTACACGTTCGGCTGGAATAACGTCGCGATGACGGACAGCAAAGGGAAAATCGACATGAAGAGCAAGCTTGATGAAATTTGCAAAGACAAAGTTTTGTTTATCGGCGACGATTCCGGGCACAATGTTTTTTTCAACAGTAAAGCGGCGGAATTGGCAGGGCTCACCAAAGACACGGAAATCGTCGGCGGTTTCTTGTCCAAGGGCGAAAATGGCGAACTTTTGGGTTTGGCTTCCGATATGGCCATGAATTACGTGCTGAAGAAAGCCGTCGCGACTGAGCCGATGGTCAAAGAGAGCGACTACGAAGGCATTGTCAAGATTATGGAGAACGCACTCCACAGCTTCGGCTACACGTACTACCAGGACGGCTGGACAAATTATTTCGACACGCAATTTATGGATGCTTTGAGTGAATATGACAGAAACGCCGGGCTTTCGGTCTTGGTGAGCGGATCGTACAAAATCGACTCGTATGACGATTGGAAAGCCGAGCTGGCAAAGGCCAAAGCGTGTTCCGAGAAATATCCCACGAAGCATTTCAAATACAATACAATCAAGCTCTTTGCCGACGGGGAAGCGGTCGAAAGCAAGAGCGGCTGGCTGATTGACGGATATGCGGACGGTACGCACGGCACACAGGTATGGGCCGATGAAACGATGAATGCTATCGTAAAAGCGGCGAACGCGGCCGGTATTTCCATGCACATTCATTCCCAAGGGGATGCGGGAACCCGCCAAGTCGTCAATGCTTACATCAAGGCGGAAGGATCGCAAAAAGGCAGCATCTACAATGGGATTTGCCACGGTAGAAATATAGCGGAAGCGGAAAAGGAAAAGATGGGGAAACATCACATCTATGCCGCGGAAAATATCAACTGGAGAGTGCTGTCGCCGGCCGGTACGGAAGAGAAAATCGAAAAACTCCTTTCTCTCTCGCTCTACAAAGCGGGCTATCCGATAAAATCGCTCATCGATCATGGCGTGCTTGTCACGTCCTCGACAGATGTCCCGGCCGCTGCCGGTGCGCCGACGACCGTGCCCGGAATCATTGAAGTCGCCGTCAACGACACGAGAGAAGATTTCCCGGTCGTGCAGCACAATCCGGCTGAGCGCGTTTCCGTCGAGCAGGCCATGGACATCATGACTATCAACGGCGCCAAGCAGCTGCAGGCGGAAAAAGAGCGCGGCTCTATTGAGACCGGCAAATACGCCGATTTCATCCTCATCGACAAAGACATTTCGACTTGCGAAAAAGACAAGATTCACGAAGGGAAAGTGGAAACGGTCTATTTTGAAGGGAAAGAAGTGTATAAGGCGTAAGGAAACAGAATTGAGAATTGAGAATTGAGGGGCATGACGATTGTTGTGACCCCCAAAAGTTAGACTTTGTTAGCGAGACACTTTTACTGTCTCGCTAATTTTATTTAGCCATGAGCTTGAGCCGATATTGGGCCGGG
>CAVEFO010000066.1:0-5781 GCA_963615055.1 Lachnospiraceae bacterium
CCTGGCGGCGATTTCTTTCCTTTGCTTCGTTTCCTTTCTTTTTCGGAAAAGAAAGAGAATGAAAAACGACAGGAGTTCTGCGGGGAATCACCCCGCGTGATTTTATATAAAAAGAGCTGCGAGAAAATGCAAAAATATTTCTCGTAGCTCTATAAGTGGTACAGATGAGGAGAACCACATGAAAAAAGGGAAAGTGTATTTGATCGGTGCCGGGCCGGGCGATCCGGAGCTTTTGACGCTCAAGGGCAAGCGGTGTCTGGCGGAAGCGGACGTGATTGTCGGGGATTATCTGGCGGATGCGCGGATTTTGAAATACGCCAAGCCGGGCAGCGAGTATATTTACGTGGGGAAATCCGCGGGAAACCACACGATGAAGCAGCACGAGATCAGTGAACTTTTGGCGCAAAAAGGCGCGGAAGGGAAGATTGTCGCGCGGCTCAAGGGCGGCGATCCCTTCGTTTTCGGTCGCGGCGGCGAGGAGATCGAAGTGCTGCGCGAGCATGGGATTCCGTTTGAAGAAGTGCCGGGCGTCACATCGGCGATTGCGGCGCCGGCCTATGCGGGGATTCCCGTGACGCATCGCGGCGTGGCGGCATCCTTTGCGGTCGTCACCGGTCATGAAGACCCCACAAAAGAGACGTCGTCCATCCATTGGGATAAATTGGCGGGCGGCGTCGATACGCTGATTTTCCTGATGGGCGTGGGCCACACGGCCATGATTGCCTCGCGGCTTATAGAGGCCGGTCGCGCACCGACCACACCGGTGGCTTTTGTCCGTTGGGGTACGCGGCCGTATCAGGAAACGTACACCACCACACTCGCGCGCGCCGCGGAAGACGTGGAGCGGCTCGGCATCCGTCCGCCGGCCGTTTTCATCGTCGGCGATGTGGTAAAACTGCGCGGGGCGATGAATTGGTTTGACAATCGTCCGCTTTTCGGGAAACGCATCGTCGTGACGCGCTCCCGCAGCCAAGCATCGAAACTCGTGCAAATGCTGGACGCCAAAGGCGCGGAATGTCATGAAATCCCCACCATCGCGATTGCCGCGCCCTCCGATGATTATGCGGGACTGGATCGCGGCATCGACCGGATTGAGAGCTATGATTGGCTCGTGCTGACCAGCCAGAACGGCGTGCAATGTTTCTTCAATCGTCTTTTTGAAAAAGGAAAAGATGTGCGGGCTTTAGGAAAATGCAAAATTGCCTGCATCGGCCCCGTGACGGCCAAGGAACTTCGTGCGTACGGCCTTCGCGCCGATTGCGTGCCATCCGATTACAAAGCGGAAGACCTTTTGGCGGAAATAAAGAAATCTTTGCGGCCGGGAGAGACCGTTTTCCTTCCCCGCGCCAAAGAAGCCAGAGGCATTTTGCCGGAAGGCTTGCGGGCCGCGGGCGCTTCGGTGGATGTGGCGGAAGCGTACCGCACGGAGCCGGACACGGAGCAGCAAGCGGCGCTGACGGACCTTTTGGAGCGGCGCGCCGTCGACATGATCACCTTTACCAGCTCGTCCACGGTGCGCAATTTGATGAAACTCATCCAAGGAAAGGAAACGCTGCTCTCCGGCGTGACACTTGCCTGTATCGGCCCGATCACGGCGGATACGTGTCGTGAATACGGACTTGAGCCCGCGATTGTATCGGACGTGTACACCATCGACGGCCTCGTGGATGCCATTGAAAATTATGATGAAGGAGTCAAGAAATGAAAGTGAATACGCTTCGGCCCCGTCGCCTGAGAAGAACGGCGGCGATTCGTGACATGGTCAGAGAAAATTCGTTGGCCGTCACCGATTTCGTTTACCCGATTTTCGTCGTGCCCGGCACCGGCGTGAAGGAAGAAATTCCCAGTATGCCGGGGCAATATCATCTCTCCGTCGACCGGGCGGTCAAGACGGCGGAAGAGATTTATCGGCTCGGCATCCCGGCGGTGGAAATTTTCGGCTTGCCGGAATACAAAGACGATATCGGCTCTTCGGCATGGGACATGGAAAGCCCGGTGCAGCGCGCCATCCGCGCCATTCGCCAAGCCGTGCCGGAGCTCGTGCTTGTCGGCGATGTGTGCCTGTGCCAATACACAAAGAGCGGCCATTGCGGGCAGCTGAAAGGGCGCGAAGTGGACAACGATGCCACATTGGAACTTTTGGCTAAAGTCGCTCTTTCGCAAGCCGAATGCGGCGCCGACATCATTGCGCCCTCGGATATGATGGACGGTCGCATTGCGAAAATCCGGGAAACGCTGGATGCGAACGATTTGACGCAAGTTTCCATCATGTCCTACGCCGTGAAATACGCGTCCGCCTACTACGGCCCCTTCCGTGACGCCGCCGATTCCGCGCCGCAATTCGGCGACCGGCGCGGTTACCAGATGGATCCCGCGAACAGCCGCGAAGCGATGAAAGAAGTCGATCTCGATATGGAAGAAGGCGCCGATATCATCATGGTGAAGCCGGCGCTGGCCTATCTGGACATCGTCCGCCAAGTGCGGGATCGAGTCAATCGCCCCGTCGCGGTGTACAATGTTTCCGGTGAATATGCCATGGTGAAAGCCGCCGCGGCGAAGGGCTGGATTGACGAGAAACGCATCGTCTTGGAATCATTCCTCTCCATGAAACGCGCCGGGACGGACATTATTATTTCCTATCACGCGCCGGATGTGGCGAAATGGCTCAAGGAGGACGCCGGACAATGATCAACCTCACAAAATCGAAAGCGGCTTTTGAAGAAGCGCGTCATTTCATGCCCGGCGGTGTGAACAGCCCCGTCCGTTCCTATCCGCACATGGGCTGCCCGCCGCCCTTTATCGCCTCGGCGAAAGGCTCGCACATCACCGATATCGACGGCAATACCTACATCGATTACGTGGGCTCGTGGGGGCCGATGGTGCTGGGCCACGCGCATCCCGCCGTGGTCGCGGCCATTCAAAAAGCGGCCGAGAGGAGCACGTCGTACGGCGCGCCGACCCCGATGGAAACGGAGATCGCGGCGCTCATCCACGAAATTTATCCGTCCGTCGAAAAATTGCGCATGGTCAATTCCGGGACCGAAGCGACGATGAGTGCCCTTCGGGCGGCGCGCGGCTATACCGGAAGAGACAAAATATTGAAATTTGAAGGCTGCTATCACGGTCACGGCGACAGCCTTCTCGTCAAAGCGGGATCGGGGGCGGCGACATTCGGCAGCCCCGACAGCGCCGGCGTCACGAAAGGCACGGCGCAAGATACCCTTGTTGTGCCGTATAATGACATCGATGCGTTTCGGGCGCTGATGGATGCGCAAGGGGACGAGATCGCGGCCGTGATCGTGGAGCCTGTCGCCGGTAATATGGGCTGCGTGCCGCCCGTTTCCGGTTTTCTGGAAACGCTGCGCAGCGAGACGGAGAAACATGGCACCGTCTTGATTTTCGACGAAGTCATGTGCGGCTTCCGAACCACTTTCCACGGCGCGCAGGCGAGATACGGCATTCGCCCCGATATGACGTGCCTCGGAAAAATCATCGGCGGCGGCCTTCCGGCAGCGGCCTACGGCGGCAAAGCGGAGATCATGAATGGCATCGCGCCCGACGGCTCCGTCTACCAAGCCGGTACCCTTTCGGGAAATCCGCTCGCCGTCACCGCCGGCATCGAGACGCTGAAACAAATGGCCGCCGTGCCGGATTTCGATGTGATTTTAGAAACGAAAACAAAGACATTGCTGGCCGGATGGAAAGACGCGGCACAAAAAGCCGGCGTCCCCCTCATCTGCCACCAATCGGGCTCCATGTTCGGTATTTTCTTCTCCGAAAAAGGCGTGCGGAATTATCAAGACGCTTGCGCGTGCAACGCTGCTCAATTCAAAGCGTGGTTTCTGGCCATGCTGGATTGCCACATCTATCTCGCGCCGTCCCCCTACGAGACGCTTTTCATGTCCTACGCCCATACGGATGAAGACATCGAAAAAACAATAGAAGCCGCCTACCCGGCCATGCAAGCGGCAGCCTCCGTGTGACCGGTGTCCGTTGTCCGCTATCCGTGAACCGTGTAACCGTGAACCGAGCGTGAGAACCTTTGTGCTTCATAGAGATGTGAAGCTCGGTGAACGGTAAACGGCAAACGGACAGCGGATAACGGCTACATAGGGGAAGAAATGCGCGTATAAGAAAATATTTTGGAATGGGAGAAAAAGGGGTTGCCAAGACCGATGGAAGAAATTACAATCTCGCAGAGAGCAGAGAGCAGAGAGCAGAGAGCAGAGAGCAGAGAGCAGAGAGCAGAGAGCAGAAAAACCGTTTAACAACAAAATGAATATCCTGAAGGCGCTGGGAATCATGGCCGTCGTGGGCGGTCATTGCGGGATTAACTTCCTGCCATGGTTTCCGGTGTCTTCCTTCCATATGCCGTTATTCATTTTTATCTCCGGATACTTTTTTCATGATGTGAAATTTTTGTCGTTTTTGAAATCGAAATGGACGCATTTGGTGCGCCCTTTTTTAGCGTGGAATTTGGTATTCGGGATTCTTTGCATGGTGTTTTGGCATTACGGACTGATTCGATTCGGGCAGCCGCTTTCGTGGAAGACGCTTTTGGTGGATCCGTTCACGCACGGCCATCAATTTGTTTTTAATTGTCCCACTTGGTTTGTGGGGACATTGGTGGAAGTCCAAATTTTGTACTGGTTTCTGTATCGGATTTGCAGGAGAAAGCATATTTTTCTGGCAGCGGTTTGCCTGATTTGTTACGGCGTTTCTTATATCATGGCGGATCATCAGTGGCAAAAAATGTATGGCGATTTTATGTTGGCTGCGGAAAAGGCATTATGCCTTTTGATTTTCTATGAGCTGGGATCTTTGTATCGGCTGTACGGGGAAAAGAAGGATTCGTTTTTCGTGAATCGGATGGCCGGACTTGTGCTCGTCAATGGGATTCTTTTTGGGTTTGTCAATCATCGTATAGGATCGATTTATTGCTGGATGAACTTGGCGCATCCGATATGGCTTCCGTTGGTAGTGGCAGTGACGGGGATTTATCTCTATTTGCAAGCGGCGGAACTTTTAAAAGATAAGGTGAAACGGAATTCTTTGTTCGGTTTCATCGGAGAGCACACCTTTTCCATTATGACGCTGCATCTGTTTTTCTTTTGGCTTTTGAATACGGCATTTTGGCAGCTGAAAGAATACGGTGTTTTTCCGCTTCGTAGTTTCCGTTATGATCAATATATGCACAATATTTATTTTCGTGTCACGGAGCACGCGCCGATGGCAGATGGGATTTATTTCTTGGCAGGCATGGGCGGTTCGTTGCTTTGTGTATATCTGTATGAACGATGCAAACCGGCGCTGTGCCAATACATTCGCGCGTGGCGGGCATGATTTTGTGGGACTGCCGGGAATATCCGGCCGTCTTTTTTGTGGGAGAAGAGGGGAAACAGTGAGTAGTTAGCAGTGAGCAGTTGCAGGTGCGCGCTTCGCGCGATTTTTATAAAATGCGGCGTGAGAACCGTAGCGATTCATAGAGCTGTGAAGCTCGGTTAACGGTTAACGGCAAACGGACAGCGGAACAATTGGCTTCTTCAAAAATTTTTTGAGAAAGTAAAAAAATCGCTTGACAAATTTCCTGTAGATGGTATAATTCCACTGTTGCGTTATGCGGAAGTAGCTCAGTGGTAGAGCACAACCTTGCCAAGGTTGGGGTCGCGGGTTCGAGTCCCGTTTTCCGCTCCATTGCGTAGAAGCCCGAAAGGGCTTTCTATATATTCCTGAATAGCTCAGTTGGTAGAGCAATCGGCTGTTAACCGATCGGTCGTAGGT
>CAVEFO010000067.1:0-5693 GCA_963615055.1 Lachnospiraceae bacterium
TCGTTTGCGGATGTCACGACCGTTTCCGTGGCCAAGAAAGACGGTGCGACGCGCACAATTTCCGGTGTGTCTGAAGCGACGGCAACCGGGCAGGCGGCTATCTGGGATCAGATCGCTAAAGAAGGGCAGACGGTGGAGCTTACAGATACGGCTCGGCCGGATGGATCGAAGAAGAATACGATTGTCTCCAATGACAGCACGGAATTGGTCACCTTTGCACGGATGCAGAACGTTTCGAGTACGGATTACGGTTTCGTTTCCGGCGCGGATCTTTACAATGAAGTCCGTGTGACGGGTACGAAATACAATTACATCGATGCCGACAAGACCACGGCGCAGAATCTCGAAGCTTTGGATGCGGCAATCAAGAAAGAAAGCGGCGATACGTCGAAGTTGATCAAGTATGATGAAGATAAGACGATTCTGATTGGAAACGATACGGCGTATGACAAGGTGACGACCATTGACATCGGAAACGGCGGCACGCGTACAATCACGGGTGTCGCAGTCGGCAAAGCGACCGGTCAAGCGGCGAATTGGGATCAGATTGCGAAGACGGATCAGACGGTCAATCTCGGAAATACGACAACGACAGTCAACGGAAAGACCATCAATGCCAATCAGATTGCGGCCAATGACGGCACGGTGCTGGCGACCTTCACACGTGTCAATACCGTAGACGGTCTGAAGTCGAATGATTATGGATTTGTCTCCGGTGCGGATCTCTACAATGAGACACGTAGCGATATTTCTTCGACGAATTATATTTCTAAGACGGCGTCGGCCGGTGCCAATCTCTCTACGCTGGATGCCCAGTTGGCAAAGGTGGCAAAGGCCAATACGGATGCTGTGGCGGATATTCAAAAGGATCTCAAGGCGAGCAACGGCGACTATGTGAAGGCGACCAATACGACAGGAAAGAATCTGGATGCTCTTGATACGGCGATCGGGGTTGTCGAGAAAGACGGCCATGCCATCAAAAAGACGTATGGTACGGGCGATGAAGTGGCAGTCAGTGTCGCGGATAATCTGAAGAATATCGACGATAATCTGAAGGATATCGACGATAAGATCGGCACCATTGCCAAAACGGACGGTACCGGTCAAACCATTTCGTATACGGCTATCAAAGCGGACAATTCGATTTCCGACAATCTTATCGCGCTCGATAAGGTAATCAGCAGCGGCGTGGCAGCGGATTTGACGGAAGTCAAGGAAAAGACGCGGTACGATAAGGCGAAAGCAAGCGGCGATAACGCCATTGCGCTCGGTGATCAGAGTGACGCGAGCGGGGCAAGCGGCTCGAATGCAATCGCGTTTGGGACGAATGCATCCGCCACGAAAGAAAATGCCGTTTCCATCGGAACAAAAGCGGATGCGAGCGGCACGAATGCCATGGCTTTCGGAAACGGGGCTTCGGCTGCCGGAGAGAATGCACTCGCTTTCGGGAAGGATTCCAAGGCGTCTGCCGGCAGCGCGATGGCGCTCGGGAATGGGGCCTCGGCGACAGGAGAAGGCTCAGTCGCTCTCGGCAGCGGCTCTGTGGCGACGGAAGCGAATGTCATCTCTGTCGGCAGTGAGGGTGCTGAACGCAAGATTACAAATGTCGCCGCCGGCGTGAATGATACGGATGCGGTGAATGTGTCTCAGCTCAAGCAAGGTTTTTCGAGCATCCAGAGCGCGCTCACGGCTGATATCAATAAGGTCGGCGCGGGGGCTGCGGCCTTGTCGGCGCTCCGTCCGGAAGCTTTCGATCCGAATGACAAGATTTCCTTCGCCATAGGCTATGGACACTACAGAGATGCCAATGCCAGCGCGCTCGGTATCTTCTACAAACCGAATGCCGATATGACGATTTCTCTCGGCGGAACTCTCGGAAACGGGGATTCCATGATGAATGCGGGCTTGTCTTTCAAGCTCGGTACGCGCAGTAAGGGGCCTGGTATCTACACCTCGAATACCGAGCTCGTGCGTGAGGTCAATGCGCTTCGTGCGGACAACAAGGCGCTGAAGACGACCAATGACGCGCAGGCAAAGAAAATCGCCTCCTTGGAAGAGGATAATGCGCAGCAGACGAGAAAGATTGATACGCAAGCCAAGGAAATCGAGAGCTTGAAGGCAGATAATACGGAAATGAAGAAGCAAATCCAGATGATTCTGGCACGGATGGATATGTCGGCTACGGTGCAAAAATCGGCTGTGCAATAATCCCGTCGGCACGCTTGCGGCGTGTTCTGATGGGTGATTAAAACAAAAAAGAGCTGTGAGAAACTGTTTCACGTTTTCTCGCAGCTCTTTTTGTTGGAGCATGAAAGCGCCCCTTCATCCCTATCGGCAGAAAGTTTCTGAAACAAGTGCCGCCAAAAGAAAAGAAGCATCCAAGTCGTGCTCCCCATCTCTATCAGCAGAAAGTTTCCAAAAACAAGTGCCGCAAAAGAAAAGAGAAGCCAAAGTCAGGCTTCTCTTTCTTCTTTCATCCCAGTACTTCTTCCACCGCTTTTTTACAAATCGCGACGGCCTTGTCCAAATCGTCTCTTTCGATATTGAGCGGCGGGTTGAAATAGATGACGTCGCCCATGGGGCGGAGGACGAGGCCTTTTTGCATGGCTTTTCGGAAAATGTGCCAGCCGATGCGTCGGGCGCTGTCGAAGGATTTCTTTGTCTTTGGGTCTTCGACGAGTTCAATGGCATTGATGAGGCCGATGTGGCGGATTTCGCCGACGTTTTGATGGCTCCCCAAAGCTTTTTCAAGCGCGTCGTGGAGATAGGCGCCGTTTTCTCGGACTTTTTCCAAGATGTGATCGCGTTTCATGATTTTCAAAACGGCGAGGGCAACGGCGCAGGCCATGGGGTTTCCGGCGTAGGTGTGGCTGTGAACGAAGGCTTTGTGGGTGCCGTAGTCGTCGTAGAAGGCTTCGTAGACGGCGTCGGTCGTGACGGTGAGGGACATGGGCATGTAGCCGGCGGTAAGACCTTTGGATGTGCAAAGAATGTCCGGGGAGATGCCGGCGTGCTCGATGGCAAAGAGCGTCCCCGTGCGGCCGAACCCGGCGGCGATTTCGTCGTCGATCAGAAGGACGTCGTATTCGTCGCAAAGGGCGCGGAGGCGGCGCAGGTATTCGGCGGGGTAGATGCGCATACCGGCGGCGCCTTGGAGGACGGGCTCGACGATCATGGCTGCCGTTTCTTTGCCGTGCGCGCGGAAGGCGGCTTCGGCGCTTTCAAAACATTCGACATCGCAGGTGTCGCGCGTCTTGCCGTAGGGGCAACGATAGCAATCGAGGCCGTCGAAGTGAATGTTTTCCATCAAAAGCGGATGGAAAATTTTAGCGTAGACGTCCATGGAGCCGACGGAGAGGGCGCCGATGGTCTCGCCGTGGTAGGATTCGGGCAGGCACATGAAACGGGTTTTCTCGGGGTGGCCGGTTTGGTATTGGTATTGAAATGCCATTTTCATGGCGGCTTCGACGGCCGAGGAGCCATTGTCGTGGTAGGTGAATTTGGTGAGGCCGGCAGGGAGAAGCGCCGTTAATTCACGGGCGAGCTCGATGGCCGGTTTGTGGGTGAAATTCGTAAAAATAACGTGCTCGAGTTCGTCGACTTGCGCTTTCAAAGCGGCATTGATTTCCGGATTGGCGTGGCCCAAGAGATTGCACCACCAGGAGGAAATAATGTCGAGGTAGGGTTTCCCGTCGGTGCCGTAGAGGTAGACGCCTTTGGCGTGATCGATGACGACGGGCGGAAAGACTTCGTTGTCTTTCATTTGCATGGCCGGATGCCAGATGTGGGCGGCGTCTTCTTTTTCCCAATCGATTTTTTCGCACATAATGATTTCCTTTCAAATTTCCGCAAAACAATCGGCTAAGCGTTTCGGATCGCAGGCAAGGCGCGTGTCGCCGTCTGCCACTTTGGCAAGAATGGGGACGCCCGTGATGGCCTCGATCATTTTGACGTTGTCTTCTTCCATGACGCCGCCGGTCCAGTGATTCAGGAGAATGCCGCGGATGGGAAATTTTCGATTTCGGATGTATTCGCAAGTGGTGACGACGTGATTGATGGTGCCGAGGCCGGCAGCGGCGACGATGAGGACGGGAAGGCGCAGCCAGGAAACGATGTCTTCCAAGTAGTAGGTCGCGGTCTCATCGCAGCGGAGCGGGCAGACAATGCCGCCGGAGCCTTCGACGGTCACATAGGGATAGGCGGCCGTGACGCGCGCCCATGCCTTCAAAATTTCTTCTTTTGCCAAAGGATGTCCTTCGAGCCGGGCGGCCAGATGCGGAGACACGGGCGTCTTGTATAAATAGGAAAGCAATAATTCTTCAGGCTCGTCGATGGCCGCGAAACGATTCACAAAGCCGGCGTCGGATTCGCTGACACTCGCCGCGCCGCTCACGGCCGCTTTGTAATATCCGGTGTCGTACCCCGCCTCGCGTAATGTCTTTACGAGAAGCGCGGTGACATACGTCTTCCCGATGTCCGTATCGGTGCCGGTGATGAAGATTCCCTTGCTCATATTTTTTCTCCTTTACGTGGTGATTTGCGATTCCGTAATCCGTTATCCGTGAACCGTGTGTGAGTGACTTCGTTTATCAAGAGATGTGACGAACGGTTAACGGCAAACGGATAGCGGATGACAGCTTTATGTGAATTGTAAAAGTAAGAAACAGAAATTCAGTTTCCAATGGCTTTCCGCAGCCGTTTCGCCAGCGTCGCGGCGAGGATACAGAGGCAGAGATCGCCGGGGACGGCCAGGAGGAAACAGTAGAGGACGAGCGGCCAGATGCCAATCGGGGTTTCCAGATAGAAACGATTGATGACATACACGTAGGCCATGCCGAAGAGGTAGACGACGAGGAGGCCGGCCAACGAGGCGGCGAGCGTTTTCGCAAAAGAGAAATTGCTTTTCTCGGCGAGTTTTCCGGTCAGCCATGCACCGGCGATAAAGCCGACGAGGTAGCCGAACGTGGGCTGAAAAATATACGCAGGCCCGCCGCCTTCGGTGAAGACAGGGATGCCGGCCAGACCCAAGAGGACATAGAGGGCAACGGAAAAAGCGCCGTTTCGGCTGCCGAGAAGGAGCCCGGCGAGTGTGGTGAAAAGGAGCTGCAAGGTGAAAGGGCACACCGGCACCGGCACGCGGATAAAAGCGCCGATGGCGATGAGCGCTGTGAAAAGGCCGAAGAGTACGAGTTCCTTGGTGCCGCGTTCGCCTTTTGGCATCACATTTTCTTTTGTCATGGTGGTCCTCCGATTGTTTATTTAAGAAATAAAGATAAGTCGACAAAAGCATTATATGATAACACTTCAATAAATTCAAGATTGACAATACTGGAAGAAGGGGGCGCGGGTTTGGGTGTGATTTTCCTTTGTGGCGTTTGTGGTGAAAAATTTTCCGGAGATAGGGATGAGGGGCGCGTTTTGGGGATTCTTTTCTTTTGTGGCACTTATGATGGGAAATTTTCCGGAGATAGGGATGAGGGGCGCGATTTTTGGGGATTCTTTTCCTTTGTGGTATTTGTGTTGATTTTTTTGTTTCTCATTTTTGGCAGCACTTGGTTGTTTATCGAAAGTGCCTGCAAAGGAAAAAGGAGATCTCGTGTTGTGACCCCCAAAAGTTAGACTTTGTTAGCGAGACACTTTTACTGTCTCGCTAATTTTATTTAGCCATGAGCTTGAGCCGATATTGGGCCGGG
>CAVEFO010000068.1:0-5635 GCA_963615055.1 Lachnospiraceae bacterium
CAGCTGATTTGTACAATAATCGGTAGACTGCTCCGAAGACTCGACCAAGGCCGCGTGTCTTTTCGCTTACGTCAACAATCGTAACACGTGAGGGAAAAAGTTGCAAGCGGGGAACAATGAGTAAAAAAGACAACTAAAGTTATTCTTTTAAACGCAATTTTCTTTGATTTTTGCCCGTTTTTTAAAATCAAAAATGTAATGATTTGTAAGGATTTGTAAGTTTTTATTATTTCTAACTGATAGAAATTTCGCATAACTTCGTTTTTGAGTATCAAAAAATGAAGGATTTTAGCAAACTGCTTTTTAGCTACTATAGTCATGAAACAAAGCACCAAAAAGGCCAAAAAAGACGTTTTTGATATAGATAAATTATATGCCAACAAATATTTTAAACACAGAGACTATACCGGAGGAATAGAGGGGCAATAGAAGAAGAATTGAGAATAGAGGGGCCGGGCTGCGTCGTGCGTTTTTCTCACATAGTGCCGTCTATCTCCCGGCCCTACGGGCCACCCTCTTTCAAAAGAGGGCTGACCGGTGGCGGCTGCGCCGCATTTTTGAATTGCGCGATCTTTGTATGGCACTCACAGTCGCCTCGCTCACTCCGTTCCTAAGGCTCCGGTTCGTTTGCACAAGTGCGTACCTGCACTGCTCACTGCTCACTTTTTACACCCCTGCTTGTTTTGCTTTAAGGAAAGGAGAAGGGAAGGGACGCGGCTGGGAATGAGGCTCTTTTTTTGTTTTCAAAGGATGAAAAATGTGGTAATATGATGGCTAAGTATGCGGTCGTGTGGCCAATGGGTACGTTGCTGAAATTTGTTTCCGGCAAACGAGCCGGGAACTAAAAGTTGTGAGAAGGAGAAATAGCATGAACGGAAAAAGTATGAAAAGGGAAAATCTGAAAAAGGGGATGCTGAGAGCGGCGGTGGTGATGACGCTTTTGGGGAGTGTCTTGGCGGTTCCGACGGAGATCGAAGCCGTTGAGCCGCAGAGAGTAAGGGATAAGACGTTTCAGTTCAAAAATTCATTTAATTGGACGGATGCTTCGAGTTTCAATACCGATTATGATATAGGTATCTCGCAGGCGGCTCAACGGTTTATGGAGTTTTGGATTTATTTAGATGATAGCTTTTTCGCGTACAATGTTTCCTCCGGAAAAAAATTAATCACCCATTTTTACGGAAACAATGGGTTTGTTGCTAGGTTCGGGCATAGCGGCCTCTCCTTCTATTGGAATTTCGCGGGGTCGCGCGTGTTACAAGATAAGGAAATAAAGGCAAATGGTGTGAAATTGCGTAATGAGCGGGAGCATCAGGTATCGGTCGAATATCCGGATAGCTATAATTGCAACGTGTACTATACCGTCAAAGATGTTTCCAAATCCTATCTGGACTTCGAAAACAGTGGCATTACGTGGAAAAATGGGGAATCCCTTCTCGCCTTGGGGGATCAATTCGATTTCGGTACGAACGGCCTTTCCGTCAATCTGGATTCGCTCAAAATAAGCAATCCGGGAGATGTCAAGATCAACGACAGCACGATGATCCTCGATTCTGCCGGATATTATCCTCCCTTTTTATTTCGCCTGATAGTAAATCCGCATTTAAATAAGGAGAAAGACGTAGAATACAAGTTCAATCCCACTGAGTCGATTACGGCTGCCGGCGTATTTAAGATGGTGACCGGCCTGACGACGACATCGACGGGGAATGCGGCAATGTCCCTGACCGCGAATAGTAATACGCTGAAGACTTTGGATGTGGATTTGACCAAGGTTGGAAAGGATACGTCGACGTATAAAGGGCCGGAGACGGACTGGTCTCAGGATTATGCCGCGAAACCATTGACCATCACGGCTACCGGCAGCGTCAATGATTCGAATATCAAACCGGGGTCAAAGATGACACTGGTGCAGCTTCAGGGCAAGCAGGGCTATCAAATTACGACGAAGTATGGAGAGACGACCATTGGGTTAACAGCCGAACCCTATAGCAGCTACCCGGACGTTGTCAAGTACACCGGTTCAAAGGATTTGGATGCCGTGAAATTCAACGAGACCTCTACCGGTGGTGTGGAGGTCGGTGGTACGAGCACGGACAAATTGAGCGTGGAAATCGTGCCGACCAGTTATTCTACGAACCCCAGCTATATTTATAATTTGTACTACACCGTCGGGAATAGAGAAATAAAGAGCATAGGCTCGTCTTCCGGCATCGATCTGTCAAATGAGAACGGCGGCTTTGTGGCGGATGACAGATATACATTATTCGGAGTCGGAAATATCACGCTCGATCTCAGCAAGACGAAGTTCCTCAATACGCTCGATGCCAAAAACTTTACGCTGGTGGATTTGACCCGTGCCGGCGGTTCCGGGTATCTTTTCCTCACAAATGGAGAGGGCGAGGTTTTGAGGAATGCGACCATTCAGAGTGATGAATATACGGTGCTTCCGGAAACAAACGGCGTGACCGCTTTCGGGACGAAGGATATCAAATTTACGGTGGACAATAATCTGAGAAGAATTGATGTTTCCGTCTCCGAAGGAAAGACGTCTCGGATCCAATTGGGCACTTTTGACGTGGAGGGATCGGTCTCCACCATCGACAACTTGCGGGAAACGGGCACCATCGACGCGTCTGCATTTTCCCTGACCGGCATTTCAACCCTGCAGGCTGCGGCCAAGTACACGAGTCCGCTGACGATTGTCAAGGCGGGAAGCAGTGAGAAAGGTAACGGTTTCAGAAACTGGACAATCGATTCCGGCGAAGCGCAGGGATATACCGTCTACCATAAAGACGGCATCACCGGGACCTTGGACGGGACTTTGGATGTCACGACGAGCGGAAATATTCAGCTCAACACCAATGGTCTCAAATCCATTTCCTATGGCACCATCGACTGGAAGGCGCAGGAGGCGGCTGCGACGCTTATCGGCGGGAAAGTGGGGAGCGTGGACCTTTCGAATCTGGCTTTCAATAACAAGCCGGCCGATGGGACCATGCGTCTTTTGGATGCGAAAAATCTTGCGGAAAATGTCGAGCTGAAGACGAATTCCGATTGGACGGAAAATCCGAAGATCACCGGCTCTTCCACGACCACCTATCATTCCGCATGGACGAAGGAAAATGAAACGGTATCGGCGGCCGGTATGACCCTTTCTTTGAATCGGGCGGATCAGATTGCGGAGACAAAAACGATCAGCGATGGGAAATATGATTTTTCCGTAGATTACACAGCCAATAAAGGATTTGTCACCGGATTTTCTCTCGGAAAGGGAATTGTCTGGGAAAAAGACGGCGAAGGTCTCAAACTTACGGAAGATTATGATTTCTCCCATTTGGCGGATGGAGGCATCTCTTTTGACGCCAGCGATCCCTATGCGCTCATTGCCAATCCCGATCAAGTCGGTCTTCATGAGACCATGACATTCTTCGATGCCGGTGACAAGATGACAAAAGAAGAATGGGATTCCAAAATAACCATCGTTAATGACACAGGAAGCAGCGTGTCGACTGACTATGAGATTGACACGGGCGTAACGGTCAGCGGAAAAGTAGATCTGAAGCTTAGAAGAGATGACGACAAGCAAAAAATCACCGGGGAAATTACCGATGAATATCTGAGCAAGGTCGCTATCGATCTTTCTTACATCGGAAATAAAGCGAAAGAGGGTTCGCATGAATGGAAGCCGGGTGGCATTCTTTACAACAACACCACAAACACGCAAGACTACGGCGAGAAAAAAGTCGACATTGTCCTGGACCATTTTTCGGATATTTTCGGTATAAGAACGGATGAAACCGTAGAAGCCGGCACCTCGATGACACTCATTCATATCGAAGGCGAAAACGCGGGGAACGAAAGTAATTTTATGAGAGTCGACATAGACAATCCTGTCAATTTTTACGATACCGCCGTCAACGGACTGGTAGCGGGGGGGCTGCATGAAGATACCATTAAAAGTAGTGCAAAAACCGAAAACGGAGGAACAAGAGGCCAATATGATGTGGTCTATACCGTCGGAAGGAAAAAACTGGACTACATCACCTCAAAATCCCTCGACCTCACAAAAGAAGCATTTACCGCCGGCACGCAATATACGCTTTCGCATGATGTGACGATCGATGTAAGCCAAATCGGTATTTCTAATATCGGAGACGGGACGCGAAAAGCCATTATCGATTTCTCGAATGATGAAAGCGGCACAGGGAAATTCAATTTGATCAATACAGGTTCCGCAGCCAAATACGAAGAGACGGAGGCGGAAGCTGTCAACGGCGTACGAGCGGAAGGATCGCAAAAGAACGAATTCTCCCTTTCCGGCGATGCCAAAATCGTTTATTGGGAGGGTTCGACCAAATATACGGAATTGATTGATATCGGTGCCGTCGATTTCTCCGATCCACAAGTCCGCAGCTTTGACGATCTCATAGAAAAAGGCTCGATCAAAATCGGGGATGGCACATCTTATCGTTATTCCCAAAATACTTCCATTGCCGACGTCACCGGTCAAAAACTGGCCGTGGCGAAATCCAATGGAGGAAATGATTTCAGCCACTGGGTAGAAGACGGCGGAACAAGTCTTCCGACAAAAATCGAAAAAATCTCCGTCACGCAGGAATCCGGTATCAGCGCCCTCGTAAATGCGACCTATGATGTGAGTGACGGCAATTTGAATCTCCAAACGGGAGGTCTTGACACGCTCACTTTCGGGGAAGGCATCAAATGGAATCCCGGTGACACCGCCGCTGTCACGCTTAGCGGACAAAATATCGGGATGCTGGATTTTTCAAAGATTTCCTTTGCCGATACGGACACCGTGAAAAATGAAACGATGCATCTTTTGCGTGCGGAAAATATTTTCGCTATCATGGGTATCATGAGTCCGAGCGAAGGTTGGACAGTAACCGGTGACGGGAAGGGAACGGACACATACAAGAAAAATAAGCGCACGCATGACGATGCGGATAATCTCACCGGCTACGGCATTACGCTTGCGGTCGATCGCGGCGATCAAATGGTCGTAAAGGCTGCGGCTTCGGACGGAAAGACGAGTTACACGCTGGACTACACGCGCGGCAAAGGCTATGTGACGGGGATGACCATCGCCGACGGCATTACATGGGCAAACGGACAGACGGCGATCAAGCTTGACGAAGACTATGATTTTTCCGAAGTTTCCGCCGTGTCTCCGCTGGTATTCAACGCCGGCAATCTGCAAGTCGCCAATGCATCCGAGCTTCGTGCCGGTGATACGATGACGCTCTTGGATGCCAATGGGCATATGTCGGATACCGATTGGGGAAATGTCAGCGTCGTCGACCCGACGTCCAAGGCGTATGACAGCTATACGAATCAGCCGACCAATGCCGTTACCGTCAAGGGAAAAATCGATATCGATCTCTCCAAAGACGATACGGAAAAACAAGTCATCGGCAAAGTGTCCGATCAATACATGAGCGAGATTTCCGTCGATCTCTCGAAAATCGGAGAAACCGACGGGACGGATGCGTGGAATACGGAAAACGCGCTTTATACCAATACCACATCGGGGCAGGATTATGCGGTGAAAAACGTCACCGTTTCCCTCGATACCACGAAAAAGATTTTCGGCGGCACCACGAATGAGAGTGTG
>CAVEFO010000069.1:0-5532 GCA_963615055.1 Lachnospiraceae bacterium
CGGATGCGTTTCTCGCCTTGGCCAAGGCCATCGCGGGATTGCAGACGCTCCCGGTAAAAGAGTATCGCTTGGTGGATACGAATTTGCTCTCGGACTGATTCCCTAAACGTCAAAAAGCTCCCTTCGGGGGGCTTTTTTTGTTGCATTCTTAGCTTTGGGTGTCAGGCGCAAGATAGTTATTAGACGCTAGCTATTAACTATTAGAAAAAGCGGTACGCGCTCCGCGCGCAATTCAAAAATGCGGCCTTCAATAAAAGCTTTTTCTCTCACATTGTGCCGTCTATCTCCCGTCGCTTCGCGACACCCTCTTTCAAAAGAGGGCTAAGCGGTGGCGGCCTGCGGCCGCATTATTAAAATGTCGCGAAGCGACACCGCTTAAAACTAACGGCTAAAAGCTAACGACTAACAACTATCTTGCGCGTGACGTAAAAATCCAAACATAACCAAAAGCGCAAAAAAAAGACTAAGCGCACAAATTGGAGCACCTAGCCTTTCCCTTACCGAACCTTCTTCACCAAATCCTTCATTCTCCCGACGGAAATCCCATCCGCCGACAGGACGGCATAAGAGAAATCACCGTCTTTCCACGTCGCCGTGCGGACTTTCTTGCCGTCGCCCTTCATCGTCACCAATTTCCCTTTCACGTCATACATCCTCATTTGCGGATACCGATTGTAATCGCCGGAGACATCTTCCCCCTTTCCTTTGCGAATACGGAGAAATTCCTTGCCGTCGCGCTTGTAAATCACTTCCGCCAGCTCGCCGGGAATCGCCCGATACAGCGCCTCGGCTTTTTTGACATTCGGCAATTCTATCGGGAAACCGGCGCCCTCTTGCATTCCGCTCGCCGTCACATAATCCCGGAACGGATTCGACATCCCGACGGGCGTTTCTTTCGGCTTTACCGCCTCGGCACGCGTCAACGTGATGATCTTCCCATCGATAACGACGCTCTCGGGATCATTTCCCAATAGCACACGAAACAGAGACAACGGCACGAACGTCACACCGTCCTTGACCACGGGCGGCACACCGAGCGAAAACGGGGCGCTTTCGACTGCCATGCCCGTATTTCCCGGCAGCACCACATACGAATCTTCGCCGATTTTGACCGTCGTGTGCAAATTTCCGTCGTCAATCAGAATGCCGCCGTCCTTTTCCGTCACGGAAAATCCGAGTTGCTCCGCCGTCTGCCGCAGCGGCACCATGAGTGCGGCCGTCACATCGGCGTCCGCCTTCCCCTCCGTGCGAAGTGTGTACGTCTCCGCTTTGACGCCCCAATTCATCGCCATCGGCTCCGCTGCCGCCGCCGACGCACCGAGCAAGACCGCCATCGCCGCTGCCATCCAAACCTGTCTCATCCCACGCCTCCTTGCCAAATTGATTATCGGAAATATTCTTTGCTTACTCTATCATAAATACACCCGTTTCACAAGAAATTTTCGTGCTTCGGGCAAAAAGAAAAGCGGGACGCGCCCGCTTTGAAAGGGAGGGAAGAAACTTCCCAAAAGAGGGATCCGATGACCTTTCCCTGTCGCCACCGAATCATGAGAGAGGAAGAATATAGGAAACTTCCGTAAGGAAGGTACTGTCGATGTCCGGAAAAACCGGCGTCGGAGAATGGCGTTTCCCTTCGCCATCCTCGGAAATTTCCGAGTGGCCGTCCTCGCAGCCGCTGCGAAATATCAATAAAAAAGCTTGCATCCCGACCGACGCAAGCTGACAAAAGTCTCCTGAAAGACACGCCACCTTCCCATCGCTCGTAGGTCAAACGGTAACAAAAACAGGCAGTTCTCCTGACTTCGCTTCCTCGCCTTTCCGCCTTCCCGGGAAATCCCAGTGACATTCTTGGATTGGCTCTGCTTCACAGTGGCGGGACCGTGCCGGATTCAAACCGGCTTCCCTATTGAGCCCTCGCGGGCACCTGTCTTTTAGCTATTCTATTGACGCTTCTATGATAGCACCCTTTCCCCTCCCTGTCAATGGATTTCCATCGGCTTTTTCCGTCGGCCGTTCGTCACATAGAAAGGACGGCTTGAAAAGCTTGATGATGGTGCCTCTTTCCCTTTCCCTCCTTTTCCTTCCTCGGCTTTTGCGATTGGCTTGAAAAGGCTTGAGAAACCCCGCGCAGAACCCCATCAAACCGTTATCCGCCCTCCGTTAACCGTTATCCGTGCGTCACATAGAGCGGACGGCTTGAAAAGCTTGATGATGGTGCCGCTTCCCCTTTCCCGCTTTTTCTTTCCTCCGCCTTTGCGATTGGCTTGAAGAGGCTTGATGAACCCCCGCGCAGAACCCCATCAAGCCTTTTAAGCCCCATTAAACCGTTATCCGCCCTCCGTTAACCGTTTACCGTGCGTCACATAGAGCGAACGGCTTGAAAAGCTTGATGATGGTGCCGCTTTCCCTTTCCTTCCTTTTCTTTCCTCCGCTTTTGCGATTGGCTTGAAGAGGCTTGATAAAACCCCGCACAGAACCCCATCAAACCGTTATCCGCCCTCCGTTAACCGTTATCCGTGCGTCACATAGAGCGGACGGCTTGAAAAGCTTGATGATTCTACCGCGCAGAACCCCATCAAGCCCTTTCAAGCCCTTTCAAGCCCTTTCAAGCCCTTTCAAGCCTTTTCAAGCCTTTTTTCACAAGCCCGACGAAAAACATAAGCGCCGAAAAGCTCACAAAAACCCCGCGCCGAAGCTCTCAAGCCTTCCTTGCGGCCAGATACCGAATCCAAACGGCGCCGCTTGCAAACGTTTCCACGTCCTTCAGTTGCAGCGGCGTGACACTTCTATCCGGCGGCAATCCGTCGAATACCGCGCTCATGCCGCCGCGCCCGTCGATGCCGGCGCCGATCAAAATACTGACCTCATCCAAAAGCCCTTCCGCCAAAAACGCGGCATTGATATGACCGCCGCCGACAACGACCGCTCTTTTGACGCCGAAATCATCGGCCAAAATGTCACAGACCCGTTTCAAATCGACCCCTTCTTTGCCGCAGGCGATCCGAGAAACCGGCAAGGAATCCAGATACTCCAAATATTCGCAGCTGACATTTTCGCTTGTGACAATCAAGAGCGGGCGATCCTGAAACACAGCCGGTTCCCACAGCAATGTGCCGTATGTATCGATGACGACCTCATACCCTTCGGCCTCTTGCGCTACGGAAAACGATTCACGACCGAGAGGCGTGACCGTCCGGCTCCGAAATTTTCCGGGCAATGCCATCTCCAGCTCGGCCGTCACCCGTCCACTGATGCGCGTCGGCGCCTGAAACGAATCCAGCGTGCGATAATACTCCTCCACGCCCGGCAATTCTTCCGTCATAGCGCAATCAATGCGCCCATCGACCGATGTCATCATATGACAAATTATATACGGTTTCTTCATTTCCCTCATTCTCCTTCCATGAAATTCCATCCTCCGTTATCCGTCCTCCGTGAACCGTTTACCGTGCGTCATATAGAGAGGACAGCTTAAAAAGCTTGAAAAGCTTGATGATTGTGCCGCTTTCCCTTTCCCGCCTTTTCTTTCCTCCGCTTTTGCGATTAGCTTGAAGAGGCTTGATAAAACCCCGCACAGAACCCCATCAATCCGTTATCCGCCCTCCGTTAACCGTTTACCGTGCGTCACATAGAGAGAACAGCTTGAAAAGCTTGAAAAGCTTGATGATGGTGCCGCTTTCCCTTTCCCTCCTTTTCCTTCCTCGGCTTTTGCGATTGGCTTGAAGAGGCTTGATAAAACCCCGCACAGAACCCCATCAAGCCTTTTCAAGCCCTTTCAAGCCCGACGAAAAACTAAGCATCGAAAAGTTCACAAAAACCCTGCGCCGAAACCATCAAGCCCTTTCAAGCCCTTTCAAGCCCGACGAAAAACATAAGCATCGAAAAGCTCACAAAAACCCCGCGCCGAAACCATCAAGCCCTTTCAAGCCCGACGCAAAACATAAGCATCGAAAAGCTCACAAAAACCACGCGCCGAAACCATCAAGCCCTTTCAAGCCTTTTATTCTCAAGCGATCACCGCTCCTTCATTTCCTCTCTCAAAAACTCCAGAAACACCTTCGCCGGGCCGAAGACCGGATTCAGTTTCCGCCAAGCCAGCACCGTCGACGTCGTGAGTGCGGGTGCGAGCGGGCGAAACGTGTATCGCGTCGGATTGAAATTGGCCATCACAGCCTCTATTGATAAAATGAGATAACCCGCCTGCGCAAAAGAAAGCACATTCTGGCAAAGATTATACGTGACGGCAAGCTCCGGAAGCGCCTCCCCGCACCAATTCTTAAATTCCCCCTGCACCATGGCGCGGCGGCTCATCACAAATTTCCGCCCCTTCAAATCATCCACCGTGATTGCCTCTTTGCGAGCAAGCGGCGAATCTACATCCAGCAAAATGCCCCAGACATCCTTCTCCGGCAAACGCAGGAAATCGTGGCTCCCTATCTCAATCGGCTCCATCATCACCGCAAAATCCAGCATCCCGTGGTCCAGCCGCTCCTTGTGCACCTCCGCTGAAGCCGTGTCGATATCGAAACGAACGCCCGGATATTTCTTCTGAAACGCCGGGATTTTTTCAAGAAACGCATTGCTTCCCGCGTACACCCCGCTTCCGATCCGAATCTCCCCCACGACATCTTGCCGCGTCTTGAAATCCGTTTTGATTTCGTCCGCCAGAAACAGGATGTCCTCCGCTTTTTTTCGAAGCATCACTCCGGCCTCCGTCAGCGTCGTGCGTTTCCCGCGCGTAAAAAGCGGCGCGCCGAGCTCTTCCTCCAGCTGCACAATCTGCCGCGACAACGTCGGCTGCGTCACGTGCAAAACCTCCGCCGCCCGCGAAATACTCTCCTCGCGCGCCACCGCCAAAAAATATTTCAAAACCCGAAATTCCATCCCCGCACCCCTTTCCGATATGTTTATGAGCCTGTAAACCGTGAGCCATTCATAGCAAAATTAAAAATTAAAAATTGAGGGACTTAGCTGCGTCATTCTTTCCTTTCGGCGGCGTTCGAGCTGAACATTTTTCTGCCGAAAACACAGAAGAAAATCGGAGCGGCAGCACCGTGATTTTTATAAAATGCCCCCAAAGGCCACCATCTGAATTGCTAATTGCTAATTCTCTCAAACGCCGCCAAAGCAAACCAAAAAATCAGCCCCGCCCCTCATCCCTATCTTGCGATAGTTCTAAAAAACCAATGCCACAAAAGCGAATCCCGGAAACAGCCGAGTCCCTCATCCCTATCTTCCAATAGTTCTAAAACACCAACGCCACAAAAGCGAACCCCGGAAACAGCCTAGCCCCTCACCTCTCATCCCTATTATACTTATTTCCGTAATATGCGCCAATACCTATATTAACTACAAGGATATGCCTAAAGCAAATATTGTTTTCTCGCTCCCCACTAGCTCATTTGTCGCCTTGCACCCTTTCAAGCACAAAAAACCGCGCCCCTTTTTGGTAGACAGCAAAGCGACGCGCAAGGAGGGCCGCCTGTTTGAAATTTTCCGATGGCGGGCCCTGAAGGCCCGTCAGGTGGAGGG
>CAVEFO010000070.1:0-5316 GCA_963615055.1 Lachnospiraceae bacterium
TTTCGGTATTTCCATTGACAATCGCCTGCATCGCCGCCGCTTGGGCCATGACGTGGCGATCCATATAATCCCGGTTACTGCCATCAGGATTCCCCTTTTTATGAAACATATATTTACAGTCATTATATCACGGGAATATAAAGAAAAGCGGAAGCAAAACTTTTTCGGCTTTCGCTTTTGCGGCAATGTTGCTGAATATTTTTGAAAAATAGAAATGAGGGGCCTGCTTTATTTTTCATTGGCTTTGTTGCATTTGTGCTGAAAACTTTCTGCTGATAGCGATGAGGGGCCAAGCTTCATCTTTACTTTGCTTTTTGCGGCAGACGCAAGATTGTTGTTAGCTACTAGCTGTTAGCTATTAGAAAATGCGGAACGCGCTCCGCGCGCTTTCAAAAAGCGGCCGCAGGCCGCCACAAGTCAAGCCCTCTTTTGAAAGAGGGTGGCCCGTAGGGGCGGGAGATAGACGGCACTATGTGAAGAAAAAGCTTTTCATCAAAGGCCGCCACCGGTCAGCCCTCTTCGGGAGGCGAGCTTCCGGTGGACGGCTTTCAGTGCCCCGGAGGGGCGGGTGATGGGCACTCTATGTGACGAAAAAGCTTAGTGGTGGATTTTGCTTATTTCAAGTATTGCTCCAAAATTTGCGGGATTTTTTGAGAGAGGGAGGCTGCTTTTTCTTCCGCCTCTTGGATTTTTTGTTCCCATTCTTCGATTTTTGCAACGGCTTCATCTTGTGCTTTTCGATCCGGCACAGTAAATGTGATTCCTTGCACGCGGTCGATGGAGGCGCGGTAGGCGCGGGAAAAACCGTGCGTTTTCCCTTCGCGTTCCAAGACGTGAGCCAGATAGCGCGGGTGGACGGCTTCTGTCTTCACACGGAGGACGCCGCAATGGTCCGTGGGATAGAAGGCTTTATCTTCGCGGATGTAGGAAACCATCCAATCGCCGTCAATTCCCCATAAGACGGACGGCACGGAAAAATCGGTCAAAAGCAGCTTATCCGTATACCCGAACGGCTCTCTCACATTCGCGCTGTAAACGGGAATTTTTCCATCGGGCGAAAGTTCTTTATTGAGGACGCGCTTACCGATGGAAACGGAAAACATTCCATTATCAGCCAAGCTGATTTTATCCTTTCCTTGAGAAACCGTCGCAGTGTCCAATGTCATCAAAATCTCTTCGATTTTCCGATACCCCTCTTCGACCGTCTTACGCATCTTGCGAGATTCTTCCTCGACCTTTTCACATTCTTCGATAATCTGCCGTTGCACGGAAAGCGGCGGCACGGGAATTGGAATATCAAGATATTTTTCCATCTCCAAATTTTTTAGACCACCCATACCATTTTGGTACCCAAAGGTTTTTCCTTCCTGATAATATTCATTCAAAACAAGAAACAGATAGTAAGGAATTATGTCCGGACTTGAGACCCTCAGTCTTGCTGTAAAATTGGAGAATGAATAATCTCCTCCTTCAAGATCAAAGTAAACCACTCGCCCTACCGCTTGGGTTTGACTTCCCCCTGATTTTTCTAAAATAATATCGCCCTTTTGTAGCTTCCTGTTTGCAAATTGTTTTACTTCCACATCTATTTCGGCTACATCGTCCAATTTCATTTTTCCTGTCATTGTGAAGTTAGTATTGCGAATAACTTTGACTTTTTGCAACGGTGCTTTCTTCCCCGTCCAAAGCCCTCCTATAACCTCCACACATTTGACGAGCTTCTGCGCCTCATACTTCGATGTGTTTTTTATTGTCGCATCTACATTCATTTGTATCGCCTTATTAAACGAGACACGCGAAAAGTCGAGGAGGTCAGCGGTGCGGGCGCAGACGGCGTAGGGCGATTGCGTATCGGTGAAGTGCGGGACTTTGTCTTCGTAGGCGTCGCGGATAGCGCCGGCGATGGTGCCTTTGGCTTTTCTGTCTTCGTCGCAATAGAGTTCACCGCCGGGGCGCAGGATCTGGATGCCTTCGTTTCCTTTCCGATTCGACCAGTCGTAGCCGAGGAAGTCTTTCTGGGCTTTGTTGTCGGCGGGCGCAGTAATGATGACGGTGGTGCGGCGATAAACGAGGGAGAAATAGAGAAATTTTTCGCGCTCGACGGTGTGCGCATAGGCGTAGAATTTTTCCATGCGCGTCGCCATTTGTTCGGCGGCGTTTTTCGCGGCAAAGGAGCGGCTTTTCTGCAGGTTTTGGAGCTCGGCGGAGGCGGCAAAGGCTGCTTCGTACATGGAGAAATATTTGTCGACTTGCACGTCTTCAAGCGTGAGCGTTTTCCGTAAAAAGGCGCGGTAGGTGTCTTCCGTGACTTCGATTTGCGAAAGGTAGGCCGCAAAAATCTCGCTGTCGAGCCAATCGGCTATCGACGCGCCGGAAAAGACGGCATCGACGGCGTCCGCGGAAAGGTCAATCTGTTTCGGCGGTTCGTGGTGTTTTTCGAGGAAGAGGACGACGGTATTCGTGCCGGTCGCGCCGAATGTCTTGGATCCGAAGGCGACGATGGCGCGGATTTTGAAATTTCGTAAAATTTGCTCGCGTGCGCCCATGTAGCTGGCGCTGTCATTGGAAAGAATGGAGCTTGGCAAAATGACAGCGGCAATGCCGCAGGGTTTCAGGAGCTGTGCGATGCGCTCGACGAAAAGGGTCTCGATTTCGCTGCCGGAGAGGCTGATGCGATCCAGGAGATTGAAAGTATTGTTTTTCAGGCGCAAATGTTGCTTGAAGTCTTTGACGGAGTAGGGCGGATTGGCGACGAGAATATCGAAAGCGCCGTTTTCGATCCCTTTTTCCGGCGTGTTTTCAAGGCCGTCGCCGAAGATGATATTTCCTTCGCCGGCGCCGTTCATGAAGAGGGAAATTTTGGCCACGCGAGCCAAGCGGTAATCTTTTTCGATGCCGTAGAGGGCATCGCGCACCCAGTCGTTTGTTTCTTCGGCCCCGTCTTTTTCGGCGTAGGCATTGACGGCTTCGACGGCTTCGGTCAGGAAATGGCCGGCGCCGCAGGCATAATCGATGATTTTGGGATAGACGACGCCGCGCGCGGATTTCACCATGCGCGCCAAGGGAAGGGCGTCCCAGATGAAGCGGGTGATGGGCATGGGCGTGAAGAATTGGCCTTCGTTTTGCTTGAAGCCTTTATTGAGGAGCTGCTCGAAGAGGTCGCCCAGAAATTGGTGTTTCGAGGGGTAAATGATGCGATATTTCTCAAAGAGCTGGACCATTTCGACGAGGATTTTCCCATTTTGGTAAAAAAGTTCTTCATTATGGACGTCTTTGAAGGCAAAATCGTTGTTCGTATAAAATTTGAGAATGCGAATGGTATTTTGTAAATCTTCGATGGCTTTTTCTCTTTTGGCGCCGGTGTAGTAGGAAAAGAGCCATTCGGGGTAGTTGGCGGAGACGTAGTAAATTTTTTCGCCCATGAAGGTTTGCATGCCGTCGCGGTGGAGGCGCTGGAGGCGGTCTTGGAGGGTCTCGTAGGTGTCTGTCCCCTGTTTGTATTGGAATTCGACTTCGTCGTCGTCTTGCTTGGTGGTCTCGTCGACCAGTTTGCAGATGAAGAGGGCGATGAGGCGATTGAAGGCGTTTTCTTTGTCGCTGACGTTGTTGTGGCGCAAAATTTCTTCAAAGCGATTGACAATCTTGTCTTCGGGCGCGAAGTCGCGGAGGTCTTTTTTGCAAAGGGGCTTGACGCCTATCCGGTAAGCAACGGTATCTTCGGCAAAAATCAGGTCGCCATAGACTTCGCCGCCGTAAGTTTCCTGCCATATTTCATGAAGTTCGGCGGTGGTACCGGCGGTTTCATACAGGCGGACGGAGAGATCTTTTTCGGCCAGAAGACGAATATTGACGTCGTCGGCGCAGCGGATTGTCTCGGATTCTTTCACGACGCGCCTATCTTTCCAATCGGAGGCGTAGAGGATAAGCCAGCGGCAGGATTTTTCTTGCTGCCAATAGGAGAACAGTTGGCCGCCGTCTTGCTGCATTTCTTTGCAGGCTTTTTTGTATTCGACGCCGGCGGTCTTACATTCGATGATAAAAAGAGTCTTGCCTTCGGGATCGGTGACGAGAATATCGGCAAAGCCGCTCTTGGCAAGGTGTCCCATTTTCCATTCTTTTTCAAGGACGATATTTTCGGGACGATAGCCTTTGTCCAGAAGGCGGGTCACACATTCGAGCACGACAAAATTTTCCGGCTGCTCGAAGTTCGTCGTCGTGTAGCGTCCGAATCGCATCCCCTTGTCTTCCGGATAGGAAATTTTTTCCGCTTCGAAATCGACGGAAATCGCACAATCGAAAGCCGGATACTTTTTCACGTACCTTTTTCCGCCGTCGTCCGGCATGTAGCCGATGGCAGTCAGCACTTCTTTCAGATTCGTTTTTATAATCATGCCGCATTCTCCCTTCACGCCGTGCCGGCGAAAAAGATTTTAATTTTCGATATTATACCAAATTTCTCTTTCCGCCGTCTCGGAAATCCGGCAAAATCACTTCAGCGGAATTTCATTTCATTTGAAAAACATAACAGAGTCGCTTCGCGACATTTTCACATTTAGTGTCCCATCATCCGGCGCTTCGCGCAATAAAAAAATGCGGCGCAGGCGCCACATGCTAGCCCTCTTTTGGAGGCGACCTTCCGGTGGACGGTCGCCGGTACCCCGCAGGGGCGGGAGATAGACGGCACCATGTGAGAAAAAAAGCACGACGCAGCCCGGCCCCTCTATTCTCAATTCTTCTTCTATTGCCCCGCTATTCCTCCGGTATAGCCTCTGTGCTTGAAATATTCGTTGATATATGTATTATCTATGTCAAAACATTTTTTTCGGCCTTTTTGGTGCTTTATTTTATAACTATAGCAACTAAAAAGCAATTTGCTGAAATCCTTCTTTTTGATACTCAAAAACGAAGTTATGCGAAATTTCTATTAGTTAGAAACAATAACTCCCAACAAATCCCATCAACTCCCATCGAATCCCATCGAATCCCATCGAATCCCATCAACTCCCATCAACTCCCAACAACTCCCAACAACTCCCTACAAATCCCTACAAATCCTTACGAATTCCCTACAAATCCCTACAAATCCTTACAAATTTCCTGCAAATCCTTACAAATTATTACATTTTTGATTTTAAAAAACGGGTAAAAATCAAAGAAAATTGCTTTTGAAAGAATAACTTTAGTTGTCTTTTTCACTCGTTATTCCCCACTTGCAACTTTTTTCCTTACGTGTTACGATTGTTGACGTAAGCGAAAGGACGCGCGGCCTTGGTCGAGTCTTCGGAGCAGTCTACCGATTATTGTACAAATCAGCTG
>CAVEFO010000071.1:0-5202 GCA_963615055.1 Lachnospiraceae bacterium
TCCCGTGATCGACGTGGCCGATGGTGCCGATGTTGACATGCGGCTTGGTTCTTTCGTAATGTGCTTTTGCCATTTCTTTTCCTCCGTTCAAAAAAGAAAAAATTTCTTGCAAAAATTCGCTTTCCGTATTATACCCGCAAATTTGGCAAGTGACAAGAATGAAATTTCCCTGTTTCCCAAAACAAAAAAGGACTTCCGTGATGGAAATCCTTTTCGTTGGCGTGGTGGCGGCTCAGAGATTTGAACTCCGGACACAGCGGGTATGAACCGCTTGCTCTAGCCAACTGAGCTAAGCCGCCATGGAGCTGATAACCAGGATTGAACTGGTGACCTTATCCTTACCAAGGATACGCTCTACCGACTGAGCTATATCAGCATTGGTTGCGGGGGCAGGACTTGAACCTGCGGCCTTCGGGTTATGAGCCCGACGAGCTACCAACTGCTCCACCCCGCGATAATGGTGGACGGAGTAGGATTCGAACCTACGAAGCCATCGGCGGCAGATTTACAGTCTGCTCCCTTTAACCACTCGGGAATCCGTCCATATTGGAGCCGGCAATAGGACTCGAACCTACGACCTACTGATTACAAATCAGTTGCTCTACCAACTGAGCTATGCCGGCAAGCGACGAAAGGTATTGTATCCCATCCGTCCCGCCTTGTCAACACACTTTTTGATAAAACGCAGTCATATGAGCCATTGCACGAGGCCATTATACCAGCTTGAAAATCATTTGTCTATAGAGGAAACACGAGAAAACGCTTCATTCATGTATCGTAGATTCCTCGCTTCTGGCCACGATGTCCGGAGTATCGGCCTCGACATCGCGATTCAAAACTTTTTTGGCGCCTTTCAAAAACTTCGGCCGCGCAATCAAAACGATTCTCCCGCAGCCGCGGCATTTCACGCGCATATCGCTGCCGAGCTGCATGACTTCCCATTCTTGCGAGCCGCAAGGATGCGGTTTCTTCATTTGCACCACATCACCAATCTGAAATTGAATGAATTTCATGAAGTATCTCCTTTCCGTTATTTTTCGGAAACCGGCGTTTCACCGTTCTCCGCTTCTTCGGCCAGCTGCGCCAATTTTTGAAACCGATGCGCCAAGCCGGATTTGGAAACGCCGCTGATTTCCGAAAGTTCCGCCAAGGTCTCATACGGATTTTCCTCGCGGAGCTGCATCGTCTCCAAAACGGATTTCGGCAGGCGCTGCGGATCGTAGGCGGCGCGCACAATACGAATTTGCGCCATTTGCCGTTCTCTGGCCGCCAAAGATTTTTTCTCGTTCGCCATATCGCAATTCGTCTGGCGATTCACTTTGTTGCGGACGTCTTTCGTCACGCGCACCGTTTCAAATTCCAAATAGCATTGCACCGCGCCGATGATTTGGAGAAATCGTGCGACGGAATCGCCTTCCTTCACATACACGATGTAGCCGTTTTTTCGGTCCGTCAATTTGGGCTGCAGATGAAATGATTTCATCATCGCCATGATTTCTTCGGCAAAGCGATAGGATTGTGTCACCATTTCCAAGTGGTAGTCACCTTGCGGCCGGTTGATGGTTCCGCCGCCCAGAAATGCACCGGCGAGATACGCACGGCGCAATGCCTGCGTAGAACACAGACCGGCGTCTTCCGAAAATCCCATGGGCCGGAATCCGATGGTTTGGAGAAACGCTGTCCCCGCCGCTCCGGGCGGCACCAAGACTTGATACACGTTTTTCTTGCGCAGTTTCCGCCCCTGCCTGACCATGACGGAGGGCGTGAGAGCAAAATCGCGCTTCATGACCTGCAGCACGCGGCGCGCCACGGCGTTATTGGCCGTCGAAAATTCCACGCCCCACGCACCCGCGCCGCCGCTCACGACCGAGCCGCTCATCCGCAAGAGCGCCAAAAGCTCGACGCTCCGCTCTTCCTTCGTTTCCCGTAAGAGGCGCGCCAGCTCGCTTTTCACCGTTTCCGTAAACGACATCAGGCTCCCCTTTCGAGATACGCGTCCAACACTTCCGGAGAAATCTTGGCATTCAAAATATTTTTGAGGTGAATCAGCTCTTCGGCCAGCACTGTCGAATCGTGCACGGCGCCTCTCGCCTCTCCCAAAAGCGGCGCGGCAATGACTTGGACGCCCATCGCGCGAATCCGCTCCGTATCGACGGAAACGGGCTCCGCCCCCGCTGCCCGATAGCGCGCCAGCGTCTCCTCAGAGGGCGTTTCCGTATTGACCAAGACGAAATCGATGAGGCCGTCTCCCACATGGCGAATGAGCGCTTCCAAATGGTCGCCCGCCGTGAAACCGTCCGTTTCTCCCGGCTGTGTCATGACATTGCAGATATAAATGCAGGGCGCTTTCGTCTCCCGCAGTGCTTTGGCAATTTCAGGCACCAGCAAATTCGGCAAAATGCTTGTGTAAAGGCTCCCCGGCCCCAATACGATGAGATCGGATTCCGAAATGGCTTTCGCCGCATCGGGCTCGCCTGTCACGGTCTCCGGAATGGTGGACATTTTGCAAATTTTGGCCGGATACTCCGCAATCTCCGTCTCGCCCGCCACAATGCGTCCGTCTTCCATCAAAGCGCAGAGGGTGACGCGCTCCGTCGTCGCCGGAATGACGCGCCCGCGGATATTCAAAATTTTACTCGCCGCCGAAAGCCCGTTTTCCACACTTCCGAATTCGTCTATCAGCGCCGCGATAAAAAGATTTCCCAGACTGTGTCCCGACAGCTCGCCCTTCCCGCCGAAACGGTACTGGAACGATTCTTCCAAAAGAGATTCTTTATCGGCCAGCGCCACGAGGCAATTTCGTAAATCGCCCGGCGCAATGATTCCCATTTCATCCCGAAGGCGTCCGGAGGAACCGCCGTCATCGGCCACTGTCACAATCGCGGTCAAATTGGACGATTTCATTTTGAGCCCGCGCAATAAATTCGACAGACCGTGCCCGCCGCCCAGAGCTGTGATGCGCGGCCCGCGGGCCAGCAAGACGCGCGACAACATCTGCTCGGATGCATTCGTCGCTTCCGGCGCCAAAAGCGCGAGAAACCGTTTCCCGATCCGCCGCATGGCATACAGGATGCAGGCCAGCCCCACCCCGAGCGAAATGCCGCCCGCCAGCGCCGGCAGAAACAGATTGTACCGGCCGGTGAGCTCGTAAACAAGCCGGAAAACCCATTCTTCCGCTATCCCGACGAAGCGATAATTCAAAATGAGTGTCACGCCGAATCCGCACAGCAAAATCCCGACGGAAAAGAGCAACATCCACCGCTTGATGCAAAGGCCGGGATACAGCCATCGCCACCAATGTCTCATTGTGCCTCCCCGTCGCGTTCGACATGATTACGCCGCAGGTCGCGATGCTCCACATTGACCTGTCCGTGCGTTTCGCGAAGATGCGCACCCAATTTCTCCGTCACAAAGACGGAACGGTGAAGCCCGCCCGTGCAGCCCACGGCAATCGTGAATTGGCTTTTCCCCGCTTTGGAAAATTCCTCCGCCGAAAAATCGATAAAATCATACAAATGTGCCAAAAATTTCCCGGTCACGGGCGCTTCTTCCATGTACGCCGCCACTTCCGGCGTCCGCCCCGACCAGTGCTTGAATTTCTTGATATAAAACGGATTCGGCAGAAAACGCACGTCAATGACCGCATCGGCATCGCGCGGAATTCCGTATTTGTAGCCGAAGGAAAACACATTAATCCCCATTTCCGGCGCTTCCGAACGCCAATGGAAACGGTCTTCCAGAACGGAGAGCAAATGATCGGCGCGGACGGCCGACGTGTCGATGACGATATCGGCACATTCCCGAATCGGCGCCAAGACCCGGCGCTCCTCTTCTATGCCTTCTTGCACCCGCCGATCCGGCGCGAGCGGATGACGCCGGCGCGACTCCGAATACCGCCGCACGAGGACATCATCGCCGGCTTCCAAAAATATCACGTGGTGCGGGATGCACTGCGCTGTCAAATCGTCCAGCGCCTGCGGGAGTGCCTCGAAGAAAGACCCGCCGCGCACATCCGTCACGACGGCGACGCGCCGCATCCCGGAACCCGACGCGCGGCAGAGTTCCGCAAATTTGGAAATCAAGGCGGGCGGCAAATTATCGACACAGCAAAAGCCGATATCCTCCAGTTTCCGAAGGAGCGACGTCTTCCCCGCACCGCTCATGCCCGTCACAATCGCGAACCGAAAATTTTCGCCCGTTTCATTCTCCGAGTACATATTTTGCCACCGCCTTTGCCACACCGTCCTCATCATTCGAGGCCGTCTCAAATTGCGCCGCTTCCTTCGCCTCCGCCGTCGCATTGGCCACCGCAAAGCTCCAAGGCGTCAAAGACAGCATGGAAACGTCATTTTGCGCATTTCCGAATGTCATCGTATTCTCCAAGGAAATGCCCCACCGCTCGCACAGACGGGACAGCGCCCGCCCCTTCGTCGCGCCCTTGGCATTGAATTCCAAGAAAAACGGCGTCGATTTCGCATAGCCCGCTCGTTCGGAAAACGCGGGCAAAAGCGTCCTTTCCGCCTCCTCGATACGCGCCGGATCGTCCTCAAAAATCAAAATCTTAATCGGCTCACCGGAAAGTTTCCAGAAATCTTCGCCCAAGACGCAGGCCCGGACGCCGCAGGACTTTTCATATTTCTCCGTTTTTTCGCAATAATACGGCACATACAGCACATCATTCACATAGTATTGCACATAGAAACCACCCCGATGTGCCGCATCCAAAATCTCGGAAGCCAAGGGGAGCGGCAACGTTTCCTGCGCCAAAATTTCCCCTGATTCGCATCGCGCCACCATGGAGCCGGTGTAGACAATCATCGGCACATCGCCGACCCCAATCGCCCGCCCCCACGGCCGCGCCGCACAAAACATCCGCCCCGTCGCTACGACCAGCCGGATGCCCCGCGCTTTGGCTCTCTGCAACACGTCCTTCGTGTAATCGGACACGGACACATCATGCCGCAAAAGCGTATCATCCAAGTCCATCGCAATGAGCTGAATCCCATTCCCCATTCTACTCTCTCCTTAAATAAGGTTTATACTCGACTCTATGTTCGTAAATGATAGAGGGCACAAAGGTCCGCGCCCCATAGCGCGACCCTTTGTGATGGCGACCTTCTAATAATTTATAGGCCGCTGTTTCCGATTTTTTGTGAGCAGCCAAGCGACGCGCAAGGAGGCCCGCCTGTTTGAAATTTTCCG
>CAVEFO010000072.1:0-5002 GCA_963615055.1 Lachnospiraceae bacterium
AAAATTTCAATCTGGCGGCGTCTTCTTTCTCTTGTTTCGTTCTCTTTCTTCCACGGGGAAGAAAGAGAATGAAAAACGACAGGAGTTCTGCGGGGAACCGCCCCGCGTGACAAGCGCCGCAAGGCGCATTCCGCGAAGCGGAATCATCCACGCCGAAAGGTGCAAACAGAGATGTGTGAACCGCGCCATCAGGCGCCACTCACGAAACCGCCTCCATACTCCCCGCCGACAGTTTCCAAAATTCGCCCGTTTCCTGCTCCCGGCCCACTTCCTGCGCCAATTTAAGCGTCTGCGCGTGGCAGGTGAAAAGGAAAATCTGCGTCTCTTTGCCCAGCTCCATGAGGAAACGAAGGGTCTCCCGCTGCCGGTTCTCATCGAAGCGCACGAAGATATCGTCCAGCACAATCGGCAGCGCTTCCGGCTGCTCACCGAAAGAGAGGGCCATCGAGAGGCGCAGCGCGAGATAGACTTGATCGCCCGTCCCCGACGACCAGATTTTCGCGTCCTTTTTATCGTAGAGCGCATCCACCGTGTTGATTTTCTTACCGTCGGCCGACACTTCGAGACCGTAGCGCCCTTGCGTCATTTTCCGCAAAAAGGCATCGGCACGGGCCAGCATTTTCGGCCGTTCGCCGCTTTCGTATTGCGCCTGCGCCTTTTCCAAGAAATACACCGCATACACATCGGCGAGCCAAGTCTCCGCCGCCTCCGCCAAATCCGATTCCGTCTGGTTTTTCTCCTGCAGCACCTTCGTAATCGCCTCATCATTGGCCAGACGGGAAATTTCATTTTCCACAGCGCCCTGCCGCGTCCGCATCTCTGCCAGCGCTCTGTCTTCTTCCTCGATTTTCGCCGACAGTGCGTCGTGTTTCTCCTTCCACTCGTCGTACTCGCCCGTCCCCAAAAGCGCCCAAAGCCTTGCAAATTCCTCGTCGCTCCCGGCGTACAGGCGGATATCCTTCTGCACCGTCTCCCAATCGCGCTGCAGACTATCGTGCTCCTCATACGCCGTCACGCGCTCGGCAAATTCCTCCGCCGTCGCCGCGCCCACACTGTCCAAAAGGAGCTTCATCGCATCTTGGCACGCATCCCATTGCCGCCGATTGCTTTCCAGCTCCTTCTCGTAACCTTCATGCTGGCGATTTTTTTCGGAAACAGCCTGCCATTCCAGCTGCCGTTTCGTATTTTCCTTATAAATATCCGAAATCGTCTCCGGTGTGAGCGGAATCTCCGCGCCCGCATCCCCGATAATCTTCTTCGCTCGGCCTTCAAATTCCGACAGCCGCGCCCGCAGCCGCTCCATGCGGACCGCCAAAATATTACCCGCCCCTTTCGCCGCGAAAATCGTCTGCCATTCATCCCGCAGCGTCTCCAAATCGTCGGCGGACACCTGCGGAAGACCCTTCGCCGCAAGCCACTTGCTCCACTCGGCCTCCGCTTCCTCTTTCGCCTCGGCCAGCGTCTTGCCTTCTTCTGCCCATTTCTCGTGCTCCCGCCGCTGCCGCTCGATGGATTCATGTTTCCAAGAAAGCGCCTGCGCCGCCGAAAGCGCCTTGTAAAATTCGCCGCGCTTCTGCTGCATCGCGTTCCGGAAGACGGGAAGCTCCTCCTCCGTCTCCGGAATCGGCACGGGAATCACAGCCGCAATCTCCGCGATTTCCCCCTCGATGGCCGAAAGCTCCGCCGAAAGCCGCGCGATTTGCTTCGCTTTCTTCCCGGCCGCGACGTGATTGACAAAGAGGAAAACGATGGAAACCGCCGCCGCGATCCCTCCGGCATAGAGCCCGTCCACGCCGACCGCCGCCGCATAAAACGCATACAGCGCCGCGCCCGCACCGATCATCAAGACGAACGCCAATATAAACCAGACCGTGAAATACGAATCCTTTTTCTCCGAAAGGGCCTTGTGCGCGTCCCGGCGTTCTTTCCGTTCGCGCACCAGCACCTCGGCGCGCCCGGCTCTCTCCTCGATATGCCGCCAATCCTCCTCCGTCGCTTTTGGGATGTCCTCCGGCGCCGTCTCTTCCTCTTCGACCTCCGGCTCCCGTTTCGCCCAGAAATGATACTCATTCTGCCGCACGGACACACCCTGCGCCACACGACGTCCTTCCTCCCAATCGATGGCCGCGTACGTTTCATCCGGCGACAGCGGCTCCTTCCAAAGCGAAAGATGCGCGGAAAGTCCGGCGAAACCCTCGCGCCAGGCCGCTATTTCCTCCGCCAGCGCCGTCTCCTCATCGATGGCTTCCTGCCAACGCCCCAGATCCCGATACAGCCCTTCGAGCGTTTCCGTCTCGTGTACCCACGGGATCACCTCTTCCATCGTCTGCGGCGTATGCTCGGCGAGCTTTTCGTCCAGCTGCTCTTTTTGCTCATGCAAAAGCGCCATTCGGCTCATGAGCCCATTCCACTGCTCCTTGCCGTTTTTCGGAAAATGCTTCACCTGCTCCGACAAATCCAGCCGGCGGCGAATCTCCCGCGCCCGTTCATAATACTGCCACGCGCCCAGCCGCTTTTCGAGCGCGCGCTCCTCCGCCTTATCCGCGCGAAGCGCCGTCTCCGCCTCCTCGATTTTTCCGCGAATCTCCCCCTGCTCCTTCTGCAGACGCGAGAAACTCTCCTCATCGGCCGACAATCTCTCCAGCGCCGCATCCAGCTCCCGTTTCCTCTCCAAAAGCTGATTGATGCGCCGCTTCCCGGACGTCGATGGCGACAAAAGCGCCTCCTTCTGCTTCAGGAAACCGCGACGCGCCTCCGCGAGCGAATCCCCGCCGGAAAGCAAAAAGAAACGGCTCCGCACCTCCTCTTCCGCCATGAAACCGGCGCCCTGCAAATCCTCCAGCCCCACGGCGAAAATTCTCTCATACATCCGCCGATCCAGCCCGTGCCACCACGCGCTGCTCATTTCCTCGTGCGAAATCTCACCCGTCGCCGTCTCCAAGCGGCTCTCTTTTTCGACGCGATACACGCGCCACTCCTCGCCGTTTGCACGGGAGAAACCCATATTTCCTTCCCGCCCGCGCCAGTCTCCGCGCGGATAGCCAAACAGCATATCCCGAATAAAACGCAGCATCGTCGTCTTGCCGCTCTCATTTTCGCCCATCACGACGACGAGCCGATCCGTCGCCGGATGCCACGACATATTGTGATAAATCCCGTATCGGACAAGCTCCAAATCCTTAATTTTCATCTTCCGCCTCCAAAGCCAGACTCTCCGCTCCCAAAAGCTCGGCTCGGCGGAATGCCCGCAGCCGCATATCTTCATCCATCAGCCCGGCAAACCCCGGAATTTTCGAAAGCTCCGGCTGCGCCTTTGCGATATCCGAAAGCAGCGCCGCAAGCTCTCCGGCCGGAAGCGCTTTCGCCGCATCGTAAGCGCGCAAAAAATCCCCGCACCCGTCCGGCAGCTCCCGCCGAGCCGCCAAATCCAGCTCCGAGCGCGTCCGATCCTCCAGCGATGCGAAATACGTAAATACATGGCGGAATTGCTCCCGCTCATTCAAATTTTGAAACAAATACTCGCGCCCCGCCTCCGACGCCGCCACCCGATGCAAAGGCCCCGCCCCCGTCAAGACAAGCCGCACGATATTCGGCCGATTCGTTTCCTGCTTCAGACCCGCCCGCACCCGGCGAATCTCCGCCAAAAGCGCCTCCGCATCCTCATACGACGTGATATCAAAAGGCAAATCCAGCCAGCGAATACTATCCGTTTCCTTAAAATCCAGCGTCACCGTCCCGAACGTCCCGATATCCACCAGATAGCAGCCGCGCGGCCCCGTTTCCTTCCGGTGCAGACCCTGAATATTTCCCGGATACACGATGAACGGATTCTCCGACACCACCGCACGCGTGTGCACATGCCCCAGCGCCCAATAATCCATCCCGGCTTTCTTCAAATCCTCCGCCGTACACGGCGCATACGGCGAATCCGGCGCGCCCATCTCCGTGTGCAACATTCCGATCGCAAAACCGTCGTCCGCCTCGCGCACAAACGACGCCGCCAAATTCTCCCGCACATGGCGCGTCCCGTAGCTCCGGCCGTAAATCGTCGCCACCCGCTCCCCTTCGACGAATAGAGGAAACGCCGCCACGCGGTCCGACGGGAAAATATGCACCGACTCCGGCAGCGGAATATCCGCCCGCCACGCATCGTCGGGATCGTGATTGCCGTGCACGATAAAAACCTCAATCCCCGACTGCGCCGCCCGGTACATCTCCCGCGCAAACGAAAGCTGCGCCGCCAGGCTATGATGCGAATCATTGTACACATCGCCGGAAATCAAAATCGCGTCCACATGCGCCGAAAGCGCCGTATCCACCACCGTCTCAAACGCCCGAAACGTCGCCTTCCCAATCGCTTCCGTCCAAGGCCCCACGTCCCCGTATCGAAGCCCGGAAAAAGGCTCCCCCAAATGCAAATCCGCGCAATGGATAAAAGAAAACCGTTTCCCCATGAGCCCTCCTATCTCTCTCCACGCTCATCGTTTCATAAAAATCTATCTTCTATTGTACCATACGGAAAAAGAGGGAGCAGTGAGCAGTGCTGGTGTCATATAGAAATCAAAACGTCAGACGTCAAAAGTTAGCAATTAGCAGTGAGCAGTGAGCAGTGCCGGTGTCACATAGAAATCAAAACGTCAGATGTCAAAAGTTAGATGCTTGCTTAGCTTTTTTCGTCAGACGCAAGATCGTTGTTAGACGTTAGCTGTTAGCTTTTAGTTATAAGCGGTGTCGCTTCGCGACGATTATAAAAATGCGCCGCAGGCGCCACCGGTCAAGCCCTCTTTTGAAAGAGGGTGCCCCGTAGGGGCGGGAGATAGATGGCACTATGTGAAGAAAAATCTTTTCATTAAAGCCGCCACCAATTAGCCCTCTTCGGGAGAAAAGCGTCCGGTAGACGGTCGCCGGTGCCCCGTAGGGGCGGATGATGGACGCCGAAGGCGTTCCAAAAATCGTCGCCGAGCTTTGCATGGCACTCACAGTCGCCTCGCGTCACTACGTT
>CAVEFO010000073.1:0-4886 GCA_963615055.1 Lachnospiraceae bacterium
AACCGTTATGGGTCTACTTTTTTCTCAGGTGTTCAATTTCATTTTACAACCTACCTCAAAATTCCATATAAAAACGTCCGAAGAGTTTCTCACGAAAAGAAACCTTCGGACGTTTTTGTGTGGAACGGTTTGGAGGCATTAGCGGCGCGAAGCTGTCCTTTGTTTGCTGTGAACCGTTTCTCATGCCGTATGAACGGCAAGAAGGACAGACAGTGGCTTGATGGCGTCACATGGCGCTGCGAAGCCGTCGTTCAACATCTGTTTTCCGTTTACGTGAATCGTCTCTTATGCTGCATGAAATGCAAGCCTCTTCAAGCCAACCGCTAACGCTGCGTATCGGAAAAGGCGAAAAAACAGAACAGCGCAAACCATCAAGCCCCATCAAGCCTTTTTCCAATCTCATACCGAGCATGAGAAATACAGAAATCCAAACAAAATGACGCTCGGTTAACGGTTAACGGTAAACGGCTAACGGCTCACCCTCTCCGATTCGCCAAGACGTCGCGACGGATGAGACCCCGCCGTGCGTAGATGACCGCCGCCGCCAGGAAGAAACAGAGGGCTGTCGACCAGAAAACCATCGCGTAGCCGCATTGCATCGCAATCACGCCGGAGGCAAAAGGCCCGGCCACGTTTCCCAAAAGGGCAAAACTCGTGGAAAATCCGATCACGACCGTGCGCCGCTCCGCCGGGACAGCCGCCGCCAAAATGGTATTCGCAATCGGCATGACGAGGCCCAACGAAAGCCCCACGAGCCCGCGCATCAGCCCCAGCGTCGTGACGGTCGGCATGAGATATTGCAAAATAAAATTGATCCCCGTCACGATCGTCGCCCACATGATGATATTCGTCATGGCGAAACGTTCCGTGAGCCGCGGGACGGTGAGCGACGCGCAGACACTCGTGCCGCCCGCGATGAAAATGATCACGCCGACGATCGTCGCGACAGCCAATGCGTCCCCGCCCATCATTTCCTTGATGTAAAGCGGCAGAATCGGGCCAATGCTCGTCATGCCGAAATTACACAGAAATTGCAACATCACCATGAGGCAGACGACGGGATTTTTAATGGCATACCGAAACTGCGACCAAAACGATTCCCGTGATTTTTTCGCTTCCGGTTTCTGGTGCGGCAGAAAAATCATCGCGCCGAAAAGGCACAAAACCGTCAGCACCGCGAAGACGAGAAACGGCATCCGATAGCCGAAAAGATCGGCGATGACCCCGCCCGCCAGAGGGCCGAACATAATCCCCATGACGAGAGACGCCTGAAAAATCCCCAGCGCTTTCGGCAGACTTTCCCGCGGCGTCAAATTCATAACGAGCGCCATTCCGACTGCGGCAAACCCGCCGGATAGCCCCTGCAAGACACGCAAAATCAAAAATTCCGTCGGATTTCGGACAAAATACATCAAAAAAACAATCAACGCCAAAATCGACGTAATCGACAGCAGCACGATTTTATGTCCGTGCTTATTGGCTTGCAGCGACCAAAACGGCGTGGCGAACGCGACAAAAAGCGGCGTCACCCCGGAAATGATCCCGGACCAAAACGCCGCCTCCCCCGGATCCGTCACCCCCAGCTCCGACGTCAAAAACAACGGAATAAAAGAAACGACGCCGATGATCGCGACCCCGGTCCCGACCTGCATCGCGGCAATCGTCCACAAAACCTGTTTCCACGAAGGCATCCAAATCCCTCCTTTCTTGCGAAATCGTATTCTTTTCGCGTTATAGCATCCGAAACGCCATCCGGATGAATTGTCAAAATCCCGCTCTTTGTGTCGCAAAGAGAAGTGTGATAATTATAATCACATCTCAAAATTTGTCAATTTTTCCGCGCGCACGTTTCTTTTATTTTTATCCCTTTTGATTTGACACGCCCTGATAATTTTTGTATGATAGTGAGGGAATATTTTCTCAGGAAACCGCCGCTTGCTTGTTTGCGGCGTCTCCCTTTTGACATCGCCCCAAGCCGGCGGTGTTTTCTTTTTGTTTCGTTCTTTCCCACGCAGAAAGGAGCGATACGTTTTTGAAAAATTTTGACGTCATCATTATCGGCGCGGGGCCTGCCGGCATTTTTACGGCGCTCGAACTCGCCGATACCGGTGCGGACATTCTCCTCGTCGAAAAGGGACGTGACATCGCCGATCGCATCGCTTTGAACCGCGACCGGACAGCACCCGCCGCCCTTCGTCGCCAAAATATCGTGTGCGGGTTCGGCGGCGCCGGCGCGTTCTCGGACGGAAAACTCACACTCACGACGGAATACGGCGGCCATTTGGACGACTACATGAATAAGGGCGCTCTCGCGCGTCTCATTTCCTACGTGGATTCCGTCTACTGCCGTTTCGGCGGCGCGGAGCGAACGGTCTACGGCGATGAGCACAAAGAGGAGCTCCACGATTTCAAACGCCGAGCCGCCGCAGCCGATCTGGCTTTCATCCCGGCGCGCATCCGCCATTTGGGAACGGATGTGAACGGAGAGATTCTGCTCCGTATGCGGGAATCGTTTCCGAAAAACGTGACGGTCCTTTCTGATTGTGCCGTCGAAGACATTTTGGCCCAAGACGGCGGGGCGCTCGGTATCCGCACGGAGAAAGGCACGTTCCGCGGGCGCTATCTCGTGGCGGCGCCGGGACGCGAAGGCGCGGAGTGGTTCCTCAAAGAGATGGAAAAAATCGGCCTCCCCACAGCGTCCAATGCGGTGGACATCGGCGTCCGCGTCGAATCGCCGGCGGAAATCTACGAGCCCATCACCGATATTTGCTATGAATCGAAGCTCGTTTATTACAGCAAAAGTTTCGACGATCGCGTGCGGACGTTTTGCATGAATCCCTACGGCTTCGTCGTCACGGAGAACAACGGCGGTCTCATGACGGTGAATGGACACAGTTTCGCCCACAAGAAAAGCGAAAACACGAATTTCGCGATTCTGGTTTCCAAACAATTCACGAAGCCTTTCAAGGAGCCGATTGCCTACGGGAAATACATCGCCACCCTTGCGAATATGCTGGGCGGAGGGCCGATTGTGCAGCGCCTGGGCGATTTGCGCGACGGACGCCGAACGACGGAGGAACGTCTGCGCCGCGGAATGGTGCATCCGTCCATGCCGTCGGCGACGCCGGGCGATCTCTCCCTGGTCCTGCCCTACCGTTTCCTGACCGACATCACGGAAATGTTTGAAGCCTTGGACAAAGTCGCGCCGGGCGCCAATTCCCGGCATACGCTTTTATACGGCGTGGAAGTGAAATTTTATTCCGCCCGCGCCAAGCTCTCTCCCATGCTGGAGACAGAGATTCCGAATTTTTTTGCTATCGGCGACGGCGCCGGCATCACGCGGGGTCTTGCGCAAGCATCGGCCGCCGGTGTCATCGTGGGCCGCGAAATCGCCAAGCGCGAAGGAAAACCGAAAGGAGATTTGTAAATGATACCGAGATACACACGCCCGGAAATGGAAAAAATCTGGAATGAAAGAAACGAATGGCAGACCATGCTGGATGTGGAAATCGCCGCCTGCGAAGCAAATGCCGAGCTCGGCCGCATTCCGAAAGAAGCCGTGGACGTCATTCGCGAAAAAGCGGATTTCGACGTAGATCGCATTCATGAAATCGACGCGGAAATCAATCACGACATCATCGCGTTTCTGACTTGCGTCGGCGAGCACGTCGGCGATGAAGCGAAATACATCCATCTGGGCCTCACGTCGACTGACGTCAAAGACACGGGACTCAATGTCCAGATCAAGCAAGCCTCCGATATCCTCTTGGCCGATTTGGAGAAATTGGCGGACGTCTTGAAGCGCCGCGCCGTCGAATTTAAGTACACACCGACGATTGGGCGCACACACGGCGTCCACGCCGAACCGACCACCTTCGGCCTCAAACTCCTTCTCTGGTATGCGGCGACGCTCCGCAATATCGAACGCATGAAACGCGCCGCGGAAACGATGTGCGTCGGAAAGCTCTCCGGCGCCGTCGGCACGTATGCGGACATCGATCCCTATGTCGAAGAATACGTCTGCAAAAAGATGGGACTGGCCCGCGAAGATATCGCGACCCAAGTCGTCTGCCGCGATCATCATGCCGAATACATCACGACGCTGGGCGTCATCGCCGGCACACTCTCGCAGATTGCCTTGGAAGTCCGGCACCTGCAACGCACCGAAGTCCGCGAAGCGGAAGAATATTTCTCACCGAAACAAAAAGGCTCGAGCGCCATGCCCCACAAGAGAAATCCGGTGAAATCCGAACGCATCTGCGGCATGGCACGCCTCATCCAGGGCTACAGCCTGCCGGCCTATGAGGACATTCCGCTCTGGCACGAACGCGATATTTCCCATTCTTCCGTCGAACGCGTCATGATTCCGGACGCGACGACCGCACTCGATTACATTCTCGACCAAACAACGAAACTCATCGACAAGCTCCTCGTTTATCCGGAAAAAATGAAAGAAGACCTCATGATGACCGGCGGCCTCATCTACAGCCCGCGCATCCTGATCGCGCTCGTCGAAAAAGGCGCCTACCGCGACACGGCGTACCGCTGGGTGCAGAGAAACGCCATGAAACGCTGGCTCGAAGGCGAAGATTTCTACGAAAATCTCTGCCGCGACGAAGACGTCGCCCGCTATCTCTCCCCGGAAGAAATCAAAGCCTGCTTCGATTATGAGCCCATGCTCACGCACGTCGACGAAATCTTCGCACGCTTCGGTCTCTGAAAGTCATCCTAAAGCTATGGTATAATGAGGATATAAAAAGCAGATTTTATGTACAGTCTTTTTACAAATCAGCAAAGATGTGCTGTTATCCGGCTCTATGTTTGTCAATCACTTCGGGCACAAAAGTCCGCGCCCCGAAGCGCGGCCCTTGTTGATGGCGGCCTTC
>CAVEFO010000074.1:0-4777 GCA_963615055.1 Lachnospiraceae bacterium
CGCATATCGCGCATGAATTGCAGGAGGAAATAGAGATTGTGGATTGTCAAAAGGCGGAGAGCCAGCGTTTCTTCCGCTTTGTATAAATGACGAATGTAGGCGCGGGAATAATGGCGGCAGGTGTAGCAGCCGCAGCCTTCCTCCAAGGGCGCCCAATCGCGTTCGTACTGCTTGTTTTTGATATTCATGCGTCCCGTATGCACCATGGCCATGCCGTTTCGAGCAACGCGGGTCGGGAAGACGCAGTCGAACATATCGATGCCGCGCGCGACGCCTTCGACGAGACAATCCGGCGTCCCGACGCCCATGAGATAGCGCGCTTTGTCCGTCGGAAGCTGCGCCGTCGTTTCCTCCAAGATTTCGTACATGATGTCATGCGGCTCGCCGACGGAAAGGCCGCCTATCGCCAGCCCATCGAAAGGCAGGGAAGAAATTTCTCGCGCGCTCTGCCGCCGCAAATCTTTGTACATCCCGCCCTGCACAATCCCGAACATCCCGCGATCTTCACGCGTGTGCGCCTTGAGGCAGCGCTCGGCCCAGCGCGTCGTGCGCTCCGTCGATTTCTTCGCGTAATCGTATTCGGCCGGATACGGGATGCATTCGTCAAAAGCCATCGCGATGTCGCTGCCCAGATCTTCCTGCGCTTTCGTCGCGACTTCCGGCGACAGAAATTGCATCGAGCCGTCGATATGCGAGCGAAAATACACGCCCTCTTCTTTGATTTTCCGCATCGCGCCCAGGCTGAAAACTTGGAAACCGCCGCTGTCCGTCAAAATGCCGCCGTCCCAATGCATGAAAGAATGGAGGCCGCCCGCCTCGCGAATGAGCGACGTCCCCGGACGCAAAAAAAGATGGTACGTGTTTCCTAAAATAAATTGCGCACCCATGTCGTGAAGCTCTTCGGGCGTCACCGTTTTCACCGTCGCCTGTGTCCCGACGGGCATGAACATCGGTGTCTTAAACGTGCCGTGCGGCGTGTGCAACAGTCCCGCCCGCGCGCCGGTCGCCGGATCGGTAGCGATAAGTTCGTATTGAATGACCATGTGTGTCTCCTGTTTCAAAAAGTATTCGTGAAAATTGTACCGAAAATTTCCGCGCAGGTCAAACGCCTCTCCTTGCCCCGCGTGTTACAATAAGAGAAATATTTTAGGAAATAGGAAATAGCATGTCTCTCACTTGGCTCATTTTTGAAACCATTGGCACCGTCGCCTTTGCCTTTTCCGGCGCGATGACGGCGCTCACAAGGAAAATGGATATCTTCGGCGTCGTCGTCCTCGCCGTCATGTGCGGCACGGGCGGCGGGATGCTCCGCGATGTCTTGGCCGGGATTACCCCGCCGCTCGCCCTTCGAAGCGCCCCCGCTTTCACCGAATGTATCGTGACCGCGCTCTTCGTTTCGTTTTGTTATCAAAAACTCGCTCTCTCCCGCAGCCATCAGAAATGGATCGTCATTCTTTATCTGGGATCCGATGCGTGCGGGCTGGCGGCTTTCACCGTGACGGGAGCCCTCACCGCGCTCTACATCATGCCGGAATATCCCTATCTCGTCCCCGTCATTTTGGGACTTTTGACCGCGGTCGGCGGCGGCCTTTTGCGTGACATCATGGCGCAGCGCGTCCCCGTCATTTTGAAAACGGATGTGTACGCCATCGCGGCCGTCGCGGGCGGCCTCGTCGTCTGTCTCGTCTGGCATCTCTGGGATCGCCAACTCGCCTCTTGGGCCGGTTTCTATACCGTTCTCATTTTGCGCGCACTCGCGATTCGTTTCCGCTGGCGGCTCTACCGTCCGCATCCTCACGATTAAAAGGAGGCCTCTATGAAACTCCGTCATCTGCTTCCCGGCGCCGTCGCTCTGACACTGGCGTTCGCCGGCCTCACCGTTTCCGCCAAAACGATTCTGCTCGTTCCGCAAGACGACCGACCCGTCAGCCTGTCCTACACCGTCGACACGGCGGAAAAAGCCGGATACACTGTCTTGACGCCGCCCACCTTCCTGCTCTCTGGGAAAAATTTCAAAGGAAATCCCGACCGCATCTGGGACTGGGTCTCGTCGCACATGGCAGAATCCGATGCCGCCATCCTCTCAACTGACACCTTGATTTACGGCGGTCTCGTCGACTCAAGGAAACATACAGAGGATTGGGAAATATTGATGTACCGCACCGACCGTTTGCGCCGCCTGCACGAAGAATTTCCACACGTCCCGCTCTACGCCTTCGGCACCATCATGCGCACGCCCTATGCCTCCTCCTCCGGCGTCGAGCCGCCCTACTACGCGAAATACGGGACGACCATTTACCACATCTCCGGCCTGCAGGACAAAATGGATACCGGTACAATAACAAAGGAAGAAGCTGCCGAGCTTCTCTCTTTGAAACTGTCCGTCCCTGTCGAATATTTACAAGATTGGTTCAAACGGCGCACCAAAAATACGCTCGTCAATCAAAAACTCATTCGCGACGTCAAGGACGGCGTTTTCGCCTATTTCATTTTAGGCTTCGACGACAGCAGCCCCCACTCGCAATCGACGCTCGAGCATCGGTATCTCTCCCGCGAAGCCAAATCGCTTTCGCCGAAAAAATACGGTTCCTTCCCCGGCGCCGACCAGCTCGCGCTTCTTCTCATCGCGCGCTACCACGTAGACGATAATAAATTAAAACCTGTCTTTTCCACACTTTACCCCCTCGGCCGCGCCGAAGACACCGTGCCGAGCTACGAGAGCCAAGAAATCGGAAAAACGATTGAGCAGCACATTACGGCCGTCGGCGGAGTTCTTCGAAACGACAAGCGTCCCGATTTCCTGCTGGCCGTCAATACGCCACTCGCCAATACAAAAGAATCCGCCGCATTTCAAAATTTCGGCATGGAAAAAGAGAGCACGCTCCGTTTCATCGAAGAAGCGAAACGTGCCGAGACAAGTGGTATCCCGATTGCATTCATCGACGTCTATTTTGCGAACGGCGCCGACAACACATTGATGAAACTCATTAAACGAAACGGGATGCTCTACACCGCCGCCGCTTACAACGGCTGGAACACAGCCAGCAACACCATCGGCTACTCCGTCGCCCAAGCGATTCTCTCCGAAGCAATGAACGAACAGGATCACGAAGATATGCTCCTTGTCCAATATGTGGACAACTGGGCCTACCAAGCGAATGTCCGCAAAAACATCCTGCGCATCAGCGACTACTCGACGGAAGACAAGACGCCGGATAAGCTTTTGGAAGAAACCATCGCCGAGCTCCAAGAATTTGCGAAAAAAGAACTCGACATTAATCCCGCCCGCATCACGGCGAGCTACCCCTGGGATCGTTTCTTTGAAATTGAAGCCAAAGTCAGCACCACCCCGCGCTACCGCATCTACCTGACCCGCGCCGAAAAGCAACGCATCGCCGAAGAAAAGGCAAGAAAAGAGGCCGAGGAAAAAGCGAAGAAGGAAGCGGAAGAAAAAGCAAAGAAAGAAGCGGGAGAGACGGACGAGAAGAAAGCTACGGAAACGAGAGAAGCGGCGAAAGCAGACGCTGCCCAATAACGGCGCTCCGCCTTCCGTTTTCCGTTTACCGTTTACCGTGCGCCATAGGGAGCGCGAAGCATTGAATCAATAGCGGAAACCCGGCCGAAAAAATATTTCCGCTATCCAAAAATACAGGACATTTCCCTTGCAACAAAAAACAGAGACAATTGTACCGATTGCCTTTGTTTTTTTGTCGCCTGTTTTATTTTATGAAAGCATTTTCAGCGCCTCGCAAAGCGCTTCGACGTCCTCCGCTTTTGTCGCCCAGCTCGTCACAAAGCGGACCATCGTATGCGTTTCATCCGGTTTTTCCCACAATCCGAATTCCGCTTTTTCCGCCAGACGCTTGACGTCCTCATCCGGCAGCAGGCAGAAAACTTGGTTGGTCGGAGAACCGAAGCACGGCGGATGTCCGGTTTCCGCAAGAACCTGCCGAATGCGATCCGCCCCTTGAATGGCCGTCCGACCAATGGTTTCGTATCGATTTTCGGAAAAAAGCACGTCAAATTGCGTCCCGATGAGCCAGCCTTTGGCTAATAAAGCGCCGTGCTGTTTCACCGTCGTGAAAAAATGCGGGATCAAGCCAGGCCGGGGAATCACCACCGCTTCTCCGAGAAGCGCGCCGCATTTTGTCCCGCCGATATAAAAAACGTCGCACAGCGCCGCCAAATCCGGCAGCGTCACATCATTGGCCGGACAGGCCAGCGCATACGAAAGCCGGGCGCCGTCCAGAAACAGCGGAATGTGGCGCGCACGGCAAACCGCACTGATTTCCCGCAATTCAGAAAGAGAATACAGCGTCCCATATTCGGTCGGATGCGAAAGATACACCATACCGGGCATGACCAAATGTTCCCGACTGGCATCCCCTTCATACGCCTGCAGCAATTTTTCGATTTGCCCGGCGTCGATTTTGCCGTCATGATGCGGCAGCGTCAGCACTTTATGGCCGCCGAGCTCTATCGCACCGGCTTCATGCGCGCTGATGTGCCCGGTGTCCGCCGCGATCACGCCCTGATAATTCCGGAGCATCGCATCGATGACCGTGGCATTCGTCTGCGTGCCTCCGACCAAAAAGAATACATCCGCCTCTTTGGCCCGGCAGGCTTGGCGGATTTTTTCTTTGGCCGCCTCCGAGCAGGCATCCAGCCCGTAGCCCGTCATTTTGACGAAATTACTCTCCGAAAGGCGCCGCAAAATCTCCGGATGCGCCCCTTCCATATAATCGCTGACAAATACTGCTTTTTTCTCCATTTCCCT
>CAVEFO010000075.1:0-4279 GCA_963615055.1 Lachnospiraceae bacterium
CCTTTCTTTTTCGGAAAAGAAAGGAAATGAAGAACGACAGGAGTTCTGCGGGGAATCGCCCCGTGTGATTTTATATAAAGAGCGGTGAGAAAACATGAAAATATTTTTTTCACAGCCCCATTTTTATAATGCCGCCGGAGGCGACATCGCTTAAAACTAGCAGCCGATAGCTGACAACGGACAGCGATCTTGCGTCTGAGAACAAAAAATATTCACACCCAATAGCCAATGGCTCACAACTGTCTTGTGCCTGCCATCAAAGGGAAAGCACGTACAAAGTCTTGCCGCTTATTTGATTTCTATTTCCCGTCCGAGCGAAAAGCTCCAGAGGTAGAGGGCGCGGATGGGGAGGGATAGGATTTTTTGGGCGGCTTCTCCGTAGATTTTGAGCTGGGGGGCGTAGTGGGCGGCGAGGGTTTCGGCGGTTTGGGTGCGGTCGGTTTTGTAGTCGATGATGACGGCGCCGGTTTCTGTTTCGAGGAGGCAGTCGAGGGTGCCTTGGAGGAAGAGGCGCTCGCCGTCTTCGCAGTCCGGGTAGAAACGGTGGGCGGGGAGGAGGAGGGAGAACGGCATTTCTTTGTGAATTTTTCGCGCATTTCGCATGATGTCGCCTAAGGGGCTTTGGAGGAAACGGGCGATGTCTTCGGCGGGGTTTTTAGCCGGGCGGTCGCGGAGGAGGATTTTGGCTTCGCCTGCGGTGAAAATATTTTGATTGACGGCGTTTTTGAGGGCGGCGCGGACGGAGGCAGCGTCCGTGAGTTGCGGAAGGTCTAGGATTTCCATGGCTTTGTGCATGAGGGTGCCGTAGGAGGTGCCGGTGTTTTTTGCCGTTTCCGGCGCCAAGAAGGCGGGCGGGGTCGCAAAGTCCGGCGGAAGGGTATCCGTTTCTTCTATATTTTTTGCCAGAATAACGGATGGGGTGTCTTCTTCTTTTTCGATTTGGGCGAGGCGCACGGCGGCGGTGGCAGTGAGTTTGGCCGGCGTTTTTGTCGCGCCGGGCGTTTCGTATTGCCAAAGGAAACGGTCTGTCAGCCAATCGGGTGCTGTTCCTTTTTTTGCGAGGAAGTCGAGGGCGGCCGCGGTGTCGGTATCGATGGCGGCGGCTTCGGTTTCCGTTTTTTCTTCTTCGGTCAAAAGGTCTGAAAGGTTTGTAGCGGTGAAGGTGAAGTGCGACGGTTCGGCGTCGTCGGTGAAGACGGCGTCTTTTTGTTTGTCCGGCCAAAGGTCGGCGAGGGAGCGGCTGGTCATGGCGGCGGGGAGGATCCAGTCGAGGTAGCAGCGGGCGCGGAGGGCAAGATGGGGCGGCAGGCCTTTGTTTCCTTTCAAATTTTGCGCCAATTCGCTCATTTTTTTGCAGGCGTCTGTCGTCGTGCCGCAGAGAATGAGTTTGTCTTTGGCGCGGGTCATGGCGACGTAGAGGAGGCGCGCTTCTTCGGCGAGGGCTTCGCGGCGGATGGCGGCGCGGACGGTGTACCAGTAGAGGGTCGGCCAGCGGAGGAGCTGCGTTTTTTCGAGGCGGCAGAGGCCGAGGCCGAGGTCTTTGTGGACGAGGCCGGTGCCGGAGAGGTCCATTTTGTTGAAGGAATCGCCGGTGGCCGCGAGAATGACGACGGGAAATTCGAGGCCTTTGCTTTTGTGGATGGTCATGATGCGGACGGCGTTTCCGGCATCAGTGGGGGCGGTCTCTTGGCGGACGGAGCGGCCGCTGTTTTCCGTGCGGGAGAGGTAGGAGAGGAAGGCGGAAAGGCCGCCGAAGTCTTCCGCGTCGCGGCGGCGGGCGGCGGAGAGGAGGGAGAGGACGTGGGCGCGGCGCAAGTTTCCTCCCGGCATCCCGGAAAGGTAGGCGATGAAATCGGTGTCGGCCAGAATGGTTTCGAGAAGGTCGGCGACGCCTTCCGAGCGGGAGCGGGCGCGCCATTTCTTGTATTCTTTGCGGAAACGGGAAAGGCGGATGGCGTCGCGTTCGGGAAGGGGGGCGGTGGCGGCTTGGGCGGCGTCCCAGAGGGATGTCGGATTTTCGAGGCGCAGGAGGGCCAGCGCTTCTTCGGAGAGGCCGACGAGGGGTGAGCGGAGAACGGCGGTACACGAAAGGTCTTGGTGCGGATTGTCCAGAAGGCGGAGCAGCGCGATTAAAATTTGAATTTCGGCGGAAGCGAAGAAATCGCTGCCCTGCTCGGTGAGGGTCGGGATGCCGGCATCGGCCAGCGTCGCTTGCAGGAAACCGGCGCGTTTTTCGGCGGCGCGGACGAGAATGACGATGTCGCGGTATTCGACGGGGCGGAATGTGCCGTCTTTGTCTTGCACGGTTTTCCGGCTTTGGACGAGCTCGCGGATCGTGCGGGCGATGAGCCGTGCTTCGATTTCTTTTTTCTCCAAATCCGTATCGACGTCTTCCTCTTCCGTCGCGTCTTTTCCGGGCATGTCGACAAGGGAAATATCGACGGTGCCGCCGATGTAGTCCGCCGGCAGTTCGGATTTCCGGCCGGGATAGAGCGCTTCTTTTTCGCCGTAGCCAATCTCAAGCGGCGCGCCGTCTTCCGTCTTTTGCAAAAGTTGGCGGAAAATGTGATTCGTCGCCGACAGGACGGCCGCGTCGCTGCGGAAATTCAAATTGAGATCGATGCGGCGGTTTTGGGGATCGTTTTCCGGGAAACTTTCGTATTTCCCCAGGAAAATCGTGGGATCGGCCTGCCGGAAACGGTAAATGCTCTGCTTGAGATCCCCGACGAGGAAGCGGTTGCGCCCGTCGGAAATGAGGACGGTGATGAGCTCTTGGATGCCGTTCGTGTCTTGGTATTCGTCGAGCATGACTTCGCGGTATTTCGAGCGAAGGGCTAGCGCCGTCTCGGATGGGAGGGGATGCGCGGGCGTCGAATCGTCCGCCAAAAGGAGGTCGAGGGCGTAGTGCTCCATATCGTGAAATTCCATGAGGCCGTCCTTCTTTTTACGCGCCATGTACGCGTCGTGAAAGTCGAGAAGGAGGGTCGAGATCATGGAAACGAGCGGGTGCGCGGCGGCCATGTCGCGGGCCCATTGGGCGGGGGCGACGGAGAAATAGGTCTCGCGATGTTTCTTGATTTCCTCTTTCACGGTCTTGCGAAGCGCTTGGATTTCGTCTTTGGCGCGGAGGATATCTTCGTCGTCTTGGGCGCGGACGCCGGGGAGGCGCTTGAAAAAGTCCGTGCCAATCGCGCGGTACCATTCATCCCACGTTTCCGCGGACGCGAGCGCATCGACGGCAGCGTATTCTTCGGAAATATTTTCCTGATAGGCGGCAAAAACGTCGCCGAAGGCCGGATCATCCATGAGGCGGAGGATGCGGCGGTACGAATCTTTCCAGAGCAGTGCGTCGGCGTGGAGGTCGGCGAGCAGCGCGCGCACCCACGGGATCGTATCGGGCAGCGCGTCTTCAGGCATGTCGTAAGGATCGGCCAGATGCGCGATGAAATCTTCCGGGAAGGCCATGGCGCGGGTAAAATGGTAGAGCGTCAGGAGCTCGTTTCGTAGATTCGTATCGCGATAACCGGCGGCATAAAGGTCGACGAGGTCGGTGAAATCCTCCTCGCCCGATTCGTAGTGGCGAAGGAGAACCTCGGAGAGGACTTCGTCTTCGAGGAGGAAAATCTCATTGGGTTCGGAGAGAATTTTGAAGTCGGGATCGATGTCGAGCAGGTAGAAATAGCGGCGCAGGACGGATTGGCAGAAGGAGTCTATCGTGGAAATATCGGCGCCGGCAAGGAGGGTGAGCTGGCGCTTGAGATAGCGGATGCGCTCGGTGCGTTCCGGCGTTGGGTCCTCGCGAAGGCGCGCGCCCTCTTCTTCCAGACAGGCGGAAAGTGCCGTTGCGATTCGCGTCCGCATTTCACTCGCCGCGGCGCGTGTGAAGGTCAAAATGAGGAGGCTGTCGATGGAAACGGGATCTGCGGGGTCGGTGATGCGGCGAATGACGCGGTCGACCAAGACGGCGGTCTTCCCGCTGCCGGCCGCCGCCGAAAGCAATAAATTCCCGCCGCGCGCGGTGAGGGCAGATTCTTGTGCCGGAGTCCAATGGGTGGATGACATGGTGATTCCTTTCTTTTTTGTGTTTTTTGGGGGATGACTTTTTTGTCAGGCGTGAGATAGTTGTTAGCTATTAGTTGTTAGCTATTAGTTTTAATCGGAGGGGCTGTGAAAAAATATTTTCATGTTTTCTCACAGCTTTTTTCTGTGAATCACGCGGGGCGGTTCCCCGCAGAACTCCTGTCGTTCTTCATTTCCTTTCTTTTCCGAAAAAGAAAGG
>CAVEFO010000076.1:0-4036 GCA_963615055.1 Lachnospiraceae bacterium
TGGGGAATCTGTCAGATGAAGCTCTGGGAGCGGCCGGAATCACGCTTTCCGGAACCAAGTGGAACTATTACGGAAGCAGAAGAGATGAAAAAGGCAATATTTTAGGTATGGGGAAAGTTGCGGCATTGTTGCAACCTGATGGCACATATCTCTATTTCGTAAATGAGAATGGCACAGATTTTGAGTTTAATCGAGACAAATTGTATGAATACACGTCTGTATGGATTGAAGATCCTGAGAATCTGGGAATGGGATATACCTACATTATTAATGGCGAAAAAGGAGATGTATATTATTCCGGAACATTCGAAGAAGAACATTTTGATGAGGAAAATGAATCGGTGATTTATTTCGGTGTTAGTAACTGGAAAGAAATGGAATCCATTATTCCTGGGTTTAAAGCAACAGATAAAGTCGGGACGAAGACGTTTCCGGGTATTTCCCTTATCGATGAGCTGAAAGCATATACTTGGCTAAACTCATTAGGCACCAATATGGTTTCGGAGAAGGTAAATATGGTTCCTAACGAGCTGATCAAGCAAGGTTATGGTGGAGCTTTACTCAAAGGGTATACGCGTAGCGGTGGTATTATTGGGGGTTCTTTGGTTCTAAATGATCTGTATGATGATTGGCATACCTATAGTGGAACTAGGCTGTTAAAGGTTTGGGGGTACGATTTAGTACCTTTGGGATTTGGGGCTGTAGGCGGTTATTTTTTAAGTTATCCGGGGGCGATTAGTGGATCTGTCGCTGGAGATCGTGCAAAAGATTATTTTAAAGATCAGGTACCTACAGATCGTGATATAAAAGCAGTCAAAGGAAGTAGGCAATAATTATGCTAAATAATTGGCCTTACATTTCGGAGAATCTGCCTGTTATTGCAGAGGTCGTTCTATATTTGGTAATTTCAATTTGCCTTGTATGGCGATATATTAAAGAAAGAAACTACCCGTGGTATTATCGAGTTCTTTTTTATTCGGGGGCGTTCTTGCTTTTTTATAGTTTTTATTTGGCATTAATCATCGGAAGATTGCTTGAAGTTAGCAGAGATATTGTTGTGGGGGCGATGCTCTTCTTGATGGGTACGGGAACGATTTTAGGTGGTGTCTCCGCTAAAATATTGCCGGAAGTTTATGACGTAAAACACGAAAGGAAAAGATATTGGAGAATATGTGTTTTGATTGGAAGTTATTTTATATTGCTCTCGATATTTGGTTTGCTTTTTTCGGATTGATTTTGATTGCTAGCAATGAAATGTCGGAAATGATCAATAATATTTTAGAGAAAGATTACAGACAGTTTGGCGGGAAAGGACTGGTTGTTGACGTAAAGAAAGGCAATAAGGTGAAGGAATGAGAAAGCGTACTTTAGTTTTCGTTTCTATTGTCTTTTCTCTCCTTTGGGGAATAGGAATTTTTTGGCGATATGAGTATGCGAAATATCAAAAGGATACAAGTAGCTCGCTCTTGTCGGGGACAATAGCAACATGGAAATATAGTGAAAATTACACTAAAAAACACTTTATTTTCTTGAATCCCAACGATATCGGTGATTATGTAGAATTCGATTTTAGCTTTCTGAAAAAGGCAGTGGGTGCAGAATATATTGATTCCGTTTTTTTTGATGGAGATAGCTTTTTTGTTTTAGCCGCTGAATCCGTTAAATTAAATAAAATGAAATTGTTTTATGTATCGTCTACCGGCATAATCCCGATAGCAGAAGATTTGGCTTGTCAAAATTGGTCAATCAGTAGATTCGTCAAAAGTGCCGATACACTTTTTCTAAAATGGGATCAGAGCCTTTATAAAATTGATAATCACACGAAATCTCTTTGCAGGGTCAAAGATTTTGGTACGAGAGAAGTGTGGATCTATCCGTATCAAAACGGAATTGTGTATCAGTCCGGTACGGAAGTCAGATTTTATTCGGAATCCGGAGATAGGATTTTATTTTATCTGCCGGATGATGCCTGTTTTGTCGGTTGGTATGATGTGGGGAAATCTGTTTTTGTGAGGATGCCACACAAAATAACTTATGTAATGGATTTGGCAACCGGAGCATTAACCTTGTTTTCCGAGTTCTCATATGAAAATTTAGGAAATTGCTCAAACGGTGTATTGCTGCTGATGTATCCGAAAGGCGGTGGGGGTGCCACGCCGTTTGATGTGGAATACACATGGTCATTTTTATTAGGAAATGATGTGTTTTCGGCGTTTACAGACAGCATTTATAATAGGGAAACCGGAAGAATCAAAAATCTTTATTTTTCAGATGGCACGCTCGACGCTGCCTGGTTGGATATTCCATATGATAAAGAACGGTTTGAAGAACTTAGACAAGGAGTCGTTGAAATGCAAAGGAAATTCTATGAATAACAAGACCGTGACTAGAAATGGGCTTTGATAAAGCTATGGATACTCCTATAGCGGCCAAATTCATGCTCCATGGACTGATGGGCAGTGGTACGGAATTGTCGTTTGCGCACGGATCCGACGTTTCTGCCGATTTGGAACAATCTGATGTATTGAAATTCAAAGTCGAAGAATTGGCTCAGAATGTAAGACCCGGTGAAACGAAATACTTCTCCTCTTCGATGGATTATAATGGTGGGGCTCTGCGTCCAACGAGTGATCAGCAGTTGGCCTATGGAAAGGTCAAATTAGCCATTTGTATTCAAAAGGATACCTAAGGAAACATATCCTATAGTGGGAGGGTGGCCGATACTTATGATTTTGACTGGCATGAAGCAAATCCAGATAATAATCTAATTGAAAATATCAAGCTGATCATGAACAATGGTGCCGTTGTGTATCAGAAAATCGGAGTACTACAACCGTTTAATTGGAAGGCTTCTATCAAAGGACGGATTCAAGGAGGCAAGAAATGAGAAACATGTTGCTTCTGAGAAAAATAAGCTGTAAGCTGATTCTAATCATAATATGCTACCATCTCATATTTGGTGGCGCACGGATTTTTATTGATATTGGATATCCAATGGGTTGGTATAATAATACGATTACTGCATTTGGGACTGAATTACGTATAGGGATACGGCACAAAATGTCCCCTCAAATTTCGAGTGTATGGCATCTGGTAGATTTTCAGCCGGAAAAGCAAGAACATCCTAAACACGGCTTTGTTAGGACAACACTCGATTATAATATATACGATTACGAAACTGAAATGGGCTGGTTTTACCGGTACAAAACGTTTTATGCATATGGACGGAATGGCTTTTGGATAATCCAAAACGATCCGTTTCATATCAAATTATTACGCAACAAAGACATCCCGGCAGAGGATGCAAAACAGTTGGACGAGGCGATTGCCATGCATAACATCTACGGCGATCAGTTTACCGTCGTGCATTCCGAATCGGATTTGACAAGAGACGAAAAAAAGGCCTACGCTAGAGTTAAAGAAAAGGCACAGCCACGGATTGAGACGCTGAAAGCACAAGGCCTTTATCCGTAATCCAAACAGAAAGAGAGGAGGCACCGATGTCGACATTTCCATTTACGCGCATGACGGAAGTTTCTGATAACAGAATATGGGAAGACACGGAGAACAAAGCGGAATACAAGGCTAGTGGCATGGGTGTTTCCTATGCGCCAAACGACAAGGGAACCGAACTTAATCAAAGAGGACTGACACCGAACTTAACGCCTATGGGTCAGGTTTTGGTGTATGATACGTTGCCTTTAATAGGAGGAGCGATTGGTAGCGTCGGGGGTGTGCCGGGAGCGATAATTATAGGAACAGGCGGAGATTTATTAAAAGTTACTCTAAAGGATAAAATACCAACGGACAAACAATTGAAAGATAGTGAGCGAACAAGGGGGGATGATGAATGATGAGTCAGTTCCCTTTGGACATAAGAATATTGATGTTTGTTTTCGGACTATATTGGGGAATAAGAATATCGCTTAAGGAATATCAGATAAATAGAGCGAAAGTTAACAAAAAATGTTTTTTTCTTTTGGTAGGTTGTAAAATGAAATTGAACACCTGAGAAAAAAGTAGACCCATAACGGTT
>CAVEFO010000077.1:0-3988 GCA_963615055.1 Lachnospiraceae bacterium
AGGAAACGAAGCAAAGGAAAGAAATCGCCGCCAGGGTAAAACAGTTAGAAGTTAGAAATTAGCAGTGAGCAGTTATTGGAAGCGGAAGCGCTTCGCGCGATTTTTCTAATGGCTCATCATCGCTGATGATATAGAAACTGCTAACTACTCACTACTCACTGCTAACTTTTATCCCCTCCACCTGACGGGCCTTCAGAGCCCGCCATCGGAAAATTTCAAACAGGCGGGCCTCCTTGCGCCGGACTTGGCTATTCCTAAAAAATTAGCCAAATCCACCGCTAAGCGTTTTCTTCACATAGAGTTCCCATCACCCGTCGCTTCGCGACACCGGCAACCGTCCACCGGAAGGTCGCCTTCAAAAGAGGGCTGACCGGTGGCGGCCTTTGGCCGCATCTTTATCATCGTCGCGAAGCGACACCTGCACTGCTCACTGCTCACTTCTAATTGCTCACTTTTTACATCTCAATCTCCATGAGAGAAAAAATCCCATCACCCACTTCAAGCACACAGACAAAGCAAAAGGGACAGACCTAAAAAGTCTGCCCCTTTTGCCGTCTTTCGACCGTTGGAGAAATATATATGGAAGCCGAACAGGGAAAGAATACTGCGATACGAAATTACTTCGCCGCCGCTGTCTTCTTCACCGTATCCGACATTTCCATCTTGGAAAGGATCATGGCGATTTGCTTCTGCATTCTTTCATTGTCCGCCTTGATCTTCTCGTTATCGGCCTTGAGATCAGCGATCTCCTTGGCCTGCGCTTTGATAGCCGTCGCCTGCGCGGCATTATCCTTCTTCAGCGACTTGTTGTCCGCCGAAAGCTGATCGTTACTCTTACGAAGAGAAGACAACTCCTGCGAGACCGCCGCGCCCGTATTGTATTTGCCCGCATTCTTCGACCCGCTGCCCAGCTTGAAGGAAACGCCCATATTCATGAGCGGTTCCCCGTCTCCGATGGTGCCGCCGACGGAAATCGTCGTCACTTCATTCGGTTTATAGAAAGCCCCGATGGCACCGGCATTCGCATTGCGATAATGACCGAAGCCGACCGCCATGGAGAATTTATCACTCGGATCATAGCTCTCCGGACGAAGCGCCGCAAGAGCCGCACTGCCGGCCGCCACTTTGTTGATTTCATTCGTGAGCTCATTCCGGACACCGTCGAAATTCTGCTGTACCACAGCATTCAGCTGAGACACATTGACCGCATCCGTATCATTCACACCATTCGCCACATTCGTGATCTTGCGTTCGGCGCCCTCTTTACCGACAGAAACAACATTCTCTTCCGTCGCCACAGAGCCGCTGCCAATCGCGACAGACCCGCTTCCGGACGCACTCGCGCCGTTTCCGATAGCGATAGCATTCTCTTTGGATGCCGCCGCACCGTTTCCGAAAGCCAGCGTATTCGCTTCAGACGCAGCCGCCCCATTTCCGAATGCCATCGCATTCGCCGCAGATGCATTCGCCTTATTTCCGAGAGCCAGCGCATTCTCTTTCGATGCCGCAGACCCGGTGCCAAAGGAAAGCGCATTGGCTCCACTCGCCGCCGCTCCGTTTCCGAGCGCCATCGCACTTTCCGCCGAAGCGGCAGCCCCGGTGCCGAAAGCCATGGCATTCGCCTCGGTCGCATTGGCCTTATTGCCGAAAGCCAGCGCATTCTCTTTCGATGCCTCAGCATTGGTCCCGAAGGAAACAGAATCATTGCCGCTCGCTTTGCTTCCTTGCCCCAGCGCGATAGCATTCGTACCACTGGTCTCCGCCCCCATGGCCTGTGTGACTTTCTTGATATGCGCCAAATCCGCAGCCGAGCCGCTGAGAGCCTCATCAATCTTGACCAAATTATCCGAAATCGACGCATCCTTATCGATGGCCGTATAGCCACCTTCCTTGGCCGCAATCGTCCCAATCTTTTCATCGATCTTCATCAAATTTTGAGAAACGCTCGTCTTGAGAGAACCATCGGGATTGAGCGACTCTTCAATCACATTGAGCTTCTTACCGCCTTCCGCCTTGACTGCACCAATCGCCTTGTCGAGCGCCGTCAGATTCTGTCCGGCCGTGGATGCCTTCTTCACATAATTGCCGTCCTCCGTCGTGATATCGGCGGTAATTTCCGCCTTGACACCCTCGACATATTGATAGACCGTATTGCCATTCACGAGACGCTTATCACCGGACTTAATCGCCCCTTCACCGGCAATCGTGATATTCACTTTTGTGTTCCCGTCATTAGAAACAAGCGTCGCCGTCTGTTCCTTGGTAGCATCTCCGCCACTCGTCGCGCTATACGAACCGCCTTGGATCAGCTGCCCGACATTCGCCGCATCCGTATTCGCCACGCCGGCCGTCACATTCACAATCTTTCTGGTACCGACCGTCCCGCCGCCGACAGAAACCGTATTCGCCTCCGTCGCCACCGAGCCATAGCCGAGCGCTACCGCAAACTTCCCGGATGCCTGTGCATTCGCCCCAAAGACGGATGAGGCTACTTCCGACGCAATCGCATTGTAACCGACAGCCGTCGCCGCCGTATTCTTGGCTTGAGCAAGAGTCCCGAAAGCGGATGCCGCCTGCCCCGTCGCTTGACTGTACGAACCGAAAGCAGATGCTGCCAGTAGAGAGGCATAGCTACCGTAACCGAAAGCAGAAGAAGCGATCCCATCGGCGATACTTGTCGCCCCAACTGCCGTCGCACTTTGCGCCGATGCACTGGCGCTACTGCCGATAGCCGTGCCTTCATAACCCTTGGCGTTTGCATAGCTGCCGAATGCCACCGCATCCTCACCTTCAGCCTCTGCCAGCGCACCGATGACAGCCGCCCCGTTTCCTTTGGCCTTCGCCTGCGTGCCGATTGCAATCGTCGACCCCGTATTACCGGACGAATCCTCCGCCAAAGGCGTCCAAGACGCTTCGGCATTCTTCCCGATGGCAATCGACCGATCCCCCGTCGCTTTGGCATTGGTCCCGAATGCTTGCGCATAGTCACCGGAAGCCACACCACCTGCGCCGAGAGCCACTGCATTTCCCCCCGTCGCGACAGCCGTCGTCTTCACATACGCCGTCGTGCTCATCGCCATATTCTTCACGCGGACCGTGTAGTGACCGTCCTCTCCGTTTTCCTTTTGAATGGAAATCGTATCACTGCCGTCATACGTATTCAAATTGATAGCTTTGTCGAGCGCCGCTTTCACCGTGCCGCCGTCTACGAGACGCTTATCATCGTCTTCGACCTTGCCTTCCGCAGCGATCTTGATTTTTACCTTCGCCGTATTGGAATCCTCATCATTATATTTCAATGTCACCGTCTGCGCCTGCGAAGCATCCTTATTGCTCGTCGCCACATATTCCCCGGCCGCGATCAGCTGCCCGTACGCCGCCGCATCATGATCCGCACCGCCGTACGTGATCCCCTCAAGTTTCCGCGTCGCCTTCCCGTCTTTCGCATAGAAGGAAACACTATCCGCCGTGATCCCATCGCCCGCGCCGATGTGAAGCGTCTTGCTTCCTTCATCGTAAGAAATCAACTTTGTGATGCCCGTATCCAGATTGATGAGATTCTGCGCGATACTGGTGTAAACCGTCGTCGCCTCGGAGCTATCAATCGATTTCTTAAGGAATGTATAATCCTCATCCACCACGCCGATAGCACTGTCAAGCGCTTTCAGATTTTTCCCGGTAGTATTGCTTTGTGAAATATAGCTATTCCCGGATGCCGGGATTTCCGCACGCAACTCAGTCCAAAGATCCGCACCCGCGACGAAGCCATAATCATTCGCCGCCACCTTTGTCATCCGCGTGAACGTCGCCAAAATCGTCCCGTCATTCGACGTGATTTGATTGTCTTTGACGTCCGTCGAGCCGACCTTCTCCCGCGTCTTCGTCGAATTAAGATCCAGCACCTGCGCCGTCTTGGCAATCTGATCCCAGTTCGCCGCATCCTTCGTCGAATCCCCGGCCGTCACATTGGTAATCGTGCGCGTGGACG
>CAVEFO010000078.1:0-3954 GCA_963615055.1 Lachnospiraceae bacterium
TCTATCTCCCGCCCCTACGGGGCACCCTCTTTCAAAAGAGGGCTGACTTGTGGCGGCCTCCGGCCGCATTTTGAAATGTCGCGAAGCGACACCTGCACTGCTCACTGCTAATTTCTAACTTTTTACTTCCCAACAATCCCTTTCAAATCCTCATCCGCGAGCAAACACGACCGCCGCATACAGCATTCCGCCCGCCAGTGCCGCAACGATGGCGCCGTTGATACGAATGCTTCCTAGCTCCTCTTCCGTGCGCGAATAGATGAAATGATTGAGCCGCGCCTCGTCGTATCCGGCCAGTGCCGCTTCCATCGTGTCTCCGGCGAATTGTTCCTCCCGGCGCGCGACGGAAACCAAGAGCGCTCGCACGGCGGCATCGAGACGCGTCGCCTGTTCTTCATTTTGCAAAAATTCCCGTGCGCCGTCCGCCAACGCCTCAAAAAGCCAAGCGGACAAGACCGACCGCCCCGCCTCCGCCGTGCAAAGCGCCGACACTATCTGTTCGATTCGCGCTTCCAAAGGACATTTTCCCGCTGCCTCTCTCACGGCCCTGTCCCATACATCGCGCCCGGCCTCCGATTCCGAGACCGTTTGCAACGCGGCGCGAAAATGCGCCGAAATCTCTACAAATTCAGGCGAGCCTGCTTGCAAGATGTCTTCGATTTTTTGCCGCAATGACCGGCACAGCGCGTCCGCCATGTCGTCGTAATCGATGACGCCCATCGTCTCGCCCATGGCGACCGCCATCGCGACCAGCGGATTTTCTTTTTGCGTCTCCGTGAATTCTTGCAGAAACAGTGCCACGCGCCGCTTTGCTTTTGCGCTCTCCGCATACTCGGCACCCGCCCGCAGCAGCTTTTGCAGCCATGTATCCGTTCTTTCCTCTGAAAGAAACCATGTGCCAAGAGGCGCTGCCGCCGTTTCCGCCGCATCTCTCCATTCCTTCGCCGCTTTTTCGGCGATCCCCGCGCGCGCCGCAAAGACTTTCTTCAAAATTTCTTTCGCCGCGAAATCGGACGCCGTGGCCAAGGCCTTGCGCCCTGTTTCCGTTTCTAAAAATACGCGAAGCCGCTCGGACGCCGATTCTTTTTCGAAGAAACGGTCCCACGTCCCGGGGCGAAGCAGTCTCGTTTCTGCCGCGCGACGGACGGACGCGATGATCCGCGCGCGATTTCGCGGAATGAGCGCCGTGTGAAACGGGATGCCGAGCGGGCGGCGAAACAGGGCCGCCGTGGCAAACCAGTCCGCCGCGCAGCCGATCAGGGCCGATTGCGCCAAAAAATACAAGCAGGACACCGCCGCGCCCTCGTGCGACAGACGCCAGCAAAAGGCTGCGGCGAAAAGGAGGGCCGATGCGGCAAAGAGGACGTTTGCTTTTTTCATCCGGCTCATAGCACGACGCCTCCCGACACGAAATAGAACAGCCCGAAGGAGAGTGCGCCCAAGAGCGCCCCGATGAGCGTGCCGTTGATCCGAATCATTTGCAGATCATGCCACACGCCGTTCTCCGCCATTCGCGCCATGTCCTCCCCGGAATAACCGGCGAGCGCCGCCTCCGCCGCCTGCCCCAGCGCGTCGCGAATTCTCGGAAGGTACGGCACGAGCCGCCACAGGAGCCAACGATCGAGCGCTTTCCGTTTCAGCGGATCGGATAGGAAACGACCAATCCGCTCGTACACGGCATCGACGATCATTCGATTGATTTCGTCCCTCTTACACCGAAACATTTCCGCCGACATATCCCCGCCGCGCTCCCGCCAAAGGGAGAGCAAGAAAGAGGAAACGGCGGCGTTTACATTTTCCCGAAGTGCGGCATCCGTTTCCAAACGCTCCGACCATGCGCGGAAAAAATTTTGGAGTTTCTGCGCCGCGTCGCTCTCCGGACGTTCCAAATCTTCCGCGATATCCATCGCTTTTTGCCGAATGAGCGCGACCGCTTTCTCGTCCGTCAGCCCCAGCTGCGAGCCTAAAAGTCCCCGCAACATTCCGCGCATCGGTCCTTTTTCTTCGTACGCCGCCCACGCGGCCCGATAGAGATTCTGCAGCCGTTTCTCCGAAAGTGTGTCGGCCAGAAACCGCCGCGCCGCCGAGGAAACGGCAGCCAAAAAAGGCCGCGCGCCGAGAGTGGGAAGGAGCCGCGCGGAAACATCGGCCAAAAGACGCGACCAATCTTCTCGCGCAATGAATATTTCCACCTCTTCGGACGTCATCGCCGCAAGTTTCCGACCGTCCGAAGCCGAAAGACAGGCACCGGCCGCATCGGAGAGCACCGCGCGCAGCGTTTCCTCATTCTCCGATACCCAGACCGCCGCGCCTTCCGAGAGAGAATGTTCCTTCAGCAGCCGATAGAGGCGCGGCACGCTCAATAGTTCCTCCGTCAGAAGCGCCCGCGCCATGCGGATGATTTTCTCGCGGCTTTTCGGAATCACCGCCGTGCCGAAAGGGATGCCGAGCGGCCGCCGGAAGAGCGAATGGACGGCAAACCAATCCGCCACGCCGCCCACCGCCGCCGCCAGCGTCGTATGAAAAAAGAGCCCGCCCCAGAATGTTTCGGAGACGGGCACGGACGCGGCGCACGAAAAAAGAGACGCGACCAGCAAGACATCCGCCGCTCTCTCGCGTCTCATCGGCTGCGCCCTCCGCCCGACCAGGACCAAATGAGGAGCGCGCCAAAAGCCACCCACGACATCGTGTAGGACATCATACCGAGGTCCGTCAAAATATTGATAACGGTCAGCCCCAGCATGAAAAGCATATTCGCGCGCATATCCACGAACGGATCGTGGCGGAAAACGAAATACGCCACGCCGAGCACCGCCAAATTGATCAGGACGATGCCGGGCAAAAGGAGCGAATACGGCAGCTGCGCAATGAGAAGATTTCCTCCCATCAGCGCCAGAAAAATCAAAAGCCAAGTACTAGTCATACGAAACAGAATCTCCTTCAAAAGAGGGAATCCAAAGGGAAGTATCAAAGCGGGCGCGAAAACGATACGACGGGCACCATTTCGCGCCGAACGCGTGCATGGGGACGAGCCGCCCCACCCGTTTCATCCGGGACAGGAAATAGGAAACGCCCCACTCCCGCGCGACGGCCTGCCGGGCGTCCACAGGGAAAAAGAGCAGATCCCAATCCGTTTCCTCAATCATGGCGACTTCTTCAAAGAAAGCGTCCCGCGCCGCCCGATTGTCCGCCGCGTCCTCCCCGGCCCAATGCCACCAATTCAAATCCCCGGCATGAAAAATCCGCCGCCCGCCCGCCTTCACGCCAAACGAGCCGCCCGCATCTGTCGAGCCGTACATTTTGACGGAAAAAGAGGGAAAGGAAACGGTTTCCCCCGCGTCCAAGAAACACGCGGAACACCCCGCCGGCGCCCGGCAATCCCGATGCAACACATACGAAGCCCGATCCCGCCACCGAAAAATGTCCGGCGAAAAATGATCGGCATGGATATGGGAAACCAAAAAGCAAATCGGTTTCTCCGAAGCGGAAAGCGCCGCCGAAAGCGCTCCGGCCGGATCGCGCCAAACGTCAAAGGCTAAAAAATCCGTCTCGGTTTCAATCAGAAATCCGCTGTGAGAGAGAAAGGTGATATTGATCATGGGGATACCTTTGGAAGATGATAGCCGGATGGGCACGGGAGGATGGAGACGTCAGATATCAGCTGTCAGATGGCTTGCTCGGCGTTTTTTCTCACGCGCAAGATAGCTATTAGTTGTCGGCTGTTAGCTTTTAGACAAAAGCGGCCAAAGGCCGCCACCGGTCGTCGCTGAGCACAGCGATAGCGATGCAATTACGCTATGTTCGTAACCCATAGAGGGCACAAAGGTCCGCGCCCCAAAGCGCGGCCCTTGTTGATGGCGGCCTTCTATAATTTATAGGCCGCTGTTTCCGATTTTTTGTGAGCAGCCAAGCGACGCGCAAGGAGGCCCGCCTGTTTGAAATTTTCCGATGGCG
>CAVEFO010000079.1:0-3666 GCA_963615055.1 Lachnospiraceae bacterium
TGGACGCTGTCCCTCAACTACAAATTCTGATTTTAGGATTTGCAATCAAAAAGGAAACTCTGAAAAGGGTTTCCTTTTTTGGTGCTGAAAAACATTTATCGCGTTCTGTTTTCCTATCCAATACTCCCATAAGCTCTCACCGCCGAACAACGGTTCACGGCTCACGGTCAACGGGCAGCGGCAATATGTGTCATTCAGCCGTCTGCCCGTCTGCCCTCTCGACATCCGTGCGATTCGCTCCAAGATCCCGGCTCTGCACGCTTTTACAATCCTCTCCCAATCGCGCCGAAAACGGGAAGCATGACGGTGAAGACGACAGCGGCTGTCAGGGCGCCTACGAAGAGGAGGAGGGCGGGCTCGGCGATGGTCTTGAAGCGTTCCAATTTTTCTTCCGTTTCCTGTGTCATGATGAGCGCGGCGCGGTCCAGAAATTCCGGCAAGCGCCCGCTTTCGAGGCCCGCCGCAATCATCGGGGTCAGAAGCGGCAGCGTAAAATCGGCTGCGGCGAGCGCCTCGGAGAGCGGGATGCCGCCGGTCGCGGCTTTGGCGGCCTTGGCTATGCGGCGGCGGGCTTCCGTATTGTCCGTGACGGCAGCGGCTTCCGGCAGCGCTTCGGAAAGGGGCGCGCCGCTGGTCAAAAGAGCGGAGAGCGCGGTGCAAAACCGAATCAAAAGCAAGCGCTTGATGAAACGGGAGCGCAAGAGAATGCGATAAAATTTATCACGTCCCGTCTCCGTATGCGCGTAGAGCGAGAGCGCCAATATCGCAAGCAGCAAAAATAAAAGCAGAAACAGACCGTATTTTTGCAAGAAGAGTCCGAGGGAGAGCGCGGCGGCCGTCACGGCGGGCAGCGGAATGGACAGCGTCTGAAAGAGAAGGGAAAATGACGGCAGGACGACGGTCAGAATCAAAAGAAATACGCAACAGGCGAAGAACAAAACGAACAGCGGATAAGAGAGCGCCGCTGTGATTTTTTTGCGAAATTTTCGTTCCCGCTCATAATGCGCGGCCAAGAGGCGAAGTTCTTCGGGGAGCGTCCCGGAAAGTTCGCCGACGCCAAGCATGGCGCAGAAAAATTCCGGAAATTCTCCGCTTTTCCGAAAAACGCCGGCCGTTTCCGTCCCGTCGGTGATGGCGGCGGCGATGGCAAGAAGAATCAGTTTCTCTTTCGGCCCTTCGTGCGCGGCCAGCATGGAGAGGGCGGCGGTATGCGAAATGCCCGCGTCCAAAAGCGACGCCCATTCTCGGCAAAAGACAGCAAGTTTCCTCCGATTAAAAAAAGGATGCCGGCCCCACCGTTTCTTCGGCGCCGCTTCAAGGCGAATGATACGAAAGCCTTTCTCTCGGAGTTTTGCGGCGGCTTCTTGCGCGGAATCGGCCAAAAGGTCTCCGTCGGTGGGCGCCTCACCCTCACGATAGACTTTGTAGTGATATTCTTTCATGGTTTACAGCCCGATGCCGGTACGAAGGCGGACCGCCTCTTCGGGGGGCAGCGCAGCGCCTGCCAGATAGCGGTCGACGGCCTGTTTCATCGTGCGCATCCCCTTTTGCCCCATTTCCATGTAGCCGATGAGCTGCGGATCACGGCCTTCGCGGATGATGTGCGCGACGGGCGGGATATTGACCAAAATTTCCCGAAGAAGAGCGGTGTCTTCGCCGTGATGCCACAGAATCTGCGCGGCGACGGTGCGTAGGACGGCGGCCAGTGTCAGGCGTATTTCCTGCTCTTTTTCCGGTGGAAACGAGTGTACGATGCGCCCGATGGCTTCCAAAGCGCTGCGGTCGTGCATCGTCGCCAGGACGAGATGCCCCGTCTCGGCGGCGGTAAGCGCGGCGGCCATTGTCTCGCTGTCGCGCAGCTCTCCGATCACAAGGACGTCGGGGTCTTCGCGCATGGCGGCGCGGACGCCTTCGGCAAAATCGCTGACGTCGCGCCCGATTTCGCGCTGGCGAATGAGCGCCTTTCGGGAAATGTACAGATATTCCGCCGGATCCTCCACGCAGATCACGTGGCACGCGCGGTTTTGATTGATGTCTTCAATGATATGCGCGAGCGTCGTCGTCTTGCCCGAACCGGTCGGCCCCGTGACGAGGACGAGACCGGTCTGAAATTGTTTCACATGAAACATCCAATCTTCGTCCGGATCTTTCGGAAACGCACCGATGTCCGGCAGCAGACGAAGCGCGGCGGCCAGTTTCCCTCCGGCGCGGTAAATGTGCAGACGAAAACGCCGGCCGCCCACTGTGGCCGCGGTATCGGCGGCGCCCGTTTCTTGCATTATTTTTTGTTTCTCATCGGAAAGCAGCGGAAGAAACGCGGCGGCGATGTCCGGCGAGGGGATATCCGTCGCGCGAAGCTTGCCGTAGAGGCGAATGCGAATCGGCTCGCCGTCGGTCAGGTGAATGTCCGTCAGCGCGGGCGATTCCTGCAGCAAGGTTTGCAAAAGAGTTTCGATTGGTTTCATATCCGTTTCCTCAATGAATCGTCGCGGCGTCGGCTTCGGCAATGTCGCCGTTTTTCGCTTTCGCGGCCGCGGCGTCCGCCATGGTGGGCTGGCCTTGGTTTTTCATTTCGTCGGCAAGGGCCGCGGGCGATGCGTTTTCGCGAATGAGCCGGCGGACGGCATCCGTCGCAAAGAGCATTTCAAAAATACCGGTGCGCCCGTCTCCGTCTTTTCGGCGGACGAGGCGCTGGGAGATGACAAGCGAGAGCGCGGCGGCTAAAAGGTAGGGCGGGATTCCCATATCGATCAGGCGCAGCGGCGCTTGGACGGCGTTGTTCGTGTGGAGCGTCGAGAGGACGAGGTGCCCGGTCAGCGCGGCATGAATGGCGATTTCCGCCGTCTCGCGGTCGCGGATTTCGCCGATCATGATGACGTCGGGATCTTGGCGCACGAGGGCACGCAGACCGCCGGAAAATGTCAGGCCGGCTTTTTCGTTCACTTGGACCTGCGTGATGCCGTCAATCCGGTACTCGACGGGGTCCTCGATGGAAATGATATTGATATCCGGCGTATTGAGAAGTTTCATGGCGCTGTAAAGCGTGGATGTCTTGCCGGAGCCGGTGGGGCCGGTGGTCAGAAGAAATCCGCTTTTTTGTCGCAGTGATTTTTGAAATGCCGCTTCTTGCACCGGCAGCATCCCGAGGCGATTGTCTTCGATGAAAGGAAGACGGCCGGAAAGAATGCGGATGACGATGGTTTCCCCGTAAAGCGAAGGGAGCGTGGAAATACGGAGGTCGTAGCGGACGCCGTCTTCCGTGTGGCGCGCCCCGCCGTCTTGCGGAAGGCGCATCTCGCCCACATTCATGCCGCCCAGCACTTTGGCGCGGACGGCCAGATTTTTGGAGAGCGCCGCCGGAAGCCGCATGATTTCGGAGAGCGCCCCATCTTTGCGTATGCGCACACGGACGAAATCTTCCGTCGGCTCAAGATGAATATCGCTGGCCGAAGCACGGATGGCGCGTTTGCAAATTTCATTCAATGCGGTCTCGGCGGAGGCGTATCGGGTGATGTCCATGAGGGGGCTCCTTGTAAATGAGGAATGAGGCCGTGAAAAACATTCTCATGTTTTCTCGCAACTTTCGCATTATATAGAAGCACGCGGGGCGGTTCCCCGCAGAACTCCTGTCGTTTTTCATTCTCTTTCTTCCCCGTGGAAGAAAGA
>CAVEFO010000080.1:0-3525 GCA_963615055.1 Lachnospiraceae bacterium
AAGCGCACGGTCATTGATAAAGCAAAACAAAAAATCCCCCACCTTTCGGGAATGCAGTGTCCGGAAAGGTGGGGGATTTTTTATTTTGAATTTTAAGGCTTGAGAAGGCTTGAAAAGGCTTGAAAAGGCTTGAAAAGGCTTGAAAAGGCTTGAGAAGGCTTGAAAGGCCTTGAAAGGCTTGAAAGGCTTGAAAAGGCTTGAAAGGCTTGAAAAGCTTGAAAGGGCTTGAAAGGGCTTGAAAGGCTTGAAAGGGCTTGAAAGGCTTGAAAGGCGCTCGTTTTTTCTGTCATAATCGGAAGATAAGTGCGGGAATGAACGAAAAGTGTAGCGGCACAACGCTCAAGCCTTATCAAGCCATTCGCCCAAAGCTAAGCATGGAAAAGGATGAGAAGGCGTAGCGGCACAACGATCAAGCCTTATCAAGCCACCCGCCCAAAGCTAAGCGTGGGAATAGACGAAAAGTGTAGCGGCACAACGCTCAAGCCCCATCAAGCCAACCGCCCAAAGCTAAGCATGGAAAAGGGTGAGAAGGCGTAGCGGCACAACGATCAAGCCTTATCAAGCCACCCGCCCAAAGCCAAGCATGGGAAAGGGCGAGAAAGCGTAGCGGCACAAACATCAAGCCTCATCAAGCTTTTGAGGCACGGTCAACGGAAAACGGACAACGGCGCACGGCCTCAGTACCCCTTCTCTTTATCAATGACATTGGCAAGCGGGCGGCCAGCTGCGAAGGATTGGAAATTTTGTTCCAGAAGGGCTAGGACGCGTTCCCAGAAATCGGGGATGATGCTGGCGACGTGTGGGGTCAGGATGGCGTTTTCTGTTTTCCAGAGCGGGTGGTCTTCGGGAAGCGGTTCTTTCGCGAAGACGTCGAGGCCGGCGCCGGCGAGGGGGCCTTCTTGGAGCGCATGGAGAAGAGCCGCTTCATCGACGACGGAGGCGCGGGCGATATTGATGAAGAAGGCGCCCGGTTTCATAGCGGAAAATTTCTCCGTATCAAAATACCCGTTCGTTTCCGGCGTGGCGGGGAGGGCGCAGATGACGACATCGGCGCGGGGAAGCGCTGTCAGGATGTCTTCGGAAGAGAGGACTTCATCCGCCAAGGGATCGGGCGCGGGGTGTTTTTTGACGGCCAGGATGGGCATCCCGAAAACTTTGGCGCGCGCGGCGATGGCGCGACCGATGCCGCCGAAGCCGACAATCAGCATCGTTTTTCCGTCCAGCATTTCACTCTTCGGCCGTTTCCAAATGCGGGCATCCTTTTGGCGCGTGACGTCCGGGATTTTGTGAAACCACGCGAGCAGGAGCGCCATCGCGTGCTCGGAGACGGATTTGTCGTGTACGCCATGGGAATTCGTCAGCACGATGGGGCGCGCCAGCATGGACGGCGAGAGCAATTTTTCCACGCCGTCGGAAAGGGAATGGACCCAGCGGACGTGCGGCGCGTTTTGGAGAAGCGGCTCGACATCTTGGAAACCCCAGAGCGCTATCGCGTCCGCATCCGAGACGTGCAGGGCGGCCTCCGCGGGTGTCGCATACGCTTCGACGATGGCGCCGGGGACAAGACGCGCGACAGCCGCGAGGCGCTCCGGATTCATTTTATTCACAATCACAAGTTTCATGACAAATCTCCTTTCGGGAAATATTGATTTTGTTTCATTATAGCACACCGATTGCCGGCGTCCGTTATCCGCTGTCCGTTTACCGTCTGTCACATCTCAATGACAAACAAAAGTTTCTCATGCTCGGTTCACGGATAACGGATAACGGATAACGGATAACGGTTTACGGAAAACGAACAACGCCGCTTTTACTTTTTGCGGCGTTTACGACGAAATTCTTCCTGCTGATAGAATTGAGGGGCTTGGCCGATTCATGCTTGCTTTTGGCGGCGCTTACGGCGCGGTGCTTTCTGCTGTCAGAATGGAGGAAAAGAGGAAGCGGCTCCGCCGCATTTTATAAAAATCGTCGCGAGTCGACACCCGTCCTCCATTCTCTTATACTGACAATGATTTTGCGCCTGCCGCTAAAAGCAAAACCGGCCCCAAGCGCAGCCTCCTCATCTCTATCAGCAGAAAAATTTCTCCACAAACGCAAAAAAAGAAGAGAAGCACGAAGTCGTGCCCCTCTTCTCTCATATCTGCATTATTCAGATTTTTTCATTCATCTGCGCCAGCATTTTGATCTTGTGGATGATTTTTTGGCCGGGCTCACTTTCCAGATACGTGAGCGTCGTGCGCGGCACCATGCGGCGGACCGTTTCCCAATCATCTTCGGCGAGCGCGCGTCGCACAGTAGATGCGCTGACAATCTGGTCGCCTTTCGCTTCGCGCGGGATGATCTTGAGCTCAATCCCGTTTTCCGAGAAAACCTCCCGCATTGCCGAATTGTACGCGAGCGTCGTCTTGTCCGTGGGCTCGTCGCCGACGAAACGAATCGTGATATTGAGCGCCGGCGCGATGCGTTCGGCGAAAATCGTCGCGTCGAGCTTCGTCTGCGCCGCCAGCTCCTCCGTCCCTTTGATGAAATACGTCGGGAATGTCGCATTGGAAATAATAAAATCGCCGCCCGATACGATCCGGACCGTTTTCATATCGTGTACACCCTGCTTAATGAGCGAGAAACGGTCGGAGAACGGGAAAATGGAGCGGTCTTCCTGCACGGCGAAAATGATGACTTCGTCGCAATTATTCACCGCGTATTCCACGAGCGAACGATGGCCGAGCGTGAAAGGATTGCAATTCATGACAATCGCGCCGCGGTTGATCCCTTCGCCCGTGCCGAGCAGCGTCCGGATACGCGTCAGATATTCGTCCAGCGTATTTTGTCCCTTTTCGAGCAGCGCGGCGTACGGCTCCGCGACGGCGACGCAGGAAAATCCCATATGCTCAAAGACGGGGACATTCTTCGGTTTCGTGTAAATCTGGTTGCTCGTGATGCCGCGGCGATGCGACTCCGCTTCCAGATTGCGGATGATGCGGTGCGTGAGACCTTTCCCCTGATAATCGGCGGAAATGGCGATATCGCGCATGACGCGCCCGCCGAGCGAACCCGTCGCAATGAGACGCCCGTCATCGAAAAGTCCCATCGTGTAATCGATGTTGCCGGTAAACGTGAGGTCAAAGCCTTTCAAAAATTCGATGACCTTCGCCTTTTCCTCGGGATCTGTCAGAAAAATTTCCTGCTCAGTAATCATGTTGCAGCTCCTTTCGTCAAATGGAAACGGGATAATAAAAGAAACTTTATTCGGTGCCTTCATTATAACAGAAGTGCACTTATAAAGCAAAGGAAATTATTTTGTGTAGACTTTTAACAGAAATAAGTGTATGCTAAATATGCAAACGTTTCCGACACATAGTGCCGTCTATCTCCCGCCCCTACGGGGCACTGGCAACCGTCCACCGGAAGGTTGCCTTCAAAAGAGGGCTGACTTGTAGCGCCTGCGGCGCATTTTTATAATGTCGCGGAGTGACACCGCTATAGCCTTCCTTTGAAGGAAGGTGGCGCGGAGCGCCGGAAGATAGA
>CAVEFO010000081.1:0-3510 GCA_963615055.1 Lachnospiraceae bacterium
ATGGGGTATTTATAGTGAGCAGTTAGTAGTGAGCAGTGAGCAGTGCAGGTGTCGCTTCGCGACGATTTTTATATACGCCTTTGGCGCTCCATCATCCGGCCCTTCGGGCCATCTTCCTCCAAAGGAAGGCTTCATCGGTACGCGCTTTGCGCGATTTTTTACTAATCATCGCCGAAGGCGATACCGTTTTCCTTCAATTCTTGCAGCAGAAAGCGCCGTGCCGTAAGCGCCGCAAAAGTACGGCACGAATCAGCCCGGCCCCTCAATACTCAATTTTGCAAATAAAAAATACCCGCCTTGCAAAAATCGGCAAAGCGGGTATAATAGAGACATGGAACAGCCCGGAGGTGACGCCGGCGCTTCCCCAAATTTTATAGTTCTGAGAAAAGGCCGTCGTTCAACCTGCTGTTGGCAGGTCTTTTTTCATTTGTGGATTATTTCACCAACATAATGACCAGAGAAATGATGATAGCAATCAGAGTGCCAAAGGCTATCATGAGTGAGAGCGCTTCGTAAATCTTCATGCGATCACCCCCCTTCCGGGAAGACCGCCACCGGGCTGTCTTTTGTATTGTAAGGAAATATGGCGGAAGTGTCAAATGGGGCGGAGATAGTGAGCAGTTAGTAGTGAGCAGTGAGCAGTGAGCAGTGCAGGTGTCGCTTTGCGACATTTTTAATATGCGCCTTCGGCGCCCCATCATCCGGCCATTCGGGACACTGGCGACCGTCCACCGGAAGGTCGCCTCCAAAGGAAGGCTTCATCGGTGCGCACTTTGTGCGATTTTATAAAATGCGGCGGAGGCGCTTCCGCTAATAGCCGGCGACTATCTTGCGGCGGATGAAAAAAGGGAAGCGGTGGCTGAGATTTTTTGCTTTGGGGCGCGGAAAATCGATACATATAAAAGGACTCTGTTCTCGCTTATAAAAAAGTTCTATATAGAAAAAGGAGAGAAAATGCAAAAAAGGCTTGACAAATAGTAGGGGGGGGGTGGTAGGATACTTTCACTTGTGGCTTTATCGTATTTTTTTTCGTTTGGAGAGGGAGATGTGGGGTACGATGAAAAAAGGGAATGAGAGACGGGTTCGGTTGGCACTGGCTGCGTTGCTTCTTTGCGGCGCGGGACTTGGGAGCGTCACGCATGTGCAAGCTGTGGCGACGGTATTTAGTGGGAGTGACACGACGAATTCAGGGTCAGCGAACGCGACAGGTGATGCTGTGGCTATCGGGCAGTATGCGAAAGCGACTGGGAATTATGCGACGGCTGTCGGGGAGTCATCAGTGGCTAGCGGAACGGGTGCTGTCGCTTTAGGGCGAGAAACGCAAGTTGCTTCACAGTATGCGACTGCTTTGGGTACGCGAGCGAATGCCGGGGCCGACTATGCCATTGCTATAGGAGGAAGTGGGAATACAGGGGGGTCTGCTGATGCGACGGCTACCTATGCTATCGCCATGGGGAGTAATTCGACGGCATCGGCGAGTGGTGCCGTCGCCATCGGCGGTGGTGAAAAAGGTGGTGCGACAGCAAGCACAGCACTTGCTGTCGCGATCGGCCAAACGGCTAAAGCGTCCGGCACCAATTCGACCGCGATCGGCCAAACGGCTGAAGCGTCAGGAGCGACGTCGCTGGCTATTGGTTATAACGTAAAAGCAACCGGGTCGCGGACGACTGCCATTGGGGACAGCAATTCCGTTACGGGGGATTCTTGCGCTGTCGCTGTCGGTAGTGAGAATACATTAAATCAGGCCCATACACAAGCATTTGGCTATTATAACCGGATATATGCGCAGCAGTCCGGTGCTTTCGGGCATGCAAATACAGTTAATACGAGTGCGACGTATGCGTATGCCATCGGGAATAGCAATACCGTAAGCGGGGCGAATTCTTTGGCTATCGGGTATTCGGCGGAAGCTTTGACGACCGATTCCATTGCCATAGGTCATAATGCGGATGCCAAAACGGGAACATACACGACCGCGCTTGGCTCTTCCTCTTCGGCGACAGGATCGTCGGCCACGGCAATCGGCTATAGCGCGTCGGGTTCGGGAGAGACTTCGACGGCCCTTGGCTACAGTTCTTTGGCGACGGGCAAGGGAGCGATTTCTCTCGGAGATTCTTCTGCCGGTGCCAATTATGCGATTGCGGCCGGTACGAATGCGTCGGCCGGTGGGGTCAGTGCGATTGCCATCGGCGGAAACTCGACGGCGGCTACAGCAGCGAAAGCATCGGCTGAAAATTCAATTGCGATTGGGAATACGGCTTCGGCGAGTGGTACTCCATCCATCGCCATCGGGTACAATGTGAGCACCACGGGCTCTCGCACCATGGTCATCGGGGACAACAGCTCGAATACGGGGAGCTCTTGCGTGGTTTCCGTCGGTAGTAATAATGCTGTTTCTGCTGCTGATACGCAGGCATTTGGTGCATACAATTATGTATACAGCGGTTCTTCGGGTGCATTCGGGCACGGGAACTATGCCGGGGTTAGCGGGACGACGACGGCATACTTTGCCTATGCATTCGGTGGCAACAATTACGCGACGGGTGTCAAGTCTTTGGCGATGGGGACTTACGCAAAGGCGAGCGGCACCAATACAATTGCCATAGGGTACGGCACGGACACTACAGAGGCCAATATGACGATAGCAAGTGCCGATAAGGCGATTGCCATCGGGTACCAAGCGGAAGCTCTGACTGCCAGTTCCATTGCAATCGGTGATTCGGCAGATGCGAAGACGAATACTTACGCGACGGCGGTCGGCGCGTCCTCTTCGGCGACGGGACAATACGGGACGGCCCTTGGCTACAGTTCTTCGGCGGCGGGTAGTAAGTCGATTTCCATCGGGGATTCTTCGGCGGTATCGTCGAATACGATTGCAATCGGGAATACGGCCAGTGCGTCGCATTCGCAAACAGATGCGACGTCGACGGAAGCGACGGCGATTGCCATCGGGTATAAAGTGAGCACTACGGGTTCTCGCACCACGGTCATCGGGGATAATAGCTCGAATACGGCCAGTTCTTGCGTGGTCGCGATCGGGACGTACAATATCATGACCGGATCTGATTCGCAGGCATTTGGCGGATACAACAATGTGTATGCCGCTTCTTCGGGGGCATTCGGACATGGCAATACTGTAGGGGTTAGCGGGACAACGACAGCTTTGAATGCCTATGCGTTTGGCTTTGGCAATGTGGCCAAGGGAAGCAAATCTTTGGCGATGGGCTACTCGGCGGATGCGGAAACGGAAAATGCGGTTGCCATCGGTACGGATGCACAGGCCAAAACGAATACGAATACGACAGCGGTCGGTGCGTCCTCTTCGGCGACGGGACAATACGGGACGGCGCTCGGCTACAGTTCTTCGGCGACGGGCACGGGAGCGATTTCTCTCGGAGATTCTTCGGCTGGTGCCAATTATGCGATTGCGGCCGGTACGAATGCGTCGGCCGGTGGGGTCAGTGCGATTGCCATCGGCGGAAACTCGACGGCGGCTACAGCAGCGAAAGC
>CAVEFO010000082.1:0-3320 GCA_963615055.1 Lachnospiraceae bacterium
GGCGGGAGATAGACGGCACTATGTGAAGAAAAAACTTTCCACCGCAGGCCGCCACCGGTTAGCCCTCTTTTGAAAGAGGGTGGCCCGCAGGGCCGGGAGATAGACGGCACTATGTGAGAAAAAAGTTGAGCCATCACGGTTAACGGTCAACGGTCAACGGAGAGCGGCCAACGGAGAGCGGCCAACGGACAACGGCGGACGGACAACGGCGGCTTATTTCTCCGTCAGCGCCCGGTACGCTTGCATGAGGTAGGCGATGCAGGCGGGTTCGGAGGTGATATCCCAGGGTTTGCCGTAGGCCTCGTAGACGGCGCGGTCGTTTTCGCGGTGGGCTTTTTGGAGGTCGGACGGCTGTGTGAGGGGATCGTAGAGGTCGGCGAGCGAACTTTCGGGGTAGCGGGCGCGGGCGTCTAAAATCTCTTGGGCGGTGCGTTCTATCTTTTGTTTTTGTTCGTCCGTCGGATTCGGCCAAGGGAAATTGTTGTAGACGATGTCTTTGGAGTAGCGGTAGCGGCTTTCGAGACGGCCGGCGACGGTGCGCATCCAGGCCATGTGGACGTTCGAAGTGAGGACGCCGAAGTGGTAGAGGGTGGCGTCGGGGATGATGGTCGCGGCGTCTGTCGGGATGGTGGAATTGTCCAAAAATCCAAGCGGTATATATCTTCTGGTTTCTGAGGAAACACGGGGAATAATAATATAACGGTCGGGATTCATTTGCTCCCTAAAGACGGTGGGGGTGTCGGCAAGTTTTCTTGTCGGCTCAAAGCTGCTTGCTAAGCGCATTTTCCGGACAGCTTCAATACGTTTCATGACTTCCGGCATTTTGCGAATATCGGCAGGGCTAGCGTTGACAAGCCATAGGCAGTATCGCTCCTTGTTGTTGATGTATTCTTCCGAGCCGGTTAGTTTTTTGATGAATCGTTTTGCGTCGGGTTCTCTGCGAATAAAATCGTCATAGTCTTCGGCTTCGATAATCAAATTTCCCCCGTCGGTCGGTTGATTGCCGCGTTTCATGGGCGGCACGTCACATAGGGGTTTCGTGCGGCGTTCAATAAACGTTATCGGTGCGTCGATGAGATACGGATGAATATTTTGCGCGATTTGTTTCTCTTCTTTGTCAAAAATAATTTTTTCATTTTGTGAAGGGGCGTAACTGAAGCCGATAATCACGCAATGAACGTGAGCTTTGAGATTGGCTTCGCTGTCCCAGCGAAAAGTTCTATAGGCAAAGTCGATGTGAATGCCGAATTGTTCATACAGCGGTTTCCACACACTTGCGACTTGTTCGCCTTGGGTGATGGAGTTGGTGGAGACGAGAGCCGCCCGGATGTTTGTTCCCTTCATCATTTTGGCAGCTTTATAGAACCAGCAGGAAACATAATCATTCAGACCGGCTGTTTTGTAGCGTTTCCCTTTTTCGTCCAGATAGATGGAGAAAATTTCTTCTTTTTGTTCCTTTGATTGCATAGAAGCGCCGACGAAGGGCGGGTTTCCCATAATGTAATTTAATTTCATTTTGGGAATGACGGTCTCCCAGTCGGTGGTGAGGGCGTTTCCTTCAATGATGTTGGCGTTTGTCTTGAGGGGGAGGAAGTCAAGGTCGGTGCGGACGAGACGCTCGGTTTCTTTGAGCATTTGGCTTTCGGCGATCCAGAGGGCGGTCTTGGCGACGGTGACGGCAAAGTCGTTGATTTCGATCCCGTGGAATTGGGCGATGGAGACGCGGATGTAGTCGGCATCGAGAAGGGCGGAGGTGCCGGTGTCGCCGCCGAAGAGTTCGGAGATGATTTTGTTTTCGAGGCGGCGGAGGGAGAGGAAGGTCTCGGTCAAAAAGTTTCCGGAGCCGCAGGCGGGGTCGAGGAAGGTGAGGGACGCCATTTCGGTCTGGAGGGCGCGGAGGCGTTTTTCATAGGGGGCTTTGAGGGTGATTTCGTTGCGGGTGCGGTTGTATTTTTGGTCTTCGGGTGTGTTTTGGATGAGGTCGTCGACTTTTCGGCGGAGGTCTTCCAAAAAGAGGGGATCGATGACTTTGTGGATGTTTTCGACGGAGGTGTAGTGCATACCGCCTTTGCGACGGGTTTCGGGGTTTAATGTGCTTTCAAAAATAGCGCCGAAGATGGTGGGGCTGATTCGTGACCAGTCGAAGCCGCGGCTCATGTCGTGGACGAGGAGGTTTCGGACTTCTTCGGAAATGGGCGGGACGGGCGTTTTTTCGGCGTCGCGAAAGAGGCCGCCGTTGACGTAGGGGAAGGCGGCGAGTTCGGCGGAGAGGAAGCGGTCGCGGTCTTGTTTCTTTTGGTCGAGAATTTTGAAGAGGTTTATGAGGGCGTCGCGGGCGTTTTCGGGGCGGTAGGATTCGAGGTAGCGGGCGAAGGCGTCGGGGGCGAAGAGGCCGGCGTCTTCGGCGTAGAGGCAGAAAACGATGCGGACGCAGAAGACGTTCAAATTGTGGAGGTCTTCGGGGGTGATGTTTCCGATTTTGGTTTTGTATTCGGCGAGGAGGGGTTGATAGAGTTGGTCGATTTTTTGGCCGGCTTCGACGGAGACTTCGACTTCGACGATGTCGGAGAGGCTGGCGTTTTTGTCGATGAGGACGGCGAGTTTCTTATAGTCTTTGGCGAGGTCTTTGAGGAGAATTTTCACGGGCTCGCGGTCGGCTTCGCGGCGATCCATGTCGTAGATCCAGATTTCGCGGAAGTTGGACGCAATGATGTAGCGGGAGCTTTCGGAGCGGCTGAGCGTCCGGTCGTATTCGGCGGCTTGTTCATAGGCGCTTTTGAAGGTGCGGCCGTGGCGTTCGTAAGCGGCATCGAGGGCGACGCCGGGGGCTTTTTGTTCGATGAGGATATGGAGGGCCGGGATCCAGGCGTCGCAGTAGAGGGGATTTCCTTTTTGTTCGTGTTTGAAGGTTTCTTCGAATTTGATGATGTCGGTGGGGCGTGCGACGCCGAGGACGTCGCCTAAAAGTTCGATCCAAAAGGTTGCGGTGTTTCCGTCTTCTTTATAGCCTTCGCGGTCCCATTTTTTGATAAAGGCGGCGATGTTTTTGCGGCGTTCGGTCTGGGTCATTTTTGTTTCCTCCGTTTTGCTTTTATATATCCTCAATTATAGCATAAGGGCAGAATGGATGATTGAGGGGCGCGGCTGAGTCGTGTTTTCTTTCGGGCGGCGTTTGCGGCGTGATTCTTTCTGCTGAAAGAATGGAGAGAAAGCGGTGCGCTACGCGCAATTCAAAAATGCGGCCGCAGGCCGCCACAAGTCAAGCCCTCTTTTGAAAGAGGGTGCCCCGTAGGGGCGGGAGATAGACGGCACTATGTGAG
>CAVEFO010000083.1:0-3208 GCA_963615055.1 Lachnospiraceae bacterium
GAAGCTCTGACTGCCAGTTCCATTGCAATCGGTGATTCGGCAGATGCGAAGACGAGTACTTACGCGACGGCGGTCGGTGCGTCTTCTTCGGCGACGGGACAATACGGGACGGCATTGGGCTATAGTTCTGTCGCATCAGCGCAGGATGCGATTTCCATCGGGGATTCCACGGCATCAATTCTGGGTGGTATTGCGATTGGGAAATCGGCGACGGCCTCGACGAATGCTTACACGACGGCGGTCGGCGCGTCTTCTTCGGCGACGGGATTAAATGCGACGGCTCTCGGCTACAGTTCTTCGGCGACGGGCACGGGAGCGATTTCTCTCGGTGATTCTTCTGCTTCGAAGAATTATTCTATCGCGGCCGGTACGAATGCGTCGGCCGGTGGGGTCAGTGCGATTGCCATCGGCGGAAACTCGACGGCGGCTACAGCAGCGAAAGCCTCGGCTGACAATTCTATTGCGATTGGGAATACGGCTTCGGCGAGTGCCAATCCATCCATCGCCATCGGCTACAATGTGAGCACCACGGGGTCTCGCACGACGATTATCGGGGACAACAGCTCGAATACGGGAGGCTCTTGCGTGGTTTCCGTCGGTAGTTATAATACTGTTTCTGCTTCTGATACCGCCGTTTATGGTAGCTACAATACGGCGACGAAATCGTATGCGGGGGCATTTGGGCATGAAGCGGATGCGATGGGGACGAATTCTTTGGCCATCGGGCTCGGCAGCAGCTCTGAATCTACGACGGCGAGCGGGAATTATTCTGTCGCTCTCGGTACGAATTCGACGGCGGGAGCGACGGGTGCTTTGGCGCTCGGCGCGAAAGCGGTGGCGAATACCGGTGCTTATACGACAGCGGTCGGCTACTATGCCAGTGCCACGGGTGCGAATGCGGTCGCCGTCGGCGGGAACGGGACGTCCGGTAGTGCCGCTACGGCTTCGGGTGCGAATGCGGTCGCCATTGGGAATACCACGGAAGCTTTGACGTCGGGTGCCATTGCCATCGGGAATTTGGCGGATGCAAAGACGGGGACAAATGTGACGGCGGTCGGTGCGTCTTCTTCGGCGACAGGAACATCGGCGACGGCCCTCGGTTACAGCTCTTCGGCGACAGGGGGCAATTCGATTTCTATCGGAGATTCTTCTGCGGGAGCTGATTATGCGATTGCGGCCGGTACGAATGCATCGGCCGGGGCGGCGAATGCGGTCGCGATCGGCTATCAGGCGTCCGCGTCTGTGGCGAGCGGCTTGGCTTTGGGTGACAGCGCTTCGGTGACGCACGCGTCTTCGGTCGCCATCGGTGCGAATTCGGCGACGAAGGAAGCGAATTCCGTTTCCGTCGGAGCCTCGACGTCGTCCACGCGCACGATTACCAATGTGACGGCCGGGGATTCGACGAAGGATGCGGCAAACTGGGATCAGATCGCGGCAAATGACCAGACGCTCACATTGAATGCGACGGCAACGCATGATGTCAATGGTAAGGATATTCCGAACAATCAAATCGCCTCGAATGACGGGACGATCTTGGCGACGTTTACGCGGATGAAAAAGGTGGCCGCAGACGACTATGGTTTTGTTGCAGGCGCGGATTTGTATAATGCGTCGGTGAAACAAAATCAGACAGTTCAGCTTTCTACCGATGCACGTAGCGAGTCGGACGCTTCCAAGAAGAATACGATAGTCGATAACAGTGGCAACACGCTTGCGACTTTTGCTAAGATGGGTAGCGTCGCTGCCGATGATATCGGATTTGTCTCCGGCGGGGATCTCTACAAGGAAAATCGCGATTCCATTTCTTCGACGCATTACATCGCCAAGACGAATAATACCGGTGTGAATCTGTCGAATTTGGATGCGGCGATTGGTAAGACATCGGCAGGCAATTATATCGTGGCGTCGGGGACGACGACGGCGAATAATGTCGCATACAATTTGACCCAATTGGATACGAAGATCGGTGCGGCGAAGACAAAAGATACTGCTATTTATGCCGCGGCGGATGATGTGGAAACGCAGATTTCCAAGGTCGCCGGGAAGCTTATCCAGAGCGTGACGAATGCGACGTCGTCGGGCAAGACTGATGCGCAGACGGTCACGCTCACGGATTACAACGGGGACACAATGACCTTTGATATCGAAGGTCTGGGTGCGGTGGATGATGGTGACGTGCGTCTCATCAATGGTGCGACGGCATACACGGAACTCCGTCCTGTGACAAGCACGAATTATGTGGCAGAGACGAATACGACGGCAGCGAATTTGTCTGCTTTGGATACAAAGATCGGTGCGGCGAAGACAAAAGATACTGCTATTTATGCCGCGGCGGATGATGTGGAAACGCAGATTTCCAAGGTCGCCGGGAAGCTTATCCAGAGCGTGACGAATGCGACGTCGTCGGGCAAGACTGATGCGCAGACGGTCACGCTCACGGATTACAACGGGGACACAATGACCTTTGATATCGAAGGTCTGGGTGCGGTGGATGATGGTGACGTGCGTCTCATCAATGGTGCGACGGCATACACGGAACTCCGTCCTGTGACAAGCACGAATTATGTGGCAGAGACGAATACGACGGCAGCGAATTTGTCTGCTTTGGATACAAAGATCGGTGCGGCGAAGACAAAAGATACTGCTATTTATGCCGCGGCGGATGATGTGGAAACGCAGATTTCCAAGGTCGCCGGGAAGCTTATCCAGAGCGTGACGAATGCGACGTCGTCGGGCAAGACTGATGCGCAGACGGTCACGCTCACGGATTACAACGGGGACACAAAGACCTTTGATATCGAAGGTCTGGGTAAGGTCGAAGACGATGATAAGCGTCTCGTAGACGGCGGCACGGTGAAAGCGGCGCTGGATAAAGCTATCAATTTGAATACGTATGACGACAGTGATACGATTTCCATTCAAAAGGAAAACGGAGTGGACGGTCACTACACGGTCCGTGTGAAGAATATGGCGATGAGCGAGACGAATGACGATACGATTACGACATCGCCCGTCGCGACGGGAAAGAACGCTGTCGCACTTGGTATGGGAAGCAGTGCAACAGGAGACTATGCGCAGGCTTTCGGCGTAAATGCAAATGCGACGCATGCAAGCTCCGTCGCGCTTGGGCAAGGCTCTGTGACGAGCGAAGTGAATTCCGTTTCCGTCGGAGCCTCGACATCGTCCACGCGCACGATTACCAATGTGA
>CAVEFO010000084.1:0-3007 GCA_963615055.1 Lachnospiraceae bacterium
CTTCCGCTTTTAATAACTGCTCACTGCTAATTCCTAACTTCTAACTGTTTTACCCCGGAACGCAGGAAAATTTCAATCTGGCGGCGGCTTCTTTCTCTTGTTGCAAGGGTGAGACCTCTTCGACCGTTATCCGAGGGAATCACAGGAATTTTTTCCGAGGCAAGGAAAGCGCTGGCGAGCATAGCGAGCCTATGGGCGCTGACGCTTGACGCAGCATCGGGGAAAATTCCGATTCCCTCAGATTCTTCGGTCGAAGAGGCCTCACCCGTCATCTTTCTTCCACGGGGAAGAAAGAGAATGAAAAACGACAGGAGTTCTGCGGGGAAATACTCCGCGTGATTTTGTATAAAAGAGTTGCGAAGAAACGCAAAAACGTTTCTTCGCAGCCCCTTCAGTTTTTGGAAAGGAGGTGTCCTTTTGCTGACTTTTGATTTCGGATATTTTCTCTCCGTGTTGCCCAAAGTGGCGGAGGCAGTCCCCTTTACGCTGTATGTGATTGTCATGTCCTCTGTGCTGAGCATCGCGACAGGCGCGCTTGTTTCCGTCGTGCGGATTCAAAGGACGCCGCTCTTGTACGGTCTCACGGAGATTTGGCTTTCTTTTGTGCGGAGTATGCCCTTCGTGCTGCTTTTGTTTCTCATGTACTTCACCGTGCCGGTGCTTTTGACGGCGGCGGGGGCGGATATGTCGGGCGTGGCTAAGGAAACGTATGTCATCGCGACGGTCGTCTTTGCTTTTGCGCCCGTCATCGCCGAAGTCATTCGCCCCGCGTATTTTGCCGTCGACCGCGGGCAGCATGAGGCGGCACTTGTCTTCGGTTTCACGCCTTGGCAGCGGGTGACGAAAATCATTGTGCCGCAGATGATTCCGATGCTATTGCCGCCGATGGTAAATCAGGTGATTGAGATCGTGAAAGATACTTCGCTCATGTATATGCTGGGGCTCATGGACATCATGGGGCGCGCCAATATGCTCATTCACGTGAATTTGGGACGCGGGAAATTGGAAAATTACATCGCGGTCGCGATTCTCTACTGGGCGGTCATTGCGGCGCTGACGGCGCTCATGCATCATTTGTCCGCGCGGCATACCAAAGGATTCTCCGGGAGGCAGCCATGACATTTGATATCGCTGCGATGGGAGATGCGCTGCTCTACATTCTGCGCGCCGTCCCGCGGACGCTTTTGATGGCGGCTTTCGTGCTGGGCGTCGGGATTGCGATAGGCTCGGTCGTCGCCGTCATTCGCATCGGGCGCCATCGGATTTTGAGCCCGATCTTGGCGCTTTGGATTTCCTTTACGCGCGCCGTGCCGGCCATCGTGCAGATTTTCATCGCGAATTACACGATTCCGTTTCTGCTGGCGCCGATTTTTTCGGAAATTTCCGGGGAAACGGTGAAACCTTTCGACGTGTCGCCGTATTGGACGGGTTGCCTGCTGTTTTTCTTCTATCATGCAGCCTATCAGGCGGAAAATATTCGCGGCGCGCTTCTCTCCGTGCCGAAAGGGCAGTATGAAGCCGCCGTCGCGATCGGGATGACGCCGAAAGACGCGTATCTTCGGATTGTGTTTCCGCAGGCGCTCGTCGTCGCGCTGCCGACATTTTTTACGTACTATCTGCACGCGGTGAAAGCCCTTTCGCTACTCTTTACGATTAAAGTCGTGGACATTTTCGCGTCGGCCGATTTGTACGCCGCGCTCTACAGCCGCCGCACTGAACCGTATGTGGCCGACGCGATCATTTACTGGGCGCTCACGATTTTGCTCACGCTCGTCTACAACCGCTGGGAAGCGGCGTATCGAAAGAAATATCAATACGTCAAGTAAAGAAAGGAGATTTTTATGAATCGAGAAGAACGCATTATGGCCGTCTTGGCCGGAAAAGAGCCGGACCGCATTCCGGTTTCCGTCTGGTATCATTTTTCCGTCTACGATCAGGACCCCGTGTCGCTCGCCGAAGCGCAGGCGGAAGCAAACGAAAAATATGATTTCGATTTCATCAAGATGATGCCCTTTGGCAATTACGGCATTCAGGATTTCGGCGCGAAACTGAATATTTATTGCCAACCGAATCGCCCCGTGACGCTCGCCGAGCCGGGCATTCACGAGATGGAGGACTATCGGAGACTGCCCGTCATTTCCGCGCTGCAAGGGACGTACGGGAAACAGGTGGAATTCGCGCGGATCTTGGCGAAGAAAGTGAAACCGAATACACCGTTTATCCAGACTGTTTTCAGTCCGCTGACGACGCTTCAGAAATTATCTGGCGGCCGCGTCTTGCAAGATCTCAAAGTCGATCCCGATGCCGTACGGAAAGCACTCGCGACCATCACGGCGGTCACGATGGATTTCATCGATTACAATATCGCAGCCGGCGTCTCCGGTTTCTTCTTCGCGACGCAATCGGCGCAGAAAAATTTGCTCACGCTCGAAGAATTTCGTGAGTTCGGTGAATTTTACGATTTGAAAGTCATGGAGCACTATGCGAAGCGCACGTGGTTCAATGTCGTGCACATGCATGGACTCGATGTGTATTTCGATGAAATTGCGCAAAATTATCCCGCGACCGTCCTTAATTGGCACGATCGCAATACGCCGCCGTCGCTTTCTGAGGCGCGTGCGCGGTATCAAAAACCGTTCTTGGCCGGGATTCGCGCGGCGACGAAATTGGAAAACGGGAAAGAAGTCCGTGACGACATCGTAAAAGACGGCACGCCGGATGAAATCATCGCGCACATTCACGAAGCGATTGACGCCGTGGGCGGAAAAGGCCTCCTCATCGGCCCCGGCTGCGTGACGGACCAGGAATGCCCGGAAGAAAATCTGCGCGCCGTGCGACAAGCGGTGGAGAGGTAAATTTTTTCAAAAAATTTAAAAAAACGAAAAGGGGAGATGAGAAAATGTTTTATGTTTTCTCAGATCCCCCTTTTTGTGAAAAAATCATGCGGGGTGCTTCCCCGCAGAACTCCTGTCGTTTTTCATTCTCTTTCTTCCCCGTGGAAGAAAGA
>CAVEFO010000085.1:0-2917 GCA_963615055.1 Lachnospiraceae bacterium
CTCTCATTTTTCCCCCATCCGATATCCGACGCCGCGGACGGTGCGGATGAGGGCGCCGGCTTCTCCCAGTTTCTGGCGCAAGCTCATGATGTGCATATCAATCGTGCGACTTTCCATTTCAAAAGGCGCCGCCCAGACGGCTTGCATGATTTGTTCGCGCGTCAAGACGATGCCCTGATTCAAAAGCAGATAGCAAAGCAAATCGTATTCTTTAAGCGTGAGCGGGATTTCCTCTTTCCCCGCCGTCACGATATGCCGCCTGCAATCGACGGAAACGTTTCCCAAAGACAGCGTCGGTGCCTCTTCCTCTTGTTTCCGTTTCGTGCGACGCAGGACGGAACGAATGCGCGATAAAAGCTCCATGATGCCAAACGGTTTCGTGACATAGTCGTCCGCACCGAGATCGAGGCCGCGCACGATGTCAAATTCGCCGGTCTTGGCGGTCATGATAATCACGGGAATGTCTGCATATTCTTTTTTCGCGCGAAGCTCGGTCAAAATCGTGAGGCCGTCCTTGCCGGGGAGCATGATATCCAGCAGCAACAAATCCGGCACATTTTGCAAAAGTGCCGTCGCCAAGGCTTTCGCATCGGGGAAACCCATGGCATTGTAGCCCTGCCCGCGAAGTGCGTAGCTGACAAGCTCGCGGATATTTTCATCATCTTCGACGCAATAAATGAGAGACATAAAAGCTCCTTTTGAGAAAGGAGCCTTTATGCTTCTCTCTCGGCAGTCTAAACTTTTTATGAGTCATGCGGAGAAATTCCCCGCAGAACTCCGATCCATTTCCTTTCCTTCTCTGCAGAAGGAAGAAAAGCAGAATTGAGGGGCGCGGCTGATTCTTGCTTTGCTTCCGGCGGCGTTTGGGGTGAGTGCTGCCGCAAGATAGAGATGAGGGAAGATTTGCTTTGTTTTTTGTCAGGCGCAAGATAGTTGTCAGTTATTGGCTATTAGCTTTAAGCGGTGTCGCCCTTGGCGACGGTTCAAAATAAGGCCTTTCTTGATTAGCTTTTTTCTCGCATAGTGCCGTCTATCTCCCGGCGCTTCGCGCCACCGGCAACCGTCCACCGGAAGGTTGCCTTCAAAAGAGAGCTTGACAGGAAGCGCCTGCGGCGCATTTTATAATCGTCGCCGTAGGCGACACCTGCACTGCTCACTGCTAATTACTAATTGCTAACTTCTTGCGCCTGACCCAAAAGTCAGACTCACTATAATAGAGATAAAAATTTTTGTCAAGCCTTCCTGACAATCAGCCGAAATTTCCCGACACATACCGTGCGGTGCGGTCTTGCTTCGGGCGCTCGAAAATATCTTCCGTCGGACCGTACTCCACCATTTCTCCCAAGTAGAAGAAAGCCGTGCTGTCCGCGATGCGGCGGGCTTGCTGCATATTATGCGTGACCATGACGACGGTGTAATCTTTTTTGAGCTCGACGGCAAGTTCCTCAATCCGAGCCGTCGAGATGGGATCGAGGGCCGAGGTGGCTTCGTCCATCAAGAGGACTTCGGGGCGGGTCGCGAGCGCGCGAGCGATGCAGAGGCGTTGCTGCTGACCGCCGGAAATGCCGAGCGCGGATTTCTTCAGGCGATCCTTGACCTCATCCCAAAGCGCCGCGCGGCGGAGACTTTCTTCCACGATCTCATCGAGCGCACTTCTTTTCGTGATGCCTTGGAGCCGCGGACCGTAAGCGACATTGTCGTAAATGCTTTTCGGAAAAGGATTCGGCTGCTGAAAGACCATGCCGACGGTGCGACGGAGCGCGATGGGATCGAATTCTTTATAAATATCGACGCCGGACAGCAAAATATCACCCGTCACGCGGCAACCGGCGATGAGATCATTCATGCGGTTCAAAGAGCGTAGGAACGTGGATTTCCCGCAGCCGGACGGGCCGATGAGCGCCGTGATACGGTTTCGCTCGATGTTTAAGGAAACTTTTTTGAGCGCTTGGTAATCGCCGTAAAAAAGGTCGACGTCCCGGCAGGTAAAACTGATATTGGAATGAATGGCCGCGCCGGCTGCCAGCGCTGTATTTCCGATGCTGATTTCGTGTGTCATGCTCGTTCTCCTTCAGATCGTTTCACAAAATAATGAGATACCCATCTGGCGCCGATGCTGAAAACGAGCACCATCACCATCAAAATCGCCGAAGCCGCCGCCGCGATATCGGCCGCGCTCCCCACGCCTTCCGTGCGCGCCGCCCAGACGGCCAGCGAGAGCGTTTCCCCCGGACGAAACGGATTCAGCGGGCAGACGGGTGAAGCGAGATTCCAGACTTGCCAATTGATATCCGTGCTCATGCCGGTGGTGTAGAGAAGCGCCGCCGCCTCTCCGAAGCCGCGCCCCGCCGCTAAAATGACGCCGGTCATGATCGGGGAAACAGACGCGGGAAGCAGCACGCGGCAGACCGTTTCCCAGCGCGTCGCCCCGAGGGCCAGACTCCCTTCGCGCCAACCGGGCGGCAACGCGCGAAACGCATCGACGGTCGTCGCCGTGATGAGCGGGAGCGAAAGAATGGAAATCGCCAGCGCCCCGGCGAAAAGATTCCACTGCGCGCCGGCCATGATGATAAAGACCAGATAGCCGAAGAGCCCGACGACGATGGAAGGCAGCGAGGACAGTGTCTCAATCGCCATCCGAAGCGTCTCGATTGTGCGACCGGGAGGCGCGTATTCCGCCATGTAAATCCCGGCCGCGACGCCGACAGGGACAGACAGCAGCAAGGAAAGCACGACGATGTAAATCGTATTGAAAAATTGGTTTCCGATCCCCGTTTCCGAAAAGGAAAAAATCTCGGGCCGAAACGCGCGCACGCCGCCCCATATGACGTAGGCGGTAAAAGAAACGAGGAGCAGCACCATGAGACCGGCGGTCAGATAAAACACGCCCGTCGCCACCCGATCCGCCGCCCGCGCC
>CAVEFO010000086.1:0-2845 GCA_963615055.1 Lachnospiraceae bacterium
TCGCGCGAAGCGCTTCCGCTTTTAATAACTGCTCACTGCTAATTCCTAACTTCTAACTGTTTTACCCTTTCCCCCACTATGTGCCCCCACAAACCAAGCACACTCGGTTAACGGTTAACGGACAACGGATACCGGATACCGGACAACGGACAGCGGACAACGGTCAATATCCGAAAGAATCCGGCCCGCTTTCCTTCGGGGCGGTCTCCTTGCAATATTTGATCTGCCGGCAGACACATTCGTTTTTCAATTTGTACAGCGCGGGCAAAAAGTCCATGATTTTCTGAAACGTCTCGTCTTTGATGGAGTATTTCGTCCACAATCCTTCGCGGCGCGCGTAGACGATCCCGGCCTCGATTAAGATTTTCATATGATAAGACAGCGTCGACTGCGAGAGCGTGAAATTGCTCAAAATGTCGCACGCGCTCATCTCGGCGCACGAAAGCATATCGATGATATGCAGCCGCGTCTCATCGGAAAGCGCTTTGAAAATATCGGAAAATTCTTTGTAACTCGGTGCGTCCGCCATGTCATATCCCCCATTTCGCTCATCTCGCAAAAATTCTTGTTTCATTATACCATAGGAGAATCGATTTTTCTTACGTTCCGGCAACAAAAAAGGAAACGGTCACCGTATCGGACTTCCGTTTCCTTTTTTTCGTTTCAAGATTATTTTTTCTCCGGGCAAAGCACGCGGTCAATCACGAAGAACGCCGCGAGGAGCATGACGACGCCGGTCGCCGTGCCGATCCAGCCGTTTCCGGAAATCCCGCCGGCAAGATAGCCGACGAGGCAGCAGCTGCTGACGACGAGAACGTAGGGAATCTGCGTCGAGACATGATCGATGTGATGGCATTGCGCGCCGGCCGAGGCGAGAATGGTCGTGTCGGAAATGGGGGAAACGTGATCGCCGCCGACGGCCCCCGCCAGAACGGCCGAGACCGTCATGACGAGGAGATTCATATTATCCGGCGCGACAATGGAGAGCACAATCGGAATCAGAATGCCGAAGGTCCCCCAAGAAGTCCCGGTCGCAAAAGCAAGCCCGATTGCGACGCAGAAGAAAACGGACGGGAGGAACATTTCCACGGTCGCGTTTCCGGCGACGACACCGGAGACGTAGCCGCCGATATTGAGGTATTCTTTCCCGCAGACCCCGGAGAGCGTCCACGCGAGGCAGAGGATGAAAATGGCCGAAGTCATGTCGACGAAGCCCATGGAAAGGCATTTGCAGAATTGGCCGAAAGTCAAAACTTTGCGCGGAATGTAGAAGAGAAAAGTGAAAATTAAAGCAAAGAAAGACCCAATCACGAGACCGCGCGCCGCGCTGCAATCGGCAAAGGCCTGCTGCACGCTCGCGCCTTCATGAATGCCGCCGGTGTAGAGCATCCCGTAAATGCAGCAGGAAATGAGGACGACGAGCGGCAGGACGAGATCGATGATTTTCCCGTTTCCTTTCGCCACATTCTTCCCTTCATTGTGCCGATATTCTTCCGGCACTTCGACCTCCCCGTGCGTACGAAGTTCGTATTCCGCCATGGAGAAATAATCACGCCCGCGAAGGAAGAGGAGGATCATGAAAAGCATCGTGAGCCATGCGTACAGATTGAAGGGGATGGTCTGGAGAAACAGGGCAAACCCATCGATGTGCGTGTCTTCGGGAAGCGAGGATGTGACGGCGGCGGCCCAGCTGGAAACGGGTGCAATGATACAAATCGGTGCCGCCGTCGCATCGATGATATACGCCAACTTCGTGCGCGTGATCTTGAATTTGTCCGTGACGGGACGCATGACGGTGCCGACGGTGAGGCAGTTGAAATAATCGTCGATAAAAATCAAAATGCCGAGCCCCATCGTGATGAAAAGCGCGCTCGTCTTGCCGCGAATCGCCGACGCCGCCCATTCGCCGTAAGCCCGTGCGGCCCCGCTCGACGCGACAGCTTCGACGAGAATGCCGAGCAACACGAGGAAGACCAGAATATGTACATTTCCGCCGACGGCATTTGACATGATATCAAACATCGTATCGACGGACGCGACGAAAGCGAAATCGGAGCACATAAAAGCGCCGATAAAAATCCCGATCCCCAGCGACATGTAGACTTCTTTCGTCAAAAGCGCCAGCCCGATGGTGATAATCGGCGGTACAAGTGACCAAGCCGTCCCTTCCATAAAAATCCCTTCCTTTTCTCCATTCTCAAAAACTATATGATAAAAAAATATATGCCCATTATTCTATACCGAGCCGCCACTGTCAATAAAAAAAGAAGCAAAAACGATTCTGAATTTTCAATATGACTTATCGGAAAGAGTGATAAGATGAGGGGCTTGGCTTTTTCATTCTTCCTTTTGGTGGCGTTGGCTGTGAGGACAAACGCAAGATAGAAATAAGCCCTTTCAAGCCCTTTCAAGCCTTATTAAGCCTTATCAAGCCTTATCAAGCCTTTCAAAGCGATGCGAGCCTCAATAAACAATTAACAGATCACGAAAACACCAAGAAAAAAGGACGGACAAAATGCCCGCCCTCTTCCCTGCCGTTCCGGCAAAGAGAAGCCAAGATAAAGCGCCGCACACGAAACCGATCAGAGCAAAATTTGCGATGATACCCGAATCGATTTCTACCGCATCCGACACCCCACCGACTAAAGGGAAAATCCCTATCTCAGTGTCGCTCCGGCGATGGAGAAGCTATGGAAAGCCGATGGAATCACGGAGAAAAGCGACGCAATCCCCGCGAAACACACGACAATTCCAACACAGAAAACCTCATCGCGATAATCCATTCGCCACCGGGCTCGCGATGTGACCCGGGGTAATCGAAATATGACACCGTTTATGCTGCTCA
>CAVEFO010000087.1:0-2682 GCA_963615055.1 Lachnospiraceae bacterium
ATAGAATACGCCGCAGGCGTATAACTTCTTGCGAAAGAAAAGAATCTCGCTGGGCCTCTTATGCCCGGAGCGATTCTCATTTTTCAAAGAAGTGCTGCGCCTGTAGTCACAACCTATCTCCCGGCCTGACGGCCACCCTCTTTTGAAAAGAGGGCTAGAGCCGAGCTTCTCATCTTCAAATTTTTGAAAAAGGAAACCTTATCTCCAAGGTTTCCTTTTTGATTGACCGTTTTACCGAGCCTTTACAATTTAGACGAAAAAAATACTGATTTCCCTCTTTGCCTTTTACACGCACCCTGTATAGTGGTAGTGTCAAACAAATGGGTTTTGATTGGAGGCGGGAGCCTCTTGTTTCCAAGGAGGAAATCATGAATTTGAAAAAATGGGCTTTGGTTGGTTTGGCGGCAGCGGCTGTGATGGGGCTTTCCGGTTGCGGTGCCGATGCGGAGAAGACGGCGGCGAAGGGCGCGGAGAAGGTGACGGGCAAGGTCGTCGCGTCCGGTTCTTCGGCGTTGCTTCCTTTTGCTAAGGATGCGTCCGCGAAATTTAAGGCGGCGAATCCGGAGGTGTCCATGACGCTTTCGGCCGGCGGCAGCGGCACGGGCCTGAAACAGGTCGCGGAGGGTTCGGTCGATATCGGGATGAGTGATGTCGCGGCGTCTGAGAAATTGCCGGCGGAAAAGGCGAAGGATCTTGTTGATCACAAGGTGTGCATCGTGACGATGGCGCCGGTCGTGAATAAAGAGATCGGCGCGGCGGTGAAGTCGCTTAGCAAGGCGGATTTGCAGAAGATTTTCACGGCGGAAGTCACAAATTGGAAAGATGTCGGCGGTCCGGATGAAGCGATTGTCCTCGTGACGCGCCCGGCGACGTCCGGCACGCGTGCGCTTTTCACGAAGTTCGCGCTGGACGGCAAGGAAGAGGCGTCGAATAAGTCGTTGGAAACGGACGACAGCGGCACGCTGATTCAAAATATCGCGCAGACGAAGGGCGCAATCGGCTATGTGGCGCTTCCGTATCTCATCGGCAATGACAGCGTCGCGGCCATCGCGATCGACGGCGTCGCGCCGACTTTGGAAAATACGTACAGCGGCGCGTATCCGGTCTGGGGCTATGAACACATGTACACGAAGGGCGAAGCGACCGGCGCGGTGAAAGCGTTCCTCGACTATATTCTCTCGGATGCGTACGGCCAAGACGTGGAGAAACAGGGCTACGGCGTCACGTCGAAGATGAAGGTATCGCGGTAATTAAAGGCTTGATGCCTGTGCTGTTTCGCTTTTTCGCCCATTCCGTTGCTTCGCTTTGGAAAAAGGCTTGAAAAGGCTTGAAAAGGCCTGAAAGGGCTTGAAAAGGCTTGAAAAGGCTTGAAAAGGCTTGATGTGTTTCGCCTTAAAGTCTCAAGCCTCATCAAGCCTTGGCACAAAGGCAAGAATGGGAAAGGAATCAAAAATAAATCAAAGGAAATAATATGGACGATACCAAAGCGGTTTCTTTGTGGAAACGGGAATATCTCGGGCGGGGATTGGTGACGATTTCGGCGGCGGCGCTGCTTTTCTTGGTGCTGGCAATCGGTTGTTTCCTCTTGGCGAAGGGGACGGAGACTTTTACCGTCTTTTCCCACTCTCCGGCGGAATTTCTCTTTTCCTCCCAATGGGCGCCGTCTGATACGGAAGCGGGCGGCGGCTCCGTCGGGGCTTTGATTTTCATCGCGGGCTCGATTCTGACTTGCCTCCTCTCGCTTGCGATTGCGGTGCCGTTTGCAATTTCGACGGCGATTTTCATGACGCAAATCTCGCCGAAGCTGGGGGAGAAATATATTCGTCCCGCCGTGGAAATCTTCGTCGGGATCCCGTCCGTCGTATACGGCTGGGTCGGGCTCGTCGTCTTGGTGCCGCTCATCCGGGATGCGTTTCATATCCCGCACGGGCAATCGGTGCTGGCGGCGGGCGTCGTCCTCGCAGTGATGATTTACCCGACGATCACGTCCGTCACGGCTGATGCGCTCCGCAGCGTGAACGGGAAAATTATCGAAGGGGCGTACGGCCTGGGCTCGACGCGCTGGCAGATGATTTCCCGCGTGCTCCTTCCGGCGGCATGGGCGGGGATTTTGACGGCGATTGTTCTGGGTCTTTCGCGGGCCTTCGGCGAAGCGCTTGCCGTTTCCATGGTGATCGGAAAAATGCGCGCGTTTCCGGAGAGTCTCCTCTCGCCGACGAACAATCTCACCGCGGCCATTGCCTCGGACATGGGCGGCGCGATGGACGGCGGCGAATACAACGCGGCTCTCTGGACAATGGCGCTGTTGCTCTTTGCCATTTCGTTGTTTTTCATTCTTGTCATCCACGGATTGGGAAGGAAGCAGAGTTGATGAGGGGCGAGGGGCGATGCTTTTGGGCTTTTGAGGCATTTGTGCCGAGGGCTTTTCGGTGATAGAGATGAGGGGCAGGACTTTGTTTTTTGCGGCCTTTTAGGCATTTCATGTAAATGCCTAAAAAGCGAAAAAAGTATACAGGCTTGCCTCTCATTTCCCATCCCTTTCAACCCGATGTCAGGTCCCAAGTTTCAAAAAACAATATGAGGTACATTTTCATGATCGATCAAGCAAAAGAGCGGGGGATTTCGCGGGCGCGGGCGGCGGATCGGGTGGCGACGGGCGTGTTTTATCTGACCGCCGGTCTC
>CAVEFO010000088.1:0-2642 GCA_963615055.1 Lachnospiraceae bacterium
AAAATACCGACCTCCAATCGTTAGAATTTAGGTCTAACTTTTGGGGGTCGGTACACTCGGTCTCCTTTTTCCTTTCCATAGAAGATGTCTTGCGTTTGATATTATTGTAAACAGCACAAAATACCCAAATTGACATAAGAGATTGTTTGCTTTATAATTTTCTTCGTGGTAACAATTTTGTTTTGGGAAAGAGAGAGATTGAAGATGGAAAATTCTTGCGCGGAGATCATTCGGTTGGCGGAAAAAGTGCTGGACGGCGGCGAGATTAGCGAGAAAGAGGCGCTGACGCTCGTGACGGCCAAGGATGAGGATACGATGTTGCTCTTGGCGATGGCGGATAAGATTCGGCAGAAATTCGGCGGGAAGGCTGTGGATTTTTGCGCGATTATCAATGCGCGGAGCGGGCATTGTGCCGAGGATTGCAAATTTTGCGCGCAGTCCGGGCATTATAAGACGGGCGCGACGGTGTATCGTCTCTTGCCGAAAGAGGAAATCGTAGAGGCGGCGAAGAAAGCGAAAGAGGCCGGCGCGGTGCGTTTCTCTTTGGTTACGAGCGGGCGCAACCAGGACAATCCGAATGAATTTGAAGAAATCTTGGACGTCGTGAAAACGATTCGTGAAGAAGTGGGGATCGAAGTGTGCTGCTCGCTGGGGCTCATCACGAAGGAGCAGGCTGTGCGCCTCAAAGAGGCCGGTATCACGCGCATTCATTGCAATATCGAGACATCGCCGTCGTATTTCCCGGAAATTTGCACGACGCACACGATGGAAGATAAGGAAGACATCATCCACACGGCGCAGGAGGCCGGGATTCGCGTCTGCTCGGGCGGTATCATCGGCTTGGGAGAAACGCCGGAACAGCGAGTGGAGATGGCGTTTCATTTGAAGAAACTGCACATTGACTCGGTGCCGCTCAACATTTTGAATCCGGTGAATGGGACACCTTTCTATACGAATCGCCGTTTGCCACCGCTCGAAGTCCTGCGCACATTTGCGATGTTCCGTTTCGTGCTGCCTAAAGCGCTCATCCGCACGGCCGGCGGTCGCGAAGTCAATTTGCGGACGTTGCAGCCGTATGCTCTGACCGGTGGGCTCAACGGTATTATGGTCGGCGGCTATCTCACGACAGGCGGCCGCGACCCGAAAGAAGATTTGCAAATGACGGCGGATTTGGGACGGACGCGGACAGTCGCGCAATTGTGACGGTTTGCTTCTGTGGTTCGTTGTCCGCCATTCGTTATCCGTGGTCCGTTGACCGTTATCCGTCCGCCATATGGAATCAAGCTTTGAAAAGCTTGATGGTTGTGATTCTTATTCTGTCTTCTTTTCGAATATTTGGGTTTGGGCGAATGGCTTGAAATGGATTAAAACTGCAAGGTCCAAAATGGTAAATCGTTTGACTTGCAGTTTTTTTGTTTCGCAAAAGGGAAATGATTACGGAGACGCAGAGAAATTTTGGTTTTGCGCCGCTTTGACCGGCGGGTGACGATAAAAAAATTGCAAAAAAATACGTCGCGCCGTTACGCGAAATTTTGTCGGAAAATACGGTAGTATCGGGCGAAATGTCCCTTTGACGGCAGCGGGAAAATTGGGTACAATAGAGCTGTCAAAACGAAAATCGGACATCGGAAAGGAGGTCGCCATGGATTTCGTGCATAGCGGAAAAATCGCTTTGGTTTACCCTGAAGGCGAAGCGCATATGGAATACGAAATCAAAGGCGGCACGTTGACCGTACTCCACACGCGCGTGCCGGATGCACTCGCCGGACGCGGCCTTGCCGGAGAATTGGCGAAACAAGTAGCAGCCTTTGCCAAAGAGGCGGGTCTTGCCTTGGCCTCCGAATGTACGTATATGACCGCATGGCTCGAAAAACATCCGCAGCGGTAAGCTTCTTTTTTATTATATTTACATTTCAGATAAAGGACATTCCATGTATTCTTCGACATTGTTTCAGGCTCCGCAAAACTTTGGAGCGGTGCGTGAATCTTTGGAGGAAATGACGCTCCATTTCACGTATCTTTTGCGTCTCAAATCCGAGATGCTCTATGAACATGCCGTGAGAGTTTCCAATTTTGCCGGCGCGACCGCGCTTCACATGCGCCTTCCTTCCACGGAGGCGACGCTCATTCGCTATGCGGGTTTCTTCTGCGACATCGGTCTTCTCATGGTGCCGAACAAAGTGCTGGATCACTATCCGTATCTTTCCACGCGCGAGTGGCAGCTTTATAAGAAACATCCGGAATACGGCTGCTCCATGCTTGAATCGCATCCCGCCGCGCAGGATATTTTGCCCTACATTCGCGCGCATCATGAACGCTGGGACGGCACCGGCTACCCGAAGCATTTGAAGAGCGTGAATATTCCGCTGGGCGCGAGAATTTTGTCTGTCGCGGATTATTATGATGAAAATATTTATTCTCAGCCGGATTTCCGACTGAAAGGGAAGGCAGAAGTCTCTCGTGAAGTCTTTGCGGGAAACGGAACGCATTTCGACCCGGAAGTGGCGGTGTCGTTTTTGCATATGCTTTTTAAGTGAGTTTCGTTTTTGTATTCCAACAAAAAAAGTGCGCTGTATGAGGTGTTGTGCCCCCCAAAAGTTAGACTTTGTTAGCGAGACACTTTTACTGTCTCGCTAATTTTA
>CAVEFO010000089.1:0-2262 GCA_963615055.1 Lachnospiraceae bacterium
CAACCTTCCGGTGGACGGTTGCCGGTGCCCCGTAGGGGCGGGAGATAGATGGCACTATGTGAGAAAAAGTTTTTGCCGCAGGCGCCACCAATCAGCTCTCTTTAGAAGGCGACCTTCCGGCGAACGGTTTTCCGTGCCCCAAAGAGACGAATGATGGAGCGCCGAAGGCGTTATAAAAAACATCGCCGAGCTTTGCATGGCACTCACAGTCGCCTCGCGTCACTACGTTCCTAAGGCTCCTGTTCGTTGCACAAGGCGATACCTGCAACTGCTAACTACTAACTGCTAATTGCTAACTGCTCACTGCTCACTGCTCACTGCTCACTTTTTAGCCCTCTTTTGAAGGCGATCCGCCTGCTTGCAATTTCCCGCTTTCATTTCGCGGCGACCAGTTGACAGAAAAGGATAAAAAAATTACAATAATAAAGAAATCTACGGAATGAGACTCGGCTATGCCGATATACGATATAAAATCAAATAGGGATGGGGACATTGTGCCCCTTTTTGCCCGTTTCATTCGCGGATTGGCGGGCTTTTATTTTGCCCGGATTTTGGAAACGAAACAAAAATCATTTTGGAAATTTTGTGTTACAAAGGAGAAGAGAGGTGTAAGTTTTGAATACGGATGAAGCGATGCTGTTCAGCTGTTTCATTTTCGTCGTGGCACTCGCAATCGGTTGCGGTGTGGGATATATTCTGCGCAAGCATATCGCGGAGGCGAAAATAGGAACGGCCGAGGAGAAGGCGAAGCAAATTGCGCTGGATGCGGAAAAGCTGATCGGCGGGGCGAAGAAAGAAGCGGCGAGCCTCAAAAAAGAGGCGATGAGCTTGGCGCGCGAGGAGATTCACAAGCTGCGCGACGAAGTGGAGCAGGAGAATCGGGAACGGCGCGAAGAATTGACGAAATACGAGCAGCGTCTGGTGCAGAAGGAAGAACATCTGGATCAGCGCACCGATGCGGCGGAGCAGAAGGAAAAAGAGCTCGCCAATCGGGATGAAGCCTTGAAAACGAAGCTGGCGCGTGCGGATGATTTGTATGCGGAGCAGGAAAAGAAATTGGAGGAAATCGCGGGACTTTCCACGGATGACGCCAAGAATTTGCTGCTGTCCCGCTTGGATGAAGAGCTTTTGCATGAGAAGGCGGTGCGGATTCGGGAAAACGAAGCGGAAATCAAAGAAAATGCGGATACGGCGGCGCGGGAGATTTTGGCCGGCGCCATGCAGCGGAATGCGGCGGATGCCGTTTCCGAGACGACGGTGTCGGTCGTTTCCTTGCCCAATGATGAAATGAAGGGGCGGATTATCGGTCGCGAGGGACGAAACATTCGCGCCATCGAGACGCTGACGGGCGTGGATCTTATCATCGACGACACGCCGGAAGCCGTCATCCTGTCTTCTTTCAATCCGGTGCGGCGTGAAATTGCGCGCTTGTCTTTGGAAAATCTGATTCGAGACGGTCGTATTCACCCGGCGCGGATTGAAGAGGTCATCGCCAAGACGACGAAGGAAGTGGAGCGGGCCATTCGCGAAGCCGGCGAGCAGGCGGTCTTCACTTGCGGCGTGCGCGGCGTGCATCCGGAGCTCGTCAAAATTCTGGGGCGGCTCAAATATCGCACGAGCTACGGACAAAATGTCTTGCAACATGCCATCGACGTTTCCTATTTTGCCGGCGTCTTGGCCGGAGAGCTCGGCGCGGATGTGGAACTGGCAAAGCGCGCGGGCCTTTTGCACGACATCGGGAAAGCGCTCGACCGGGAGCAGGAAGGCACGCATGTGGAGCTCGGCGTGGAGATTGCGAAGAAATATCACGAATCGCCGGCCGTCATCAATGCGATTGCGTCTCATCACGGCGATTGTGAGCCGACGTCGGTCGAGGCCGTTTTGGTCGCGGCAGCGGACGCTATTTCCGCGGCGCGTCCCGGCGCTCGTCGGGAAACGCTCGAAAATTACATCAAGCGTCTCACAAAACTGGAAGACATCGCGAAATCCTTCCCCGGCGTGGCAAATTGCTACGCCATCCAAGCGGGGCGTGAACTCCGCGTGATGGTGAAACCGGAAAAAGTGGATGAAGATCGCGCGACATTGCTCTCCCACGACATTGCCAAGCGCGTCGAAGACGAATTGCAATATCCGGGTCAGGTCAAAGTGGTCGTAATTCGCGAAACGCGCGCCATCGATTACGCGAAATAAGAAAAAGGAAACAAAAGTGTACCGACCCCCAAAAGTTAGACCTAAATTCTAACGATTGGAGGTCGGTATTTT
>CAVEFO010000090.1:0-2025 GCA_963615055.1 Lachnospiraceae bacterium
CATTCCCGGCAAACAAATTTCACTTTCGCCTTCGCCATCCCGCGCCTCCTTTCCTTTCCTGTCAAATCCCCCTTTTATTCTTCCAAAATCGTCCGTATCAGAGCTTGGATATGGATCTGCATCACATCCAAGTAAGGCACGACCGATTCTGTATCACGAAAAACAAGCGGCAACTCCGTGCACCCCAACACAATGGCCTCCACCTGTTCCTCCCGAGCGATTCGCTCTGTGATTTCGCGAAAAATCCGCTGTGTCTCCGGCAATACTTTGCCAAATTCCAGCTCCGTTTCTATCTTCGTTTCAATCCATTGCTTTTCCTCTGCGTTTGGCGTTACCACTTCGATACCACGCTTGGCAAACGAGTCTTGAAAAAATGTTCCGTCCATCGTGGGCAACGTTCCCAACAGGCAGATTTTCTGATATCCGCACGCTGCCGCATCATCACGAGCCGTGTCCACCATGCTGATCAGCGGAATCGGTGCCGCTTGGGATAGCTCGTCAAACACAATGTGTGGTGTAATACCTGTCAATGCAGCACATTTGGCACCGGCCGCCGCCAGATTTCGGATGCCCTTTAGCAAATATTCCGCCAACCCCGCATAATCCTGCCGTTCACAGAAACCCAGCACCTCAAATACACTGAGACTTTCAATTGTCAGATTTGGGAAAACGTTGCGCCCCAGCTTCTGCTGTACGCCGTATTCAATGCCCTTATAGTATTCAATGGTGGATTCCGGCCCTGTGCCGCCGATCAAACCTAATTTCTTCATGCAAACAACTCCTCTTATCTGCTCTTACACCCATTTCCATTTTATTATATGCTTACAAGATAGATAAGTAAAATAAATATTTCTTGATTCGATCTACGAAAAGACTGAAATTTTGCCGTTTCCACACAAATGTGCTATACTGAGAATCCAAAATCAGTATGGATTTTTCTGAGCCGCGGCTCATTTTTCGCCATACACTCTTCTTGGAGTGTGTGGCGATTTTTATTTTGAGGAACTTTTGATGAAACAACGCATTCCCAAAAATATCATCCGGAGATTCGCCGCCATCGTAATCGGCTCCGTCGTTTCCGCTTACGGCATCACATTGGCGCTGTACGCCGGATTCGACGGCGCGACGTTGGCTGTGCTGTGGCAAGGTATTTCCGAAACCTTTTCCGTCAGCATCGGGCTCGCTTCTTTTTACGTCGCCCTCGCCATGATTCTCTTCGTTTTTTTCTACGACCGGACGCAACTTCACATCGGGACCATCCTCTACCAGATCATCTACAGCGCGTGCGTGGATGGATTCGCAGGCTGTCATGTGTACAGCGGCTGCGCGTGGATCGATTTTATGATTATGATCCTCGGCGTCATTCTGTTTGCCGCCGGGACGGGTCTCTACGCCTCCGCCGCCCTCGGTCGCGGTTCTTATGAAGCGCTCACTTTTGCTCTGGCAGAAAGAAACAGATAGCCGCTAAAAATCGTCCGCATGATTTTGGATTTTCTTCTCGTGGTAATAGGCGTCTCCCTCGGCGGCACTTTCGGCTCCTGCACCGTCATCACGGTCCTCCTATCCGGCCCCATCATCCAGCGTGTCAATGAAACCGCCAAGCAAATTCTGCATTTCTAATCGATATCCGCCGCTGTTCATTTTTCATTTCGAGGAGCCGACGCATCGAGTTCGAGACGTCAGATGGCTGCTCGGCTTTTCTGCTCACGCGCAAGATAGCTCTTAGTTGTCAGCTGTTAGCGATTAGACAAAAGCGGTACGCGCTTCGCGCAATTATAAAAATGTCTCGAAGCGACACCGCTTTTACCTAACCGCTAAGAACTAAAAACCGGCAACCATCTTACGTCTGAGAAGGAAAGTCAATCCCGCACGGTCAACGAATCGCGGACGGCGAACAGCACAAATCGCAACAAAAAACAGCAGCCTCACTGTTGTGACCCCCAAAAGTTAGACTTTGTTAGCGAGACACGTTTACTGTCTCGCTAATTTTATTTAGCCATGAGCTTGAGCCGATATTGGGCCGGG
>CAVEFO010000091.1:0-2025 GCA_963615055.1 Lachnospiraceae bacterium
CTTACGAAGCGCCGCCAGCTCCTGCGAGACAGCCCCCTCTGTGCGATACACACTCTTATCGCTACGAGCACCGAGTTTGAAGGAAACGCCCGCATTCATCATGGAATCCCCGTTTCCAATCGTCCCGCCGAGAGAAAGCGTCGTGTCCGCATTCGGCTTAAAGAAAGCGCCGAGCGCTCCCGCGTTCGCATTTTTGTAATGCCCGTATCCGACCGCAAAGCTCCACTTGTCATCCGGATCAAATCCTTCCGGACGGAGAGCCGCCAGAGCCGCCGCGCCGGCACCGACTTTATTGATGTCCGCCGAAAGGCTGCCAATCTTGTCATTCACGGTGAGCACGCTATCCGTCAAATTATCGCCGAGCCCGGCCGCCGAAAGTTTCGTCGTGTCACCCGTCTTTCCTGCGATTGCATCATAGACGGTGCCGCCCGTCACGATGCCGGTATTCCCGCTCTCGACTTTCCCATCTTTTTGTACGGCCAGACCTTTCTCGTCTACCGTCAATCCACCATTTTCAGCCACTTTGACGCCAAGTCCGTTTTCATCGACAGTGAGACCGCTCTTTTCGGCCACTTTGACAGAAATCTCGTTATCTTGGATGGCAATCCCGTTTCCGGCATTGTAGTCCGTCCCACCGCCACCTTCACCAAGGCCATTGATAGTAATCGTAAAGGCTGTGCCCCCATTATTGGCATATTGGATTGCCTTTGTATTATTGTCCTTCGAGAATACATATTGACCGCCATCCAGCCTGAGGCCGTCCAATTGGCTGCTCATCCCTTCGATATTTTGTTTAATGGCAGAAACGTCCGTCTTTATCAAAGAAACGTCCGCCTTCATCGTCGAGACATCGCCTGTCAACGTCGTAATATTGGTATTGATGCCGCTAATGGCATCTTCATTCGCCTTGACCTGCGTATCCAGCGCAATCAAATTATCGGCAGTCGTATACTTCGTACCCCCTTCTTTCGTCTTTCCGATGTAATGATATGTTTGACTATCCGCCGGACGAAGCTCGTCATAAACCGCCTTCCCCGTCACATACCCGCTGCCATCATCACCGGTCGCAATCTGACCATCCTTCAAATTCAGTTTCAGTTTGAAAGCGGTACCGCCGGCATTGTTTTTGATTTCCGTCTCTTCCCCGGCTTTCAATTCATACGCCGTGTAGGTCACATTTTCGGAACCATCTTTCACTTCCTGCGCATTCACGAGTTGCCCGTACGTCGCCGCATCGTTTATATTCGAACCGGCCGTCACATTCACAATCTTACGGGTAAATCCGCCAATCTCTGCGCCGGAACCCACGGAAATCGTATTGGCGGTATCGGCCACGGAGCCTTGCCCGAGCGCCACCGCATTCTCCTCTGTCGCTGAAGACCCGTAGCCGAGAGCCAAGGATTTTTTGCCTGTTACCGAAGAATTGGTGCCCATCGCTATCCCATAACTCCCCGTGACCGTAGGTGCGTTTTCGTAGTACCAATATTTTGTCCCGATAGCAATCCCGCCTTCACCGTCTACATGCTTATTCGGTGGCAGTGCTTGGCCTTCTACTCCTACGGTGCCATTGCCCAGCACAACGCCTCCCGGTACATATGTCGCTGCGCCAAAACCGACAGCCGTCCCATGCGAAGCATTGGAAACCGTATTGTACCCAATGGTCACAGAATAGTCATTAGCGGCCGTGCTGAGACTTCCGATTGCCACTGACATGCCTTTCGACGAAGCGCTTTGCCCGATTGCTACGCCGCCGTACTCAGCGCTGGAATACGCATCTCTGACTTTGGCTCCATACCCGATGGCAATTCCCGCCGCTTTCCCGGCTGCCCATGACATGACAGAAGATCCTGTCCCTATCGCAATACCGTAGTCAGCCGTAACCTTGGCTCCCGCTGTACCACCGCCTTGACTCCCGATGGCAATACCGGCTACCCCATCGGTATCCTTATAAATCCCTTTACCGTCATAATTCGTGACAAGAGCTCCATACCCAAGTGCTATCGAATAATCACTTGACGCTTTGGC